>JABIRI010000025.1 GCA_018667915.1 Opitutaceae bacterium | reverse complement strand
CGAACTGGCGGCATTGCGTGCGGCCCTCCATTCCGTCTGAAGCAGCCGAAAGAAGGCAATTTCGGAAACAGTCCCAAATTTTATTTTTTCCTACGGGAAGATACCTTCACGGTTGCGCCTCTTAGGTGCATGCTAATCTTGAAGACCATGATCTTTCGTTTTTTAGTCATGCGGAATCTCGTTTTCGCGCTCCTCCTCAGCGGTTCTCTTCTCGCTCAAGAGGACGAACCTTCATCGCCTGCCGAGGCGGATTTGATGGCGCTGGTTGAGAAGATAAACACTAAGTTCAAAGCTGGCCCGCCAGCCGGTGACCGTGCGGAATTCTTTGCCGAAGAAATTGGAGCATTCACCGATCTACGGACCAAATACGCTGGCGAACGATCCGAAGACGTCGCCGCGATCTCACTCGTTCAAGCCTCGTTTCATGCCCAGGTCCTCGAAGATCTGGATTTCGCTCTAACGGTCCTCAACGAATTGGTGGAAGAATTTCCCGGCACCGAAGCGGCTGGCGCTGCCACGAACGCCATCGCCTCGGTCGAGCGGCAGGCCCAACAAGCCACCCTCCATGAACGCTTGATTGGAGCTCCCGCGCCCGAACTCGATTTTACCTGGGCCACTGCCGATGGGCTTACTCACCTTTCCGACCTCAGGGGCAAGGTCGTCGTGCTCGATTTCTGGGCTACGTGGTGTGGCCCTTGCGTGCGATCCTTTCCTCAAGTGCGTGAGCTCACCGAGCACTACGCTGGTTCCGCCGTGGAAGTTGTCGGCGTCACGAGCCTGCAAGGCCGCGTCCATGGCCTCGAACCCGCACCCATCGTCGTGCGCGATGATCCCGCCAAAGAGCATGCCTTGATGAATGACTACATCGCGAAGATGGACATCAATTGGACCATAGCTTTCAGCGAACAGGAAGTTTTCAACCCCGACTATGGCATCACCGGCATCCCGCATATGGCCATCGTCGCCCCCGACGGCACGCTCCGCCATGTCGGGCTCCACCCCGCGATGCCACACGATCAAAAACTCGCGCTGATCGACGCGCTACTCGAAGAGTTCGAACTCCCCGTGCCGGAAGTATAATTTCAGAAGGTAGGGACGAACCGCGGCGCTATCCGCGCCCACCCATCCACCGGATCAACCTAACCCAGGATAATCTAGCGTCGCAAAGTGATCCGCCAGCGTTTCGGCGCGGCGAATGACTTTCCACTTTCCGTCTCTCTGCCAGAGCACTTCGGCGGAACGGAGCTTGGCGTTGTAATTGAAGCCCATGGAGTGCCCGTGCGCTCCGCTGTCGTGGATCACGACCAGATCCCCGATCTCAGGATCGGCAATCTCCCGATCGATCGCGAACTTGTCATTGTTTTCGCAAAGCGAACCCGTGACATCATAAACTTTGCGCGACGCAGGCGCGGCGTCATTCGCCTCCTTACCCGCAACACTTACATGATGGTAGGAGCCATACATGCCAGGCCGCATCAAATTGGCCATCGAGGCATCGAGCCCCACGTAATTTTTGTAGATCGCCTTCTTGTGTAGGACGCGCCCGACCAAGTAGCCGTAGGGTCCGGTGACCATACGTCCACATTCCATCGCGATTCGCACCGGTCCGAGACCGTTGGCTACGATCGTCGCCTCATAGGCCTCTTGAATCTTCGCGCCGACGTAGGCCAGATCGACCGCAGTCTCTTCCGGCCGATAAGGGATACCGATGCCGCCACCCAAATTCACGATCTCAAATGTGATTCCGAGCTCGCGGTTCAACTCGACCACGAGATCAAACAACATCTGCGCCGTCTCGACGAAGTAGTCAGGGTTGAGTTCGTTCGAGGCCACCATCGTGTGGAGGCCGAAGCGTTTCACGCCCTTATCGCGAAGCATACGATATCCCTCGAACAACTGCTCCCGCGTAAAGCCGTATTTCGCCTCCTCCGGCTTACCGATGATCACGTTACCGGCCTTCAATGGCCCCGGATTGTAGCGACAGCATACCAACTCCGGTAGCGTGCCTCCCAAACTCTCCTCGAGAAACGAGATGTGGCTAATATCATCCAGATTGATGATCGCGCCCAATTTTGCCGCCTCCTGAAATTCATAGGCCGGGGTATCGTTGGATGTGAACACGATACTCTCGCCCGTAATTCCCACCGCTTCGCAGAGCTTCAGTTCACCGAACGATGAGCAATCCCCGCCCATACCTTCCGCCTTCAGGCCCTCGATCACGTGCGGATTTGGCAGCGCCTTGATCGCATAAAAATTAATGAAGCCACCAGGCACCCAGGCAAACGCATCGAAAAACGCGCGCGCATTGGCCCGCATCGCCGTCTCGTCGTAGACATGGAAAGGCGTGGGCACCTCGGCGGCGATGGCCTCGAGCTGGTCCTTGGAGAAGGGCAAAGTTTTGTCAGTCATACGCGTAAGAGAACCAGCGCAATCACCCCACGCCCCCTGTCAACGTCCGACATCATTTTCATCTTCCCAAAACTTGAGATGCAACCTTTTAGTTGCATGTATTAAGAACGATGGACGAAGTCTTCAAAGCCTTAGCCGATACTCACCGCCGCGAGATTCTCGACTGTTTGCGGGAGGATAATGGCCAAACCCTTTCTCAACTCGCCGCCCCCTTGAAAATGTCCCGCCAGGCAGTGACCAAGCACTTGGTCATTCTGGAGCGGGCCAACCTCGTCACCTCCGTATTCCGCGGACGCGAAAAACTCCACTACCTCAATCCTGTGCCCCTGCACGAAATCTCCCGACGATGGATCAAGCCTTTTGAATCCGCCCGCCTCGAAACCCTCCACCAACTCAAAACCAAACTGGAAACCGAAAACTGATCTAGTTCACGGCCGGCAACAAAGAAAACCAAGCCATCAGCTTTCGTTCCCTTCTGCGTCACCAACCCCTCCCATCATGTCTACATCTCCTAAACCTGAATTCGTCTACACCACCTACATTCGCACCACTCCGGAAAAACTGTGGGCCGCCCTCACCACCGATGACGTCGTGCCCCGTTACTGGTTCGGCAACGTCGTCAAATCCTCCTGGGGCCAAGGCGATGCTGTTCAAAGTTTCGACAAAGACGACGGCACCCTCGATTGGGACGGCGAAGTGCTGGAGAGCACTCCTCCCTCCAAACTCGTCTTCACCTTCCGTGTAGAAGGCGTTCCCGAAAAGGCGTCCCAAGTCACCTACCTGATCGAAGCCGCTGAAGCCGTGGAGTTCGGTCCCACCGGCGACGCAGTGAAGTTCACCGTCATCCACGAAGACTTCGCGACCGACAGTCAGATCATTCATGGCGTCAGCCGCGGCTGGCCGGGAATCCTAAGCAACCTTAAAACCATGTTAGAGTCCGAGACCGGCACCCCACTCGGCCTCATGTGGAAACCACCCGCAGAATAGATGCACTGATTCAATAGCCACAAAAGGCACAGAAATCACAAAGAATAACGCTCCATCAAAGCATCTCTAAACGGTGTGCCTCCGCGCTTCTCAGCGATCTCTAAAATACTAAATCATCCTGCTGGTTTTGTGTCTTCTGTGCCTCTTGTGGCCAATTTCGTTCCAGCCATCCAGCCAGTCCAAATTCATCCTCCCAGAGAATCCCGAAGTTGAGCCAACTCCGCACGTAATTCGGCCACCTCAGCTTCGAGAGACGCGATACGGGCCTTCGCCATCGCCGGCAGTTTCAACTCAACGCCAACGGACGCGCGAAGCGCCGGAGTGTCTGCCGAAAATGCCCCCCCGGATTTACCTTCACTTACCACCAACTGTTCAGCGCCCTCGACGAGAGCAGCAGCCCACCGACTTTCCTTTTGCCCCGCTTGGCGCGGCAATTTCTGCACCAGTGCACCACCCGGGCGAGCGGCCAAGTCCGACAACAGCTCTTCAAAATCGGCCAAATCTGGCACGGCAGCCAGCCGCTCACAATTGCCGCGCAATCCTGCGGCCGTTTGCGGACCACGGAGTATGAGCTCACAAAGCATGGCTTGGGCAGCCGGTTCGATCGGCCAGATCTCGGGAAATCGGTGGCGGTATTTAATCGCCCGCGCATTGGCCCCGGAGAACAAGGTGAGCAGGTGTTTCCCTCTCAGCAGTTCGATAGCAGCCGTCACAGGCTCTTCATCAACCGCCATGACGGGAGACCGGTTGCTCTTCTGGTTACAGGCATTGACGAGGCTATTGAGCGACAGCGGATAAAGATCCGGCGTCGTCGCCTCCTTCTCCATCAAACACCCCAATACCCGAGCCTCCATCAAGCTCAAGACCGGCCCTGAACTCTCCGATTCAATTCCTTCGCTTTCTTCATTCATAAACCAATCGACCACACGGGGTGCTCGTCCCGAAAACTTACCAATTCCACTGATTGCGGCAAAATAAAGCTCAGCTCCAAACAATGCAGGCACATCGGGGGCGCGGATACAGGAAGCGTTGCGGGATCGCCGGGCTTAGCAGGTTTGTCGCCATAGATGGGGTCGCCTACGATGGGGAGACCGAGCGACTGCAGGTGGAGACGGATTTGATGGGTGCGGCCCGTGATGGGTTTCACCTCCAAGAGACTGGTGTCATCCGTTTCTTGATACGACAGTAACTTAAACTCCGTGCGGGCGGCGCGGCCTTTGATGGGGTCGAGGGCTCGGTTTCCGGATGGGCCCACGGCTGTGCCGATGGGCGTTTCACAGATGAAGGTTTCTTCAGCCGGTTTGCCATGCACTCGCGCGAGGTAGGTTTTTTTGACCTTACCTTCGGTGAATTGCAGCTGAAGTTGGCCGGCGATGCGACGGGTGCGCGAGCACACGACTAAGCCGCTCGTATTCGCGTCCAATCGATGGGCCGGACGCGGGTGATGCGGTGAATATATTTGAGTGAGAAAATAATCGAGCGTGTTGCGCTTGAACCGGCCGCCGGGATGCATCGGCAACGGCGCGGGTTTGGAGAGCACGACAATCGCTTCGTCTTCGTAGATGAGACGGATGCCTGCGTTGACGGCCGGTTCAGTCAACGCGGGTTGAAGCTGGGCGTAATACTCCCCAGCCCTCACGATCCGGTCCAACGTTACGAATTGGTCGGTGCTATCCACCATCCGCTGTGCATCGACGATGCCCTGCCAATGTTCACGTGTGAGATGTGAAAATACTGCCGCCAACGCATCCCCAAAGGTGGCGCCATCATGCTCTCCGGGCACGGTAAACGGCCGGCGGTTGTCATACGGCACCGATCCCGGCAGCGGGTCGACCAGCGCATCCAATTTAGCCTGCCTTGCCGCGAGAGCCTGGCGCTCTTTCTCGGCGTCGGGGACGTAACAGTGCGGGCAACTGTGAGGTGGTTGATAGTGCGGATGTTCCTGCTCTTCCGCCGTCAGCGGAGTTTGACACTGGAAACACTGGGTCGATTCGGATTCACGCAAGGCCGGGTCCACCCCTACGCGTTGATCGAAGACAAAACACTCACCATTGTAGTGATCAGCACCGACTTCTTCAAAATACTTCAGGATGCCACCATCGAGTTGGTAGATTTCCTTGAACCCTTCCCGTTCCATGTAGGGCCCGGCTTTTTCGCAGCGGATACCACCGGTGCAGAACATGACGACAGGTTGATCTTTGAGATCCTCCGGCAACTTCGCCACCGCATCGGGAAAATCTCGAAACGAATCAATGCCGGCCGGCACCGCATCCTTGAACGTACCGAGTTTCACTTCGTAGTCATTGCGCGTGTCGAGCAACGTCACCGGCTTGCCGTCGTCGAGCCACTGTTTGAGCTCGGCCGCCTTCAGCTTCGGTGAGGTGCGGGTGGAGGGATCGATCCCTTCCACGCCAAACGCAATAATCTCTTTCTTCAGTCGCACGAGCATGCGATTAAACGGCTGATGATCACTCTCGCTATATTTGGGTGCCAATCCCTCGAGACCCGGAATCGCCCGGATAATCGCGACAACTTCATCGATCGCAGCTCGAGGACCGGCGATGAATAAATTAATCCCTTCGTTCGCCAAAAGAATCGTTCCTTTCAACTCCCGCTCCTTACACGTCGCCAACAACTCCGCCTTGAGTGTTTTCAAATCACTCAAGTGGGCGAATTTATAGCAGGAGATATTGGTAAACATGGGAAGTGCCGGAACCTAAAGAGACGGCAACTCCGACGCGGTTTTTCAACCACGAATCCGCTTCACCACTCGCGAGAAGCGATGAGCCGGAAAATTCCGGCTCTTTATCAGCTCTTCTCTTCGGCCGGGACCGGCGCTTCCAGAGCACGGCCCGTCATCAAAGCCGCGATGAGAGGAATGAGCATCAAGCAAACGGCAGGGAGTAGCCAAATCACTGCCACCTGAAACAGCAGCCCGACCAATGCAGCTCCCACTGCAGCGAAACCAAAGAACGAGCCAAAATGACGAAAGGCAATGAGAGTGGTCAGGCCCGCTATCAGCCCGACTCCCGCCACTGGCCAAGGCACCACCGCAAACATGACTCCCATTGCATAGCCCAACGGCGACAACAACGCGCCCTCTTCCCTTCGGGTTGGTAACTGCACAATCATGCCGACGATCAAAATCGCCACGAAAACGCCGTATTCTTTACCGGGCAGATAGTGCCACAAATCGGTTGTCAGCGGCAGGGAAACTTTAAGTGCAAATGCTCCGCCAAATGCCCGTAACGGATCCAACCAACGCACGTAAACCCATCGGCGACGCTTAACCGCTGCCGATCGATTACCCATCCGATCATAGCTTAGGAGTTCGATATCCGAAGACATCAAACATTCACCGGGGAAAAGTAGGAGCAATACCGCCGGCACAAAGAGCCACCAGTCCACCATAAGCTCCATGCTTACGAATCCTCTCCATCAAACATATCAGGCACTTCCCAGGTAATTTTCCCTTTGTAGATTTCCCGTAAAGCGACGTCTTCCAACGCCAATTTTTCGAGCGATTCGATCAAGGGACGTCCGCCCCGGCGGAGCTGTTTCACGCGTCGCGAAACGAGATTCACCAATAGGTTGGGATCGATGACCACTTTAAGGGCCTCGTTGAGATAGTCATCGCGCATAATGGATTATAATCCGAGCTTCGACGACGATCGACCGTGGCGAGTTCCTCGGCCGATATCGTGCAACGACCCGGAATAGCCTGCCAGTATCACCCGTCCGAATCCACAATACGATGAATTAGCATCAGATCGAGCACACTCGCCCACTTTGCGTTGGGCCACCACATACTTAGCCCACGTTTTAGTTCTCAACCCTTCACTAAATCACGGAGCCCGCTCAGCCCTGATGACTCCAATACGTGTTTAGAAAAAAACGACGTGAAGCCGGTAGGCGTTACGCTATCAGAGTAAATCTGTGTTCATCCGTGGTTGAAATCTATCCTGCCCCACTGCTTGCGGTTTGAATAGCTTCCAAATCTTCCCAACGCGCGAAAACTGCCAACGTCTCGGCCTCGATCGCTTCAAGACGCGCCTTCACTTTGGGCACTTCGCCTGCTTCATTCGCGTAGAAATCGGGATCGGCCAACTTAGCGGTCAGAGCCTCCTGCTCCGTCTCCAAGGCTTCGATCTTCGCTGGTAGCGCGGCCAACTCTGCCTTCTCCTTCCCGTTCAAATTACGCGGTTTCGAAGTCTTCTTTTTGATCCATGAAGATTTCGATTTTGAGCGCTGTCCATCAGTCGGACTGACATTACGCGTCCGGTCCGCCACATAATCGGAATATCCACCCACGTATTCGGCCCACCTCCCCTGACCTTCCGCGACCAGGGTGCTGGTGACGACGTTATCCAGAAAATCGCGATCATGGCTCACGAGCAGTAACGTGCCGGTAAATTCGACCAAAAGGTTTTCCAAGAGGTCAAGTGTCTCGGCATCGAGGTCATTGGTCGGTTCATCCATGACCAGCACGTTAGCTGGCTTGGTGAAGAGGCGCGCGAGCAAGAGACGGTTGCGCTCTCCCCCACTCAATACCCGGGCTGGTGTGCGGGATCGATCCGGTTCGAAAAGAAAATCCTCCAGATAGCTGATGACGTGCTTTTTTTTGCCTTCGAAAAGCACGAAGTCGTTTCCTTCCGACACATTGTCAGCGACCGATTTATTGTCGTCGATCTGATCGCGCAGTTGATCGAGGTAAACTACCTCCCGTTTGGTCCCCTCCTTGATTTCACCCGCCGTAGGTGTGAGCTGCCCGAGCAGGAGCTTAACCAGGGTCGTCTTGCCGGAACCATTCGGTCCCAACAGGCCAATTTTGTCGCCGCGGTTGATCAATAAATTGAGTCCCTCGACGATCGATTCGCCTCCCGGGTAGGCAAAACTGAGGCCGATGGTTTCAGCGACGCGCTGTCCACTGCGTTCAGATTCGCTGACCTTGATGGTGGCGTCTCCCGTCAGATCACGACGCGCACGGCGTTCGGCCCGCATGGCTTTCAGCCGGGAAACACGGCCTTGGTCGCGGGTGCGACGCGCTTTAACGCCACGACGAATCCATGCCTCTTCCTGCGCCAGCCGCTTGTCCTTCAACGCGCGTTCGCGCTCCTCCACCTCGAGGCGTTCGGCGCGACGCACCACGAACGTATCGTAATCGCAGTTCCAATCCGTGAGTCGACCCCGATCCAATTCAACGATGCGCGTGGCGAGTTTTTTAAGAAATGTGCGGTCATGGCTCACGAAAAACAGGGCCAATTTCGACTCGGCCAAAAATGTCTCCAGCCATTCGACACTCGCGATATCAAGGTGATTGGTCGGCTCATCCAGCAGCAACAGCTCCGGACCACCCGCTAGGGCCCGAGCGAGCAGCACCCGCCGCTTCATTCCGCCCGACAGAGCCGCAAAATCGGCGGTCGACGAAAGGTCCATGCGTTCCAGCAGGTTTTCAATGCGGACGTCCTGCTCCCATTCCTCCTCGTGATCAGAAAGCGGCACCATTCCCGAGACCACGACATCGTAGACCGAACCGGTCACATCGTGGGGAATCTCCTGCGGTAAACGCGCGATCCGAGCACCGGGTGACCGCACAATCGTGCCGGTATCGGGTTTCATCTCCGCCGCCAACAACCGCATGAAGGTCGATTTCCCACTGCCGTTGCGGCCGACCAAACAGACCCGATCACCCGCATCAATCTGCAGATTCACGTCGTCGAGCACAGGCGGCCCGCCGAAGGCATGGGAGAGGTCATTGATGGTCAGAATAGGCATAGAAACGGGACAGACCCGCCAACGTGGCACACCGAACAACAAAGATGCCAGCCCGATTCGAGCGTTAGACTGTTTTGTCGCTTTGCGATTTTCGGGACATCCGATCTCAATAGGGGTTTATGAAACGCGTTCTCTTTATCAGTGGTGGCTGGGATGGCCATGCCCCCGAAGCCTTTACCGCCCGCTACGCCGCAGAATTGGCCAAATACGATTTCGAATGCCAGCTCGAGACCGACCTCTCTTGCCTGACCGAACTTGATCTGTCATCCTACGATCTGATCGTGCCCAATTGGACTATGGGCGAAATCTCGCCCGAACAGTCCAAAGCCCTGCGCGACGCCGTTCACGCCGGCACCAACCTAGGCGGTTTTCACGGAGGAATGGGAGACGCCTTCCGCGGTGACGTTGAGTTCAAGTGGATGGTCGGCGGTATGTTCGTCGCCCATCCCGTGATTGACGAATACGACGTGTCCGTGACCGATCCGGATCACGTGATCATGGAGGGCATCCCCTCCGAATTTCGTTACAACTCCGAGCAATACTACATGTTGATCGATCCGGGGGTGCACGTTCTCGCCGAAACCATTTATCACTGGGAAGGCCAATCCGTGCCCATGCCGATCGCGTGGATAAAACGTTGGGGAAAAGGTCGCGTATTCTATGGCGGCCTCGGCCACGAACTCGCCGAATTCGATCGCTGCCCCGCCGCCCTCGAGATGAATATCCGCGGCCTCCGCTGGGCCGCCGGAAATCTATGATTCCGGAAGTAGCGAGCATGGCTGACGCACTGCATTCCCGATAGCCTCACCTTTCCGGACTCTTCTCACCACGCTCTACTCGCTACCCACTACTCGCTACTTTAAAAATGACTCCCACCAATATCGGCCTGATTGGCTGCGGTAATATTTCCAACGCCTACTTCGAGGGCTGCCAGAACTACACCGACATCATCAAGATCACCGCCTGCGCGGACATCAATGTGCCGCATGCTCAGGCGACCGCCGAAAAACACGGCCTCGCATTTGGTGGCTCGGCCGATGACCTCCTCGCCCGGCCCGATGTCGACATCATCGTCAACCTCACGATCCCCGGCGCGCACACCGACATCAATCGGCAGGCTCTTGCGGCCGGTAAGCACGTCTACTGTGAGAAACCCTTCGCGCTCACTGCCGCCGATACCGCCGCCGTCGTCGCCGATGCTGCGGCAGCTGACCTCCGCGTCGGCAGCGCACCCGATACCTTCATGGGCGCGGGTCTACAATCCGCCCGTCAAGCCATCGATGACGGTCTCATCGGAACGCCGGTTTCGGCCCTCGGTTTCATGCTTTGTCCGGGACACGAGTCCTGGCACCCGAATCCCGATTTCTACTACAAGTTTGGCGGCGGACCGATGTTCGACATGGGCCCCTACTACGTCACGGCGTTGGTCAACCTGCTGGGACCGGTGGCTCGCGTCAGCGGGGCGGCACAGACTACCTTCGCCGAGCGCACCATCACCAGTGAACCGCGCGACGGAGAAAAAATTCCGGTCGAAATCCCCACTCACTTTTCCACGACCATGGAGTTCGTCGGCGGCCCAATCGGCACGCTGGTCATGAGTTTCGATACACCGCACACCGACCTGCCCAACATTGTCATTCACGGCACCAAGGGCACCCTCAATGTGTGCGATCCGAACCGGTTCGACGACCCGTGTTTCTTCAAACCCGCGGGCGCCGATAAATTTGAGTCGATCCCCATGACCCACGCCACCGGGCGCGCTCGCGGCACCGGCGTCGCCGACCTCGCCACCGCCGTCATCAGCGGCCGGCCCCATCGTGCCAGTGGCCACCTCGCGCATCACGTGATCGAAATTATGGAAGGTGCAGTCAAATCCCCCGCCGAAGGCCGCCACATCCCGATCGAATCGACCTGCGAGCGCCCCGCTCCACTGCCCTGCTCGCTCGGCCAGAGTGAACTGGACGCGTAAATTCCCTTCACAAAAGAGACGGGATCAATCGCCTCTCGGGGTTAACAACCGGATGGACGCCGATCCGTTGAGGCTCTAACCGTTCCTCCTCATGCCTCCCGCTCTTTCACTCATCATCGGCTTAGCCGTCCTCACTTTAGGGGCGGAGCTTTTGGTGCGGGGAGCATCGGCCTTGGCGTTGCGGCTGGGACTGACCCCACTCGTCGTCGGTCTCACTGTAGTGGCGTTTGGCACGAGCGCGCCCGAACTGGTTGTGAGCCTGCAGGCCGCGCAACGTGGCTCGGCCGAAATTGCGGTGGGCAATGTCGTCGGCTCAAATCTCTGCAATCTCGCGTTAATTCTGGGTATCTGCGCCCTAATCCGCCCCTTGACGACCAACCGGGCTGTCATTTGGCGCGAAGTGCCGATCTTGATCGGTGCAACACTTGTGACCACGGCCGTGCTGGCCAATGGCTACATCAGCGCGATGGAAGGCATGGGTCTCGCGACCGGACTATTCATCTATACCGCGGTTACCATCCGACAGGCCCGCCAGGATCCCGACCAGAACCTCGGCACGGATGTGCCGGCGGCCATGGGGCTCCCCCTTGCAATTACATTCACCCTCTTGGGTCTCGTTGGCCTGCTATATGGGTCAGATCTTTTCGTGGCCGGCGCCGTGGAGCTCGCCCGCTTGTGGGGCTGGAGCGAAGCGATGATTGGTCTGACGATTGTCGCGATCGGCACCAGCTTGCCCGAGCTGGCCATCTCGGTTGTCGCGGTAAAGAAAGGCGAAAATGACGTGGCCATTGGCAATGTCGTCGGATCCAGCCTCTTCAATCTTCTGGGTATCCTCGGAGCAGCAGCCATCGCCGCCGGAGGAATCGTTGTAACACTCCAGCCGTTCGATTTAGGGATGCTCGTCGTGATCACACTCGCTTTGTGGCCACTCGTTCAGACTGGACACCGCATCGATCGCCGGGAAGGCGGCGCGCTCCTCTTCGCCTATTTGGCTTACGCCGCGTGGTTGTTCACGGCGAGGTATGCTTAGGGACGGTGAGCGGTTAACCGCCCAGTTTGCCGTCGATCGAGTATTTGCCGGCGCCGGAAACAAAAATCACGAGGAAAGCTATCAGGTAAACCATGGCCAACTCACCATTGCCTTCGCCGATGAAGGTTCCGTTGTGCATCACAAAGAAGGCGACCCCCATGGTGAAGATCACCGCCGCGGCTGAAAGACGGGTAAACAACCCGAGCACCACAAACGCGGCCGCAAATACTTCCGCTCCGATCGTAAACCCGAGACTCACGGGTGAACTTAGCCCGAGGGGATCGGGAAACTTCCCACTACGCGCCGAAAAATTCAT
>JABIRI010000167.1 GCA_018667915.1 Opitutaceae bacterium | reverse complement strand
TTCATCGACGGATCAGTCAATACATCGAAGTCTCAGGCGACCGAGTTGACGCCACCCCTTAAGGTATGAGCCACACGAAAAGCAAACGTCTCGTCGTTGCGCTGACGCAACGGGGAAACACCGGGAAGTCGACCACGGTCGCTGCAATTTCGCAGTGGTGGGACCACCACTCCTTTGAATGGCGTGGGTTTGACCTCGACCCTGATCATCAGAGCTACTCGCGGTGGTTTCCCGGCCAGGTTAATTCTGTTCCTTTGAGCGAGGAACCCCAGGGGGACGCGATCCGCGCGCTGCGAGCTACGCTGCCCCACCGAATCTCCGGTATCGATCCCCGAGCCCATCTAGCATCGCTTCTCTTGGACGCGATCGAGACAACCCAGTTTACATCCCTTTATGCCAGTGAAGGCGGAAGGGTCACGGCCCTGTTGTTTCCATCAGACGATCTCGAGATCATGGACGATATCGACGGGTCCGTCCGTAGGTTGGGAGACTCAGTTGACTACCTCGTAGTTCGGAATCGAGCCAGAGCTCCCCACACAAGAATGCTTGATGGTAGTCCCTTGGAACAGGACCTAAGGAAACTCGGCGCGGGCTTTGTCGAAATCCCCTGCCTTTTGGCCATCGCCCGTAATCAACTCGCTGCCAAGGAAAGCGAGCAGGGACGGGGGATCACCCATGTCGAAGCTGCAATGAACGATGATCTTGGCTTCGACGTCATGACGAAGATGGTGATTCAATCTTGGGTGAAAGGGGTCTTCACCCGACTCGATGAAGTCGCCCATCTGCTGCTCCCGGCAGATGATGCTGACGGGGTCATCTCAAAGAAGCAGCCACCTCCCAGTCCCGTCGCTTCCCAACGGCGGCGGGGTGCCAACCTCAACCTCTCAGGGATCTAAAGGTGGCATCTCCATCCTACATCGAGGCATGCATCGCAGCACTACCGAACGAGAAACAGCAGCGCGCCCGAGAGGCCTTCAACGACATCCTAGAAGGACGTGACGACGACGGAGTCCTCAGCCGTCTCCTTCTCGTTTTTGAAGCTACATCTGCATTCGGAAGAGAGCTTCCCTCCGAGCTAGAAAGAGTGCTCTCCGGCCAGGCTAGCAAATGGGAGGCTCTTCTCGAACAGAACCGGGTGCAGACCGCTGAAACCGGCAAGAACCTCGAGGCGAGTATTACGCAGACGATTGAAGACAGTATTCCGCAGATTGGGGAAAAACTGTCAGTCGCTCCACTGTCGAAGGAAGTCGATCAGCTGCGGGTCGGCGTCGATCGACTCAACCGCCAGATTCACCGTCAGCGAACGGTTCGGTTATCCGTCGTATTCGGATTCATGCTGCTGGCTGCAGTTGCAGGCGCAGCGAGTGTGGCGTGGTGGTTCCACGATGATTTTCGCGCACGAGAACAGGCCCATCGCCAAGTTCGGGCATTTGAATACTATGGCCTCAGTTTGGAACTTTCCGGCACAGAGGATCGTTCACTCAGAGTGCATATCGAGGGATCCGGCGCCGTAAGTTCCGGCTCGTGGCTGACTTCAAACGGCAAAACGCACGGCGTGCAATTCGTAGTCCCGTCTCCGCGATGAACACGCTGCTCGAACGAATCGAATCCGCCCTGATCGGGCCGGAGCCATCGGTATCTGAACGAGAAATGCTTCAACTTAGTCAGCTCACGCTGACTCGCAGATCTCTCACCGAAGGCATGCTGGCCATTGCCTCCATCGGACGCGGTAAAACAACTCTATTGCGCACACCCCTTCGGGCGATGCTTCGTGACGGCTGGGGCGGCCTAATCCCAACGGTCAAGGACTCCATGATCGCCGATATGTCAGAGTGCATCTGCGCGGAATCACGGGACGCAGACCTCATTCTTTTCGATGACAAAGCCCACAGTGTTTTCAATCCGTTCGCTTCAATAACTGACATCAACGAGGCGGCTGCACTTCTCACGGGAGTTTCGGAGGCCCTGAACAAAGGAAATCACACCGGCAGCGACGCCTCATTCTGGAAGCAGCAGCTACAACTGGTCTTCCGTCACCTTTTCGCGCTGTGCCAGGTGCAGGCTGGAAAACTGGACCTCTTACTAGCGGCCACACTCTTCGATAGTCGCGCGAAGACACCAGCGGAGCTTCAGGATCCCAATTGGCGAACTGGCAATCCGATGTGGGCGGCTATTCAATCTGCCCGCGCCTCGAATGACTCCGACGCAGGCAAAGCCGCTCATTACTTCATGGAGACGTTTCCGCATCAATCCGGTGGGTTACAAAGCTCGCTCGTAGCGACCGTTGAAGGAGTCCTGGACCAACTAAGCCGTGAGCCGCTGCGCTCGCTTTTCAGTGGTGAGTCCACCTTTTCGATGCGAGATCTGTTCGATAACGGGAAGATCTGTGTCGTCGGTCTGCCTGTCCTGTCCTCAGACTCAGGGCGAATTGCCAACGCGATCCTGCAGTTCTGTTTCTGCCGGGAAGCGGTCAAAGCAAAGCGAGACCATCACTCCTTCTTGATTCTAGATGAGGGTCAGGAACTGGTAACCACCGACCTGATGGAGAAGATGGCGGTCATCCGTGAATTTAAAGTGGCTGTGTTCTTTCTCACCCAAAACCTTTCGGTGGTGGATCAGCGGATCGGCCAACTCGCGCGCGAAGGACTCTTCGGACTTATGGCGACTCGGATTTTCGGCCCCCAAAATCACGCTGCCACCAGGCAATGGGCGGCCGAACAGTGCGGAAAAGGCCAGCAGACCGCCAAGTCCACCTCCCGAAGCCGAAGCAATCGCGGCAGCCAATCCAGTTCTTCTGAAACCCTTTCCAGCCGCTGGGATTACATCTGTCCTCCAAACCAATTCGCGCAGCTGGATATCGGCGAAACGATCGTGCTCAGAAACGACGAGATAGCTCGTGTTCACTGGCATCCGACGCACCCGGGCAGGGGAGGTTCTGGTCGGATAATCTAATATTTACAAAAGCTAGTTACTTGTGAATAAGTAACTAGGTTTAGTAAATACCGTCTATGACCGAACAGACTATCCAGCACCTATTTCGTGATTCAGAAGTTATGCGAACCGCAGAGCTGGAGGCTGCAGGGCTCTACCGAGTAAAAATCGCTCAAGCCGTGAATGCCGGCTTTCTGGAAAAGGTAGGGCGCGGCCTCTATCAACGCCCGGAAAGCGCTATATCTCAAAATCACTCCATCGTGCTGGCTGCCAAGAAAAGCCCCAAGGCTGTGATGTGCCTGCTGACGGCACTTCGACTGCACAACCTAGGGACTCAAATGCCGCACGAGGTGTGGCTATCCCTGCCAAAGTCGAACTGGACCCCAAACTATGAGCATATTCCCGTCAGAATCGTGTGGATGTCGGGGAAGGCCCTGTATTGGGGAATAGAAACTCATAACATCGAAGGTGTTCAGGTGAAGATCTACTCTGCCGCAAAAACGATCGCCGACTGCTTCAAATTTCGGAATCAGATCGGACTAGATGTGGTGATTGAAGCGCTCAAGCAAGTCCGTGAAGAGAAGAGGTGCTCGATTGACCAGATTATGGAAGCGGCTCGGGTCTGTCGGGTCGGCAAGGTGATCACGCCTTACCTCGAGGCAATGGTATGACCAAACCGAAACCCACAGATCTGTCAGCGTCGGTTCGTGCCCGCTTATTCAATCTCAGCAAAAAGAACGGGGAGGACTTCAGCCTAACCCTCACTCGCTACGCCATCGAGCGTCTGCTCTATCGGTTGGGGAAATCAAAATTCCGAAACCAATTTCTGCTGAAAGGAGCGACACTCTTCGCCATTTGGGAACCAGGTATTCATCGACCCACCCGAGACCTAGACCTGCTTGGCTTTGGCTCCTCGGAGCAGGAAGAAGTTCGCCGTAATTTTATCAAGATCTGCCAAACTGAAGCGCCTCCCGATGGTCTCATATTTTCGACCGAACATCTGCGCGTCTCCGAGATCCGAGAGGACAGCCACTACGGAGGCCTCCGCGTTCAGACGATTGCTTACCTCGGCAATGCCCGAATATCCATCCAAGTTGACGTCGGATATGGCGACGCGGTCACGCCTGAGCCTGACCAAATTGTATTTCCGACCCTGCTCGACTTCGACGCGCCATCGATCAAGGCCTATCCGATCTACACCGTGATCGCCGAGAAAACGGAAGCCATTGTGGCTCTCGGTGAAATCAACACCCGCATGAAGGATTTCTTCGATTTGCGGTTTCTTAGCCAGAAATTCGAATTCGAAGGACCGACCCTAATCGAGGCGATCAAGGCTACCTTCAAACAGAGAGGAACCTCCATCCCCCAAGAGACACCATTTGGCCTGTCGGTGCAGTTCGGCAACGACTCAACCAAGCAAACGCAATGGAGCGCATTTTTGAGACGAAACCGGCTCGAAACAGTCATGTTCAGTGAAGCTCTCAGTTCTGTCCGGCAGTTTGTAGCACCAGCTCTCCTGGAGGCCGCAAGCATTGGGCAAGGGAAGGAACTCGATCGTTGGACCCTATCAGGCGGGTGGAGGTAGGAGCGCAAGTCCCCGAGCCGGTTGCTGCTGCTGCTTTTGTTGCCGATCTAGCCCCTACCTTCACGCCCAAAAGCCTCCCAGTTTGCTACTCGTTACGAATCCAAACGAAATCGCCTCCTTGGCCGAGCGGCTGGTGTTTCCAAACTTTCCGTTTCGGAGATTTTAGATTCACCAGCTGAGTCCTTGGCAGTCTTTCGCTTTGCTCGGACCTTCACAAAATGATGAATGGTGCTCGGTGCCGCTGAGATTCTGAAACGCTTCTCCAGCGCGCGGGCAATCTCGACG
>JABIRI010000176.1 GCA_018667915.1 Opitutaceae bacterium | reverse complement strand
CGAGGTGCCAACCGTGGTCGCTCCAAATGATGATGATGGTATTTTCGCGTAGTCCGGCTTCATCAAGGGCGGCGATCATGCGGCCGATCTGCGCGTCGACGTAACTTACGCAGGCGAGGTAAGAGTGTTTGAGGGTTGTCGCGAGTTCCGGGCCGATGGGGCCGTCCTTGGGGATACCGTGGCGGGTGCGTAGTTCGAACGACGCATGCAGGCCCATCGCAGCTCCGTTTTCGGGTGCTTCAGTTTGGGTGGCGAGGGGGACGTTCTCGCGATCGTAGAGGTCCCAGTAGCGTTTGGGGGCAACCCAGCTGAGGTGGGGTCTGCTGAAGCCGAGTCCGAGGAAGAAGGGTTTGTCGGGGTCGGTCTCGACCAGATCGTGCAGGGTGGCGATCGCGAGGTCGGTATTGAAGCCGTCGATGTAAGCATTGTCGGGGACATCGGCGCTTTCGTAGGCCGGACCGTTGCCGAGTCCGCCGCGGGCTTCTGGCGGGTAGTTGGCTTCGGCGTGCTCGCGGTTCTTTTTCCGGATAGCGCGGTTTTCCGGTAGGGCGTATCCGCCAGTGGCGGTGGGACCCTTGAGGGCGAGTTTGTTGCGGGCGGGTTGACGGCTCCAGGACAGCTCAAGGTCGTTAAATTTGCCGTGGTAGATTTTACCGGCGTGGACGGTTTCGTAACCCTTGGTGATCAAGTGCTGGGGCAGCGTGACGATGTCGGGGTTGGCATCGCGGAAGTAGGTGTAGTTCTCAATGACACCGATGGTGTCGGGACGGGCCCCGGTCATCAGGCTGGCGCGGGACGGACTGCAGATGGCTTCCTGACAATAAGCGCGGCTGAACTGCAGTCCGCGGTCGGCGAACGCATCGAGGTGGGGTGTCACCGCGAGGTCTGAACCGTAGCTGCCGATCTCCGGCCGCAGGTCATCGATGGCGATGAAGAGGATGTTGGGTTTCGCCGCTAATGAGACGTTTGCTAGTAGGAAAAATCCGAGGAGAATACGGAGACGGAGGGTAGTCATGAAACAGGGCAGGGGTGGAGCGGAGTTGCAGCGAAGAAGCGGCGAGAGCGACCGGGGGAAGTGACTCTACGAACATGGGCAGTTGGGCTGCGACATTCGAACACCTTGTTTGCTGAACCCTTCACTTGAAGGGGAACGGGTGCTTCTGATTCCGGTGAGGCTGAGCTAAGCTTGAAAGCAAATGCGTTGTCCTTGCGGGCTTTAGTTTCTAGGGTTGGTCCTTCAATTCTTATGTCCTCAGATGCTACTCCTCATTCTCCTACGGTTCGAAATTGTTTATCCCTCACGGGGGTGATTGCTACGAGTGCAGAGGGACCTCGAGTCGAAGAGACGGTAGCGGATGCACTGGCGAAAGAATTGTGCTTAAGCGCCAAGACTAAGCAGGAGGAGGGGGCTTCCGTGGAATCGGGAGTGCTTAGAATTGCGTTGGCGGATGACACCACCGCCGTGGATCTCTCGAGTTTGTCCGACGGCAGTGAATGGATGTATTTTAAGTTGGGTGAGCAGGGGGGCGGCGAACTGGTCGCATCGCGGCCGCACCTCATCTATACCCTGTTTTGCCACATCCGGGATAATTATTTGGACGTGGCGGCGTCGGAATTTGCCGCCGGAAAACTCACCCCGATCACGTTGGCGAATATCAATGCCCGTGATGACCTTTTAACCGGGCGAGCGGGATTCCTGATCAATCGGGAGCGCAAGGTGCAACATTCCGATATCGAGGCATCCTTTCAGGAGATGGCCCGGCTAGGTTCTGCGCAGGTGGTGGTCAACGAACTGGCCTTGCCGTTTGGTTATGACCGGGGACCGGAGGGGGAGGTCTATTATCGTTTCTACGATTACCTGCCGGATTTGGATCAGTTTGTAGAAACAAAGTTCAACCAAGGCACCTACCCGCCTGAGCATCTTTCGGCCAATCTAAACTCCCTTAAACGGTTGGCCCGGTTGGCCGACAAGTATGGTCTGATTCCCGGGATGGAGATCGCTAACCCGCGCTCGGCGCCCGAATCGCTATTGAAGCGTTATCCGTTTCTTCGCGGAGCCCGGGTTGATCATCCTTTCCGTTGCTTTGAGCCGCGCTACGCACTCACGCTGGCGCACCCGGCAGTCCGTTGGTTTTACGCGGAACTCATGCGCACCCTGCTGCGGGAAGTGCCGGAGCTGGGCTTCATCTCGACGTTGATCAACGATAGCGGTTCGGGGTTTGAATTTACCTCGAGCCTCTATCCCGGTCGCAATGGAGGTCCGTATATTATCAAGGAGTGGGAGACCGATGCGGCGATCGCTCAAGCCGCTTCGAGGAACGTCATTCGTTACTACCGGTTGCTCCGCGATGTGGCGCATGAAACCAATCCTAATTTTCGGATCGTCACTTCCTTGAGAAACATTGCGGAAGAATCGGGGATCATTATCGCGGGGATCGACAATGGGATCGACCTGCGGATGGTTTCGCAGCGATCCGATGTCGATGGTGACCGTTGGAAAAAACAACTCGAGGCCGCCCGTCAGAAGAACTCCGATTTTGTCGCCGATGCGATCACCCGGGCCAGCGAATATGTGTTAGGAATGCCCTGTCCCTGGCGGGTGCACCAGATGCTCAGTGAGATCCGGAGCGGAGGATTTAGCCGGGCCGATGTGTATTTGGATCCGCCGTATTTGGTGCCCTTCAGTGTGAACCGGGATGTCATCCGGGGTTATCAGATCGATCCGACGACGGCGGTTGATGACCTCATCTTGAAGTCGGCGCGAACACAGGTCGGCAACGAACGGGCGGAGACGTTGGTCGCCATTTGGAAGCTGGCGGATAAGGCGGTGCAAGTCGCGCCGTGTGCGGGGCTCTATGCCGGTAACGGGTTTGTGTGGTATCGATTCTGGGCGCGTCCGATGGTGCCGGATATCGGAGCCATCCCCGAGCAGGATCGGCGCTACTACGAGCAGCATTTTCTCTCTCATTTCAACAATCCCCACAATGTGGATTTCGCCGCGGATATGTTGTGGGAGATTGTCTCACCGGAACAGTGCGAGGAATCGGTCCAGCGTTTTGATAGCCAGGCTTGGGCGCCTCTGGATGAGGCGATCGCGCTGGCGAAGCAGGCCGTCGATCAAGCGGCGGATGAGCCCACGGCCCGCGAGGTTTTGGTCGACCTGCGGGATCGATTGATCGGCTATCGTTGTTACGCCATGACGATGCGGAACCTCTCGGCCTGGATCGCCGGCGTGCACGGTTATTTGCGGGCCGAAACCGAGACGGAAAAGCAGTCAAAATTATCCATGGTCCAGGAAATGGTCGCCAGTGAGTTGGCGAATACCAAGGCGCTGCTCGAACTGTGGGAGTCGTCGACCGTGGATTTCATGCCGGTGAATGCCTACACCGAAACCATGCATGAATATGGGATCAATTTTGGCGACGTGCTGCGGCAGAAAATCGCGCTGACGGAAAAATACGGTGACTGCCTGCCGTATATCGATCCGGACTACATGTGGCGGATGCCGGAAGGCTCCAGCATTTTGGCCGACGACTACATGAGTTACAACCGATGAAGCCTCTGGTATTATTTGAAACCCAGCGCCTGCGGGTGCGACAGATCGACCTCGCGGATGAGCCGATGATGTATGCCGTTTACAGTGATCCGGTGGCGGCGCGGTTTGTCGATGATGGTCAGCCGATTGGACGCGATGAGGTGGGGCCGTGGATTAATAAGACGCAGGAAAACTACGTGCGCTATGGTTATGGCATGTCGGCGATCGCAGAACGGAATTCGGGTGACGTGATCGGCTTCATTGGGTTGGTGCATCCGGGCGGGCAAAGCGAGCCCGAGATCAAATACTCTGTGCAGCGTTTATATTGGGGCCAAGGGATCGCGAGCGAAGCCGTGGCCGCGATGGTCGCTTACGGGCAACGCGAGCATGGCCTGAGCGAAATCATCGCGACGGTCGATCCCGAGCATCTAGCCTCCCAGCGGGTGCTGACCAAGTGCGGCTTCAGCTTCCGCGAAGACCGACCAAATGAAGACGGTTCGATTACCCGTGTGTTGGCCTGGCCGGTGAGCGGGGAGTAGACGGGGCTCAGTCTGCGTCGAGCGACGCAAGCCACTCGATGCAGCGGTCGGTCCAGCCGGCGACGTGGCCCTTGTCGAGGGCGAGGCCGAAGCCGTGCCCACCTGTTGGATACAAGTGCATCTCGACCGGAATCTTGTGCGCGATCAACGCTTCATAGAGCGCGAGACTGTTGTGGACGGGCACAGATTTATCGTCGGCGGAGTGAACGAAAAATGTCGGAGGCGTTTCCGGCGTCACGTTTTTCTCGGCCGAGTATTTGGCTACGAGTTCGGGTGAGTCTTGTTCGCCTAGCAGGTTGCGACGGGAGCCGCGGTGGGTTGCTGCGGTTTCGAACGAAACGACCGGATACATTAGGATCATGAAATCGGGACGGGAACTCATCCGCTCGATGGGGTCGTCGGAGGCGAGGTTGCCGGCGTCAAAGTGCGTGCCAGCGGTGGAGGCGAGGTGACCTCCAGCAGAGAAACCCATGATGCCGATTTTTGTAGGATCGATATGCCACTCGGCGGCGCGGTGGCGGACGGTGCGCAGGGCGCGTTGGGCATCCATCAGCGGAGACAGGTGGGGGATGACATTGCTGGCATCTTCGGGCAGGCGGTATTTTAGCACGATGCCGGCGATGCCGCGGCTGTTCAGCCATTTGGCGATTTCAGTGCCTTCCCAATCGTAGGCGAGAATACCGTAGCCCCCACCGGGGCAGATCACGACGGCTTGGCCGGTGGCGTTGCGCTTGGCCGGTAGGTAAACCTCGATGCTCGGGTCCTGCACCTTGGAGATGCGGATGATGTTGGTCTCTACGATCTCTTCTTGGAGGTCGGAAGCTTGATGATTGGGCGGGGTGCCGTCCCAAAGCGGATAGATCGGCGCGGCGACGGCGATCGTGGATATAGAAATAAAGGCGAGCAGCAGGGGTAGACGTGACACGATGAACGAAGTGAAACGTTTCGCCGAATTAGGGCGAACTTTGAATATAGGCCAATTCGCAGTTGTCGGGCGTAAAGCCCGACCCACGGCAAAGCGACGAAGCCGAAGGTGGGTCGGGCTTTATGCCCGACAGAGATATTCGGGCCTTACGGACTTGGGGCCAGATAGAGTTCGAACAAGGCCGTGCCGGTTCCGCCGTCCGCGCCTTCCACGGCGACGGTGTAGAGCCCTTCGGTGAGCGAAATGATCATGGCTGCGTCGAGGCTGTTGGCGGTGAGGGCAAACGCGCCTGACGCCGTTGCGGCGTCTTCTGTGCTCGGGTCCTGGCTCCAATTATTGTTGGTAGCGATGGCGATGCCGTCTCGGTAGAGTGTCATCTGCGGATCGGCCAAAACGCCGGTTACGCCAAAGCCGGTCAGGCCGGGCCCGACGGCGCGGATCAACAGTCGTGCGGTGCCTTCGCCCTGCATCACGAACCCGGGCACCAGACGATCATCGCCCGTGCCCACGAATGCGCGAGTGGAGGTGTTTACGACACTCAGTGAGTCGTTGGAGCTTTCGCCGTCGTAGACTTCCAGCAATACCACGCCGTTGTCGTTTCCAGTGGTTTCGACCGGAGTGGTAAACCCACCGGATCCGAGGTTGACGACCAGGGCGGCGTCATTGCTCCCGGAGGTGAGGGGGAAGCCCCCGACCTCGGCGAACTTAGTCGCATCCGTCGCTTGCCACTGGGAATTGGTGCCCAAGGTGGTGCCGTTTTGAATCAACGAAAGGGTGGGATCGGCGAGCACTCCGTTTACGCCGAAATCCGCCAGGGTCGGTCCGACGGCGCGGATGACCATGGGTTTAGTGTTTTCACCGGAGAGGACAAAACCTGGGATTGGGTTTCCAACCGCCGCACCCGCCCGAGCGCGCACGGATATATTGATCAACTTAACGCCGTCGTTGCTGGAGAAGTCGGATCGCATTCGGGCCAGCTCTTGGTCTAGTTTCGAGCTGAGGCTAGAGGCGAGATCGGGTTGGCTCGCGCTGAGATCGTTGTTTTCTCCCGGGTCGGTGCCCAAGTTATGAATACTACGATTGCCGTTGCGATTCTCGGTTATTTTGTTGAGGCCGTCGAGGTAGGCGAAGGTGCTTTGCGCGGCGACGATAACGGGACGGGTTTCGTTGCGGGAGGCATCGAAGAATGTCGTGGATTGATCCCGACCATCCAGCGGGGAGGTTGTTCCGGGAGTGGCCTCGGCGATCGTTGCGAGCGTGGGGAGCCAATCGACATCGGCCATGACTTGGTCGGTCACTGTTCCGGCGGGAATACGACCCGTCCACCGCACGACGCCGGGAAGGCGGATGCCGCCTTCGAAGGCCTGGCCCTTTCCTTGGCTCAGTTCGCCGTTGCTGCCATAGTCGCCGTTGGTCACAGCGCCGTTGTCGGAGACGAAAATAACGAGGGTTTCGCTATCGATGCCCTTGGTGCCGAGCTCGGCCATGATGGAGCCGACGGCGTTGTCCATACTCTCAATCATCGCGGCATAGGTGCGACGCTCCGCACTGAGCGTTGGGTAGTTGGCTTCTAAATCCGCCGGCGCTTCGAGGGGGGTATGGGGTGCGTTGAAGCAGATCATTAGAAACAAGGGTTCGGCGAAGTTGTGGTTGCGAATGATGCTGACGGCTTCGTCGCGAAAAAGGTCGGTTGAGTAACCCGTGTCGGTAACGGGTTCGAGGTCACGCAGCCAGCCGCGCCGGCTGCCATTGTTGAGCGTGCCGAAGTAGTTGGTTCCGCCACCGAGAAAACCGAAGAAGGAATCGAACCCGCGGCTGGTGGGATAGTAGTCGGTGGAATCGTCGCCCAGATGCCATTTCCCAACGAGGCGGGTGGTGTAGCCGGCCTGCTTCAGAGTCTGGGGGAGAAAGTGTTCTTCCAGTGGCGGGTTGCCGGTGCCGGGAGCGACGATACCGAACCGGTAGGGGTTGCGGCCGGTATGGATGGCCACGCGGGTCGGCACGCAGGTGGCGTGACCGTAGTAGCGATTGAGCTCCATACCCTCCGTGCGCAGTTGATCGAGATTAGGCGTGCGGGCATCACTGCCCCGCCAGGAGACATCCCCCCAGCCTAAATCATCCGCGACCATCATCACGATATGGGGAGGTGCTGCAGAAGTATACAGCGTAAGCACCAGGCCCATGGTGACGAATCGACAGAAGTTAGCGTTATTCACGGAGAGGAAGACGGTCGGTAGACGAGGAGGTTACACGCCATTCTGAACCTTGCCCTGGACCGGCGGAATATTCAGGGTTGATCCATGCCCCAAAGAAAAACTGCCTCTGATTTCGACCAAGAGCTCTTGGACCTTTATGATTACTACGTCCACGGACGTTTGGACCGGCGGGAGTTTCTCGACCAGGCCAAGAAGTTTGCCGTGGGTGGCCTCACGGCGGCGGCGTTGCTCGGCATGCTCAATCCGCAATACGCCTTGGCGACCCAAGTGGAACCCGATGACGACCGCATCAAGACGGAGCGTTTGAACTACAAATCTCCGAAGGGTCATGGTGATATGCAGGGTCTGCTCGCGCGTCCCGCGAAAGCCAAGGATCCGCTCCCTGCGGTGGTGGTCGTGCACGAAAACCGCGGTTTGAATCCCTACGTGCAAGATGTGGTGCGGCGTTTAGCGGTGGCGGGATATCTCGCCTTTGGTCCGGACGCTTTGTATCCGCTCGGCGGCTACCCGGGCAACGACGACGAGGGTCGCACGATGCAACGCAAGCTGGATCGGGACAAAGTCACCGAAGATTTTGTCGCGGCGGCAGAGCTGTTGCACACGCATCCGGAGTCTTCCGGCAAAGTAGGCGTGGTGGGCTTCTGCTTTGGTGGCGGCATGTCCAATACGCTCGCGTGGCGTTTGCCGAACATCATCAAAGCGGCCGTGCCTTACTACGGCAGCCAAGCCACGGCGGAACAGGCGGCATTGATCAAAGCGCCGCTGCTCCTGCAATACGCTGAACTCGACAAGCGCGTGAACGCGGGATGGCCCGCCTACGAAGAAGCCCTCAAGGCCAACGACGTGGACTACACCGCGCACATGTATCCGGGAGTGAACCACGGTTTCCACAACGACACCACACCCCGCTACGACGAAGATGCGGCTGAGCTCTCCTGGAAGCGCACCGTCGCTTTTTTCGATAAGCACCTGAAGGGGTGAGCGGTTTTCGGTTCCCAGAATCAATACCTCACGAGTCAGTCCGCCGCCAGAAGACTGATTCCGTCGGGCAACTGTCAGTCTAGGTTTATTCGATGAAGTTTCGCTGTGTAATTTGGCTCTGGTTCCTCCTTTTCAGCGGTTGGCAGGTCCGCGCTACAGAGCGCCCTAATATCCTGTTTATTGTCACGGATGATCAGTCCTACCGCACGGTAAGTGCTTATCCCGAGGCATTGCCATGGGCTCACACCCCGAACATCGACCGACTAGCAGAGCGGGGCGTGCGCTTCTCCCGGGCTTACGTGGGCACGTGGTGTATGCCGGCCCGGGCCACCATGCTGACGGGTCGCCTGCAATACGGCGTCGAGTCGATGCGCATGGAGGGTGAATATCCCCGGGCGGTTTATGATCCGGTCCAAACCCCGTTCTGGCCGCGCGTTTTTCGCGAGAACGGTTATTGGACCGGGCAAATCGGGAAATGGCACACGGGGATCGATAATGGATTTGGCCGCGATTGGGATCACCAGATCGTTTGGAATCGCCCGCGCAACGGTGAGAACGCCGGCAACTACTACGACAATCAGTTACTGGAGTTTAATGGTCGTCCGGGGGTGATGGTGCGCGGCTATTCCACCGATAATTATACGCGCTGGGCGAAGGAGTTCATCGAGGGTCGGGATCGCGATGTATCGAAGCCATGGTTTCTTTGGGTGTGCTACTCCGGAGTCCATGCCCCTTTTACTCCGCCCGACCGACACCTCGAATCCTTTCCGAATGCGGAGGTTCCCGCGCCGGCCGACATCTATCCGCCGCGTCAGGGTAAGCCCTCTTACTCGCGCGATTACGCTCACTGGGTTCCTGGCGTCGATGGCAGTCCGGTCCTCGTCGCTCCCGCGCAACAAACAGTCACGAATAATCAAATACACGGAAACCGTCTACAGGATTGGGTTCGCCAATATCAACAGGCCGTCTCCGCACTCGACGATGGGGTCGGCGAAATCATGCGGACCCTCGAAGAAACCGGGCAGCTCGACAATACCCTCGTCGTGTTCACTTCCGACCAAGGGTATGCTTGGGGCCAACACGGTTTCAGTCACAAGATCGCACCTTACGATGCGAACATTCGCGGTCCGCTCATCGTCAGTATGCCCACGCGACTGCCGCAGGGTGTCGTTTCCGATGCGGCCATTGGTGGTCATGATCTCCCGCCCACCTTTTTCGCTTTCGCGGGACTCGATCTGCCGTGGGAGATGCATGGGCACGACATCACGCCTTTCCTGCATGAGCCCGATACCGCCCGCCCACGTCCGTTGTTGACGGCGCTGACCGGGTTTAAATTTGGTTCGGACACCCATCCCATCCCCACGGCGCAGAATGAGATCTATATGGGTGCGGGCGTGCCGTGGTGGCTCTCGCTCGTCGACGGCGATTTTAAATATATCCGCACCTTGGTCGAAGGGGAGCCTGAGGAGCTCTACGATCTGCGCAACGACCCGGAGGAGTTGGTCAACCTTGCCCCGCAGCCCGACCATCGCGAACGCCTCCTCGGTCTGCGAGAAGCACTCCTCGCCGAACTCCGACGCACCGACGCGGCGTTGATTGATTCGCTACCCGGTGTTGCTGTGTTGCCCTAGCAGTCCGGCGTCGAAGAATTTTTGATTCGTCCCCTTGATTGTGGTGAAGGCCGGGCCGTTGTAAGTTAATCCAGCCTTTTTTATCCGCCACTACTCCCATCTTAAATCTAGCATCCAGAATATCATTCGATCCCGTCAATGGCGGTTGGTTGGGCGGACGGGATCTGTCTGGCTCGAATCGGTCTGATAATAACAACCCTCAAGAAAGTGGTGTGATATAATCGCAACGGAAAACTCCGTTTAAGTGCGCCCACTTTCCCCGCGGAAGTGGGTTTTTTGTGGGTTCGAAACTCTCCGAGTTTTGTAGTCTATTCCTTTATCCAAATCCAAATCCGAAACCCGATCGGGAACGCGGGACTGCAGTCCGGCCTGATCACCCCAGAAGAAAACAATATCATGAACATGGAAATTAAAGCGCGCGACTTGATCGCGGCGGGTTGGCACGAAGGGCGTCGTTTGGGCGCCGCGTTGCGACGTGCCCGACAGCTTGATGCCGACGGGCTCGATCGCGCTACGCTGTTGATTAATCTCGAAGAGGAGTTTCCCAAACAATTGATGGTGGCTTTGCCGCGACACGAGCCTGCGCCGTTGGCGGAAGCCATTGCAGCGGAGACTGCAGAAGAAGCCGATAACGTCCTGAAAGTGCGTCAGAGTATGACCGAGCTATTGCACATGCCGGTTATCAATCGCGGCGTCATCATGCCCGATGCCTGCCCGGTGGGCGGAGGACCTGGCACCATCCCGGTGGGCGGAGCCATCGCGGTGGAGAACGCCATCATTCCCGGAGCGCATTCGGCCGACATCTGTTGCTCGATGTATGCGACATTCTTTCCCGCGAATCATCCGACCAAGGAGATCATGGATCACTTGCAGAAGGTGACTCG
This sequence comes from Opitutaceae bacterium, assembly GCA_018667915.1. Taxonomy (GTDB): domain Bacteria; phylum Verrucomicrobiota; class Verrucomicrobiia; order Opitutales; family Opitutaceae; genus Actomonas. The sequence continues at coordinate 12,612 of JABIRI010000176.1, read as the reverse complement.
CTTCGGGTGGGGCGGACGCCCGCGGGGCGATCAATGGACTTCGCCTGTGCTCAAAGAGCCCGTGTGGGACAACCCATTCCTCGCTCGTTTGCGCTGCCGTGCGCAGGACTTCCTTGGCACGCAGGGGGACGGCAATCACTTCGCCTATGTCGGCAAAATCGAGTTCGACGAGTCCCAGCGCGTGGCGCTGGAGGCGGCAGGCTACACGGATCTGTCTCATTGGATCGAGCGCCGCGACGGAAAGTTCAATGTGCTCGTGACGCATCATGGTTCGCGTGGATTGGGCGCCGATGTTTACAAACGCGGGGTTAAAGCCGCCGAGAAGTGGTGTCGCGAAAACGCTAAGGACATTCCTAAAGCGGCGGCCTGGTTGCCCGCTGATTCGCCGGAAGGAAAGGACTACTGGGAAGCCCTGCAGTTTGTAAGCCGTTGGACCCAGCAGAACCATGCGTTGATTCACGACGCATTGCTGCGTCGCCTCGGCCAACGGGCGTTGGTGCAGATTGGTAACGAGCACAACTTCGTGTGGAAACGCGGCGACGTATTCATGCATGGCAAGGGTGCGACTCCGGCGTGGAAAGACGACGAAGGGCGTCCCTTGCTCGGATTGATTCCACTCAACATGGCGCGTGAAATTCTGCTCGTGCTCGGTAACGACAACGAAGACTACCTCTCGTTTTGCCCGCATGGGGCAGGACGCAATCGCTCGCGCACCGCAACCATGGCAGATTTCAAAAACGACGACGGCGAACTCGATCCCGGGCGCGTGAAACAGTCGCTCGACGAAACGACGGCCGGCCTCGACGTGCGTTGGTTCAACGGCGCGCCGGATCTGTCGGAGTCGCCGATTGGCTACAAGGACGCCACCAAAGTGAAGGCGCAGATTGCCCAGTTTGATTTGGCCCGAGTGGTCGGAGAGATCCAACCGCGCGGCTGCATCATGGCGGGTGAAGCCCCGGAAATGCCCTGGCAAAAAGCCCGTCGACTCAAGCGCGCGGCCCACAAGTCCGAACGCCGCGAAGGCGCAGCCGAAGCGACAGAAGAGTGAGCGGTAACCCCGGTTTGACAATCTGCGGCTGACGGGAGGCGTTTTCAAATGATGCCTGTTCGTTTGCGGGGTGGGGCAGAGTGAGCCACAGTCAGGCATGCTCTTCTGGGGATCCGTCATCGCTGCTGCGTTGTTCGTCGTGTTGTTCGCTATCTGGTGGCCGATGCGCAACTACGTGGCCATTCGCCGCAAGGATTGCTGCGGCAAGGGTTGCGGCTGCTTGTTTCCCGTGAACTTGGACGATGTTAAAAAAGACTGAACCTGTTCATCTGCAAATTCTTGGAATGAGATCCGGTGGTCGATCGAAGATAACCCGCATGCCGCGTCGATATTTTTAGTCATTTTGCCCCTTTGGGGTGTCTCTAGGTCAACCCACGACTCTTTTCTCCCTGAAATGCCCCCGGAACACACTGACGAAGGCCAATGGTTTGCCGAAAACCTTATCCCCCACGAGCCCATGCTCCGGGCGTGGTTACAGAGTCGGTTTGGGTCTTACGTGGCGGTGAATGATATCATTCAGGAAGCGTATTTGCGCATTTTGCAGGTGCGGCAGAAGGACCCGGTGAAAGCTCCCAAGGCGTTTCTCTTTGCGACCGCCCGGAATCTCGCGCTCAACGCGGCGCGTAGTGCCAAGGTGCGGGGCGATGATTTGAAGAGCTCGGGCGAAACGATTGATCTGCTGGACGAAAGTCCCGATGCGAGCGAAACGGTCGCGCGCTACGAGGAACTCGAGATTCTCACGCAAGCGATTCAGTCACTCCCGGATCGTTGTCGGCAGATTTTTACGCTCAGAAAAGTATACGGTATGTCGCAGGCCGCGATTGCTGAGAAATTGGAAATTTCCACCCGAACCGTGAATGCACAATTATCCATAGGAATTAACAAATGCGCCGAGTTCGTCGGCCGTTACAAGGAGCAGGGCCCGGCATGAATTATAACGACGATTTTCTCTCTGAAGGGATCGAACATACCCGTCGCGCGAAAGCCGCGGATTGGGTCGCCCTCCACGATGCTGGCTTGTCGGCTGAGCAGCAGGATGAGTTTTTTGATTGGCTCGCTGCCGATCCGAAAAACTCTGAAATCTACACGGAGCTCACCAAGGTCTATCGCGATCTCGACATCATGGTGGAGTGGCGGCCATTGCACGCGATTGAACCGAATCCGGATCTGTTGGCCGACCGGTCCAAGTCGACGCGCCGCAAGCAGTGGTGGATGGCGGCTTTGGGAGGAATGGCGGCGATGTTGGCGTTGGCTTTGTTCATGCCGCGGGGCGACAGCGCGAATGACGGGGACGTGAGTCAGATTGCCATGTTGGCGACGGGTGACGTTGCCCAGTCTTACCAACGTCACGTGCTCCTAGATGGTTCCGTGGTGGAGCTTAACCGGGGTGCTCAAGTATCGGTCCTATTTGAACCCAATCGTCGCGTGCTGGAACTGGTTGCCGGAGAAGCGCACTTCACCGTCGCTAAGGATCCGCAACGCCCCTTCGTGGTGCAGGCGGATACCGTGGCGGTTACCGCAATTGGCACCGAATTTAATATCTCGCTACAAGATGATCAGCTCGAAGTGATCGTCACCGAAGGACGCATTCGTTTGGAGCCTTCCATTGTCCTTTCAGCTGAAGATGGTGTGACTGAAATTCCCACGCTTCCCGTCGCCCAGACCCTGGATGCTGGGCAAGGATTTATGCTCGCGGCAGATGATCCGCAGGCTCCGTGGGAAGTAACTGACTACGCCCCAGTTCTCGTGCTCAAGAAACTCGCGTGGAAGAATGAATTGGTTGACTACAGTGGGGCTTTTCTGGGCGACGTAATTGTTGAATTTAATCAGAGGCACCAGACGCAGCTCGTGATGGGTGATGCCGATCTCGCCAATCGGACCATTACCGGGACCCTGCGGCTCTCGAATATTGAGAGTTTTGTCGAGCTGCTTTCGATCACTCAAAACATCGAGGCGGAGCGCCACGGTCGGGACAAGATTGTCCTGCGGAAGCGGTAATAGTTTTTAAATTTTAAAGCCGTATCGCGGTGCGGCTTTTCCCGAAATTCCAGTTAGAAAATAATCCGAATAGTCCGAAAAAACTTCAGCTTCATCTTAGTCAAATAAACCCTCCCGAGTGTCTCAATAGTGTTACCCCACTATGCGACGCTCTCAACAAATAGAAGACCTCCCGGTTGATGCGAATACGGCGATTATCGCCCTGTTTACAACTGTTGATCCTCGTGCTCGTGCACGTGGTTTTTGTGCGTCTGTGTCCGGCGCAAGAGACGAAAGCGTTTCACATCGCAGAGCTCCCACTGGCCGATTCGCTCAAGGTGGTCGCGCAGCAGGGCGACGTCGAGATCCTCATTTCCACCGAGGTCTCCGAAGAAATTTACGCGAGTTCGATCAGCGGCACGTATACCGTGGCGCAGGCATTGGAGCGCATACTGCAGGACACCCCATTCGTGGCCGTCCCGGTTAATAACGGCGAAGCGTTCGGTATTGTTAATAAACCAAATCGTCCCCGCCGGGACCCGACCAAAATCACCGGTCGGTCTAACACCAATTTAAATAAAAACCCCCAGATGAAATCTTCTAGATCACGTGGGAGGGCACCCCTCTCCACCCTATTCGGCAGCCTTGTGGCATTTGCCTTTACCTCCTCACCCGAACTCTACGGGCAGGACTTATCCGACGAGGTCATGGACCTCAACCCGTTTGAAGTAAAAGCTTCCGGCGAAAACAGCCTGTGGTCCGTTAATCAAACATCCGGTGGCACGCGAGTTGCGGTGCCGGTGAGAGAACTTCCGTTCTCGCTGGATGTGCTGACCACCGAGTATATGGACGACTTTATCGTCAGTGATTTGAGCGAAGTGCTCACCCAAGTGGGCAATGTATCCGGACTCGAATCCTACACCGGAGCGGGTTCCGGCAACGCGATTCGGGGGTTCTCCCAATATTACCAATTGCGCAATGGATTTTACCGCAACGGCGTCGTTGGCAAAACGATGATTTCGCGCGTCGAGGTCGTCAAAGGCCCCTACGCCGCCATCTACGGCCGGGGCGAGCCCGGGGGAGTCATCAACTATATCTCGAAGCGTCCGGTGATCGGCGAAAATTCGGGAAGCTGTCGCTTGAGCTCGGTGAATTCGCCACCCAACGCGTGCAGCTCGAGCACAACCTCGCACTCTCCAATCAAACCGCGCTGCTGCTTGCGGGTTCCTATTACGAGCGTGAGTTTGATCAACAGTTCACCCACGAGCGCTCGCGCAATTACGGTGCGGTTTTGCGTCATCGTTTTTCCCCTTCGACGGAGGTGCTCGTTGAATACGAACACATGTTCCGTCGCAACAATCGCGGACGTCCAGCGACCGATATGCGCGTCCTCGGCACCGATCCTGCCGATGGTAGCCGCAACAAATACCTCGGTGAGTTCGCCCGGGATTTCATGGATCAATACGGCAGGATCAACACCCTCGGCCCGGACATGTATAACGACTGTCAGCTTGATACCCTCAACCTCACGCTCACCCATCAGTTCGCCCCCAATGTAAATCTGCGGGTCGCCTACAATAATTCGGAGACCACGCAGGATTACGACTACCAGGCTTTGGGCTCATCCACCATATCCGTCGACCCCATCACGCGTCAGTTTGTGCGCTGGAATGCGGTGCCGTCTCCTCGTTACCGACAACTGCCGGCCGATGTGGAAAATATTCAAGCCGACCTCACGGTGGATTGGGAAACTGAAGAAGTGAAGCACTCCACGTTGCTCACATTTGATTACACCAATCAATTCTTCGATCGGATTTCGGAACGAGGTGCGCGTGGTCGGGCGAGTGATGTGCACACCGTCGATTACGGCACCGGACCGGTTCCCAACCTTGGTTCTGATTCGCAGGCGCTGCATGGACCCCGCACCGATCCTATTCCTTCCTTCGATCCTTCGATCAATTTCTTCGACACCCCGGAATATTACACCCGACTGACCGAAAACCGCACCCTGGATTACGACATCGTCGGTTTGTTCGTCATGCACCGGGCTCGTTTCTTTCAGGACAAACTGCTGGTGATGGCGGGTGGCCGTTACGACGAAGCGACGACGGAGATCATCAATCGCCTCAGCCCCGATAAAGTCACTGAAGTGGGCCGCACTAAATCTAAGGTCGACGATTTGACCTACAACATCGGGCTTAATTACAACGTTACCCCTCAGACGGTGCTCTACGGCAGTCACTCGACATCGTTTAACCCCAAGGGGGATGTGTTTTCCCACACGGGTGACCCGATGCCTAACGAACTCGGCCATGGTTATGAATTTGGGTTCCGCACTCAGGCACTCGATCAACGTCTCGATCTGGGCGGCAGTGTATTCAGCATCGAACGACAAAACATCCGGATCCGGAATCCTGATTTTGATTCCGATGTTGATAGCCCCGCCGACAAACCTGAATTTATTGCCGGAGGGCTCGATCGAGCCGAAGGATTTGAACTCTACGCCAACGGCAAGCTGACCGATAACTGGTCGGTCCGATTCTCGGGCGGCACCGTTGAAGCCAAGCACATCAAGAGTCTGGATGCCTGGCGTGAAGGGCTCCGACTTCAACGTGTGCCGGACTGGAACTACGCGCTGGGCACCAGTTATCGAGTGGCCTCTGGCGCGCTAAAAGGTCTTCGCTTGAATGCCTCCTACCGTGCCCAAAGCGACTATCGTTTGCAGACTCGCAATCCTACCGCGAATGACCTGCGCAACAACCTTCGTTCGGGACAGGGGGGATCGCTTGATTTGGCCGTTGGCTATGGCTGGCGCTCGAGCGACCGCCTGAAGCACACCTTCCGCGTGGCGATGAAAAATGCCCTCGACGATGTATTTATCGAAGGCTCCGGTTACTTCTCGCTCAGTCGCCGCGTAACGGCGTCCTACACGCTGGAATACTGATTTTGGTTAAGGGTTTCCCCCAGCCTCGCCCGTTGAGTCACGGGTGGGGTGAGTGGGATTCCGCCGATTGACGTCGCGGAGTGAACGGGCAGGATTGGGCGCATGAAACGCACGCTCAGCCTCTTCGCTTTCCTGCTTACCTTCGCTCTCGGAGCGGAAATTCCGAGTGCGGTCCGGCAAATAGAGCTGGCCGTATTAGCGGCACCGGAAGCGGACCGCGATGCCTGCACGGTCTTGGGTTACGATGCGGAGGGCAGCTTGGTTACTTTGCGCGAAGGCACCAATGGGCTGACATGCCTGGCTGATGATCCTCAAAAGAAGGGATTCAGTGCGGCGTGTTACAGCTCGAGCCTGGAGGGTTACATGCAACGCGGTCGCGACCTGCGAGCGGAGGGCAAGAATTTCCAAGAGGTCTTCGATATGCGGGAGGAAGAAGTGAAGAGCGGAAAACTGACCATCCCGACGAACAGCATTCTGAACGTGCTCACGGGTGAGTTTAATCCGCAGTCGGGTGAGTTGGAGAATACCTACCAGCGTTACGTGATTTATATCCCTTACGCCACGCCAGAGACCACGGGCATCCCACTCGGGCCGGCAACTCCGGGTGGACCATGGATCATGAATCCCGGCACCCATCGGGCGCACATCATGATCAACCCGCCGAAGCCCGAATCGGCGGAGCATAAGCACGATCATTGAGACCGTGATGGTGCCTACTGCCACCCGGACGTGGGTCGGGCTTTACGCCCGACAGCATTCTTTAAGTCGTTTGTTAGCGACCGTGATGGTCGGTGTTTTAGGGGGAGTTCAGACTTCGGAATGTCGTGCGGAAACCACGGCGTTTATTGGAGCCAAGATCATTGATGGCACCGGGAAGGCGCCGATTGAGCGGGGCATCATGATTGTTCGCGATGGTCGGATTTCGGCGGTAGGCGCCGTCGGTGATTTGGCCGCACCCGCAGGAGTTAAAAGGGTCGATGTTTCGGATAAGATCATCATACCGGGCTTGATCAATGGTCATGGTCACATCGGCGGCACCGTCGGACTGCAAGGTGGCCAATATTCCCGTGAAAACGTGCTGCGCGACCTGCAGCTCAACGCGCGCTACGGCGTCACGACGGTGGTGAGTCTGGGCGGCGATCAAGCCGCTTCGGTTGCGGTTCGCGATGCCGAGAATACGCCTTCGCTGGACCGGGCTCGACTGCGGGTGGCGGGACCGGTGGTGGTGGGAAAGGATCCGGAGGAGGCCATGATTAGGGTCGATTCCAGTGTGCAGTTGGGCGCCGACTTTATTAAGATTAAGGTAGATGGCGCTGCTGGGAGTCGGCAACGGATGTCGAAGGAGGTATTCAAGGCGGTCATCGGTTATGCCAACGCGCGAGGTGTGCCGGTGGCGGCGCACCTTTACTATTTGGATGATGCGCGGGAGTTGGTCGCGGCGGGCGTGGACTACATTGCACACAGCATTCGGGACCGCGTCGTCGACGATGCGTTTATCGCTCAGGCTCGAAAGGCCGGGGTCTACTATTGCCCGACGTTGATGCGGGATGTCTCGACCTATATCTACGAATCCGAGCCGGACTTCTTTGCCGACCCGCTCTTCTTGGCAGAAATGGGGCCAGGGATCTTGGACGAATTGCGCGATCCGGACCGACAGAGCCGGATCAGAACGAATCTCCAGGCGCAGGAGAACAAGGATGCGCTGCGGGTCGCATTGATTAATCTCAAAAAATTGGCTGATGCAGGTGTACCGATTGTGATGGGCACTGATGGCGGGCCGCCGGGTCGCTTCCAAGGGTATTTCGAACATCTTGAAATGGAAATGATGGTCGAGCGAGCGGGTCTTTCGCCGATGCAGGTCATCGTCGCGGCCACGGGTGGGGCGGCCAGCTCCCTGAAGCTCACGGAAGTGGGCACATTGGAGTCGGGCAAATGGGCGGACTTTCTCGTGTTGGCTAAAGATCCTCTCGCGGACATCGCCTACACCCGCAGCTTCGAATCGGTGTGGATCGCAGGTAACGAAGTGCCGAGAAACTGACGCTTCAGGAAGCAACGATCTCAGAAGGAAAGTAACGTGTTGGGTTACTTTGTGAAGGGGAGACCAGGCGCTTCAAAATGAGCGCGGAAGTGTTGCTTGTCCAAGTCGAGTTGCGGATGTCGGGCGTAAAACCCAACCCACCTAGCAGGACGGCGGCCGTCACTGCATTGAACAGGACTACACCCAAAACCCTCATGTGAACGGGGTGATGAACTTCTCAACGAAGTCGAAAGGCGGACTGCTCCTTGTTCCCTGGGGAAGGGGGACGCTGTGTCCTCGCTATCCCAGCCCGCATCGGTCTCAATTGGACTTACCATGAAACCCCTGCTCATTACCGTCCTGCTCATGACCGCTGCTCTCTCAACTGCCGAAACTGATCGCCCGCATTACTATGAAATTCCCGACGCGCCGGAAGGATTTAGCGGTCCCCATGTAGCGGCCCGTATGGTGGACGGGCTGGGCTTCCGCTATTTTTGGGCGACGGAAGGGTTGCGGGCGGAGGATCTGAATTGGTCGCCAGACGGCGGAGAACAGGAGGGAAAGGTCCGACGCACCTCGGCAGATACGATTGATCATATTTACAATCTGGCCCTGATCGTGGCGAATGCGACACGGGGTGAACCGACCAAATTCCCGGTTGAGATCGAAGGACTGACGTTTGCCGAAAAACGAGCGGCGACGCTCGGCTTCATTAAGCAAGCCAGTGATCAACTGCGTGCCGCTAGTGAAGCGGACATGGAGCGATTCGATATGGTCTTTGTTTCAGAGAGCGGCACGCAGGAGCATCCCTTTTGGAATGCCATCAACGGACCGATCGGCGACGCCCTCTGGCACACCGGTCAGATCGTTTCCTTCCGCCGCTCCTCCGGTAATCCGTTCCCCTCCAACGTGAGTTTACTTTCGGGTAAAGTTCGGGAGTAGGGCGCGCGTCTTAGCAGAACGCAGTCGAGCTCGGCTCGTTGATGAACCTTTGCGCCAGTTCGATGAGTTTGGACTTCTCTACGAGATCGAGATCGACGGGTAGTTGGGCGAGGCCGAGGAGGCGGCGCAGGATTTCCGCGCCGGCAAATTCGATGACAAGTGTTTCGTCGATGCTGCCGTGCTGCAAATAAGCGGGCAGGCAGGTTTTGATCGTTTCGAGAGGGATGCGAGCCATCAGCAGGTGCGCGATCATTACGCCCATGTCGAATTCGGCCTGACCGAAGAAGGCGAATTCCGGATCGATGACTTTGAGACCGTCGTCGGTGCGTAACCAACTTCCGGGATAGAAATCGCCGTGAATCAACACAGGGCCCGAACCGAGGTAGAATTGGCCCAACTCAGTCAACCGGGTGCGCAGGCCGTCGTTGCCAACTACCGGCTGCGCAAGGGCGTTCAATCCGGGTTGGATGGCATCAAGATCGAACCCGTTGTCGCGCCGGAAAGGCAGGTCGAAAATGTGAGCGTGGTTGAGTTCCTTGAGCTTTTGATTGGGCGGGAATGCCGCGGGATCGATATCGTTCGAGGTCACGTGTAGTCGCCCGAGGTAATCGAAAAGAGCGTGGATATCGGCTACTGGAAGCTCCGCTCCTTTGGTAAAGATGGACGTTAAGTCGGAGGCGCGACCCAGGTCTTCGGTCACCATGATCAAATGCGTAGACTCGAGGGCGAGTAGGGTAGGCGACATCGCGCGCAGGTCGGGATCGGCGGCAATGACTCGATAATAGGCTGCCTCAGCTTCGAGGCGCTCTACTGGGGCGGCGATCTGGGGATATTTTTCCACCCAAGGCCGGCTCTGTTTTAGAATGAAAGAACGTTTGGTCGTGATCACGCGGAGCACGAAGTTCATGTTCCCTTCGCCGGGTTTCTCCGTGCGGACGACAGACTCTTCGGGCGCGAGCAGATCCACGGACCGCAGGAGGGGTTCAAGCGCGTCGAGATGATCGGCCTCCAAATAGGTGGCGCGGGGGAACTGCGAATTGAATTGGGAACGGCGGGAGGACACGGCGGATGCAGAATGACTTGCAGGGAAGAGCCCTGAAACGGGAAAAGATTCCTGATCACCCGCGACCGCGCGTGAAACGGTTGCGGTCGAGAAGGAGAATTGGCCATTGCAGGGCGGTGAGTGAACGGAGAGATTTGTGGGGATGAGACGTTTGTTTTCTACCCTTACCCTTACCCTCCTACTTTCCGGTCTGGTGGCCCACGCCGCGGACGACCGGCCCAACATCGTTTTCATCTTCACGGATGATCACGCCCCGCACGCCATTGGCGCGTATGATGGGTGGCTGAAATCGGTTAACCCGACGCCCCAGATCGATAAGCTCGCCAACGACGGCATGCTGTTCGTGAACAGCTTCTGCACGAATTCTATCTGTGGCCCCAGCCGCGCTGTCATTCAGACCGGCAAGCACAGTCACAAGAACGGTTTCATGAATAACGGGAATTCGTTCGATTGGGACCAACAGACCTTCCCTAAACTGCTCCAGAATGCCGGCTACCAAACCGCCATCTACGGCAAGTCCCACCTTAAGGGCACGCCTCAAGGTTTCGACAGCTGGGCGGTCCTTCCGGGCCAAGGACTTTACTATAACCCGGACATGATTACGGAAGACGGCACGATCATGATCGAAGGTCACGCGACCGACGTCGTGACCGACATGGCCGTTGAGTTTCTGCAAGAAAAGCGCGACGAGAAAAAACCCTTCATGCTCATGGTTCAGCACAAGGCTCCGCATCGCAATTGGATGCCGGCGCTGCGCCACCTCGACCTCTACGACGATATCGACATTCCCGAACCCGCCACGCTCTTCGACGATTACTTGGACAACGCGTCTCCCGCCCGCCACCAGGAGCTGGAGATTGATCGGCACATGCACCTGAACTTCGACCTCTTCCTCGATCTCACCGCGGATTTCGAAGACATGCCTGGCCGTTTTGACCGCTCTGCATGGCGCAACATGCAACGCATGTCGCCCGAGCAACTCACAGCCTGGCGCGCCGCTTACGGCCCGAAGGACGAAGCGTTTCATGCCGCCAACCTCTCCGGCAAAGATCTTGTGCGTTGGAAGTATCAACGCTACGCCAAAAACTATCTACGCTGCCTCAAAGGCGTGGACGAAAGCGTCGCCACGATTCGCGATACGTTGGCCGATCTCGATCTCGATGAAAACACGATTGTGATCTACTCCTCCGACCAAGGTTTCTACATCGGTGATCACGGCTGGTATGACAAACGCTGGATGTATGAAGAGTCCCTCAAGATGCCCTTCATTGTGAGTTGGCCCGGGGTGACCAAACCAGGTTCGAAGACCATGAAAATGGTGCAAAACCTCGACTACGCCCAAACCTTCCTCGATATCGCCGGCGCGCCTCAGCCCGACGATATGCAAGGCCTGTCACTCGTCCCGCTCATGGAAGGAAAGAACCCCGACGACTGGCGCAAATCGATCTACTACCACTACTACGAATATCCGAGCGTGCACATGGTGCCCCGCCACAACGGTATCCGCACCACGCGTTACAAGCTCATGCACTTTTACGAGTTCGACGAGTGGGAGTTTTATGACCTGAAGGCCGATCCGGATGAATCTCATAACTTGTATAATAATTCCGGATACAAGGCGCTGATCAAGCGAATGAAAAACCAACTCAAGGGTTTGGAGAAACATTACGGAGACGACAGCGACATGGCCGAGAAACTCAAGTCGTGGCAGGACGAAGTCCGTCCCGGAACCGCCGGATAGTCACACGACTCAAGCAGTCATTTTCCCCCAACGCCTCGCGATCCAAGCGGGGCGTTTTTGTGGCGAGAAATTTGTCTCTGAGTCTATTCGGCTCACGAATCCCCGCAATCATGAGCCGATTAGGCCGAATAATCGGCTCATGGGGCAGAAAATTAACTTATCACGACGTGACCCCTTTTACTGAGGGCGGGCGTTAAGGAGTTCGAGATACTCTTGTTGGAGTTTCTTGATTTCATCGGGGGTGAGGCCCCAAAGGTCGGCTTGTTCGATGCCTTCGGCGATGGAGTTCATCGCATGGGCGAATTTTTCGCGGTTTTCCGCTTCGCCGGCGCGTTCATTGTTGGATCCGAAGATGTCGAAGCGATTGAAGAACAATCGATCGAAAACCCCGAGGTGTTTTTCGACCATGAGTTCCGCTTCGGCTTCGGGGCTCATGAAAGGTTCGAGCGTCACGGCTTTTTTGGGAGCAGGTGTCACGAGTCGGGGGAGCTGCGCTGATGGCAGAGCCTGAGTTTCGACTGTCATCTCCGGTAGTTTGATCACTTCGGAGTCGGGTTCTGGTTCGACGGATTCGAGTGCATCTTCGGGGATCGCTACTTCTGGCTTGGGTTTGGATGGTGGAATCGAACGCAGACGCGGGCGATTGGCATGGTGGGCTGGCACTTCTGCTTGTTCGACTTGCCGGGCTTTAAAGTTCGGGTCGTAGGTCGGAAAACTATCCCGGGTCCGATCGATAACGGACTGCGCTCGGCTCGAAGGTGCGGTCATTACGACCGCCGAGACCAATATGCCAACCAAGCCGCGAACCATAAGCCAAGATTACAACCTGGGTGGCCCCTGGCGGCGAGATTGGAATTGCTCACTCGCTACGCAGGGTGGT
>JABIRI010000024.1 GCA_018667915.1 Opitutaceae bacterium | reverse complement strand
GAGTGGTATTACCATATGCGATTTCAGCCTGAAATGAAGGGCGTTACCCCCATTCTTTCAGCCCTGCCCCCCATCGAAAGCTTGGCGAAACGCAAGCGCGACAATCCCGGTCGCGTGAGCAATCCCACCGTTTTGGCAGAAGTTAAGGCGGGTAAAAAACAAGTCGTAGCCTGGGCTTATGAACGTCCGGATGGCGGACGTGGATTCGGTTTCACCGGAGGTCATTTTCACCGCAATTGGCAGCATGACGATTTCCGAAAAACCGTTTTAAATGCAATCGCTTGGACCGCTCATTTGGAAATTCCGGCAGGCGGGGTTACGTCGCGCACGCCGACCGACGCCGATTTGGAACTCAACCAAGACTATCCTAAACCGTAACCAGCTGGCTCAGTTTGAGACATTGATCCACCCTTACGCTAAGAACCGCGGACCTACGCCTGCTCAACCGGCGTCTCCGCCTTCGGTTCGGTGTCTGCGGTAGCCTCAGCCGATTCTTCGGGCACGCCTACCAGCACGGAAAGCTGATCCTGAACGGCGATAAAGAACTCCGGGGTCAACTCACCTACCGGGACTTCGTAGAGTCCCTTCGAACCACGGTGGATATAAATATCTTTTGTCCCCGCTTCGTTGCGGCCACGTGGCTTGAGCAGTCGCTTGCGTTCAAGCATGAGCGCGAGGAACTGCACGAGCCGACCGTCTTCTTCACCGAGTTCGTTATCCGGCGCGGCCAAAGTGAGAAAGAGATTCTCGGCCGTGAGCTTGAGATCTTTTTCGGGGTTCTCCTCGGCTACCTTCGGCTTGAATAGCTGAATCCAACGGCACGCCGCGCGCCCCGTCGGGAGCTCAAGTTGCTCTTCCGCCTCGAGCTGAACATCCACCCGGGTCACCTCACCGTCCTCCTCTTGTCGGATCAAACGACTGACGACACGTTCGTCTTCGACGAAGGCGTTACCACTCACAAAACACTGTGTGGCGATACTGGGAAGATGCAGATCCATGTGCCTTGTCTACGCTCCAAGATTGCCGATGCTAGCAAAATCCCTCCAGTCTCTCAAACAGTATGAACGGGCGCACCATAGCCATCGGCGATATTCACGGTTGCCACGAAGAATTTAAGGCCTTGTTGGCCCGGCTGGAGCTTTCTCCGGAGGACACCTTGATTCTGCTCGGCGACCTGGTGAATCGCGGTCCATCTTCCCGCAAAGTGCTCGATATTGCCCGTGAGCTGGATGCCATTTGCCTCTTGGGAAATCACGAGCTCCGCCTACTGGAGCATCGTCGTTCCGGCGGAAAAACCAAACTCAAGGAAACCGACGCCGCGACCTTGGCTATTTTAAAGAAATCAGACTGGGCCTTTCTCGAATCGATGCCGCTGACGCATTATTCCGAGGAGTATGATACCGTCTTCGTTCACGGCGGTTTTCGGCCCGGGAAACATTGGGCGAAACAGGATGCCGATACCGTCACCCGCATCCAAGTCATCGATGCTGCAGGCAAACCGGCCAAACGCGCCGCATGTCCAAACGGGCAACCATGGGCCGAGCAATGGCAAGGACCTCCCTTCGTGGTATATGGCCACACGCCTCGCCCCGACATCTACAATTTGGAGTGGTCTGCCGGCATCGACACCGCCTGTGTTATGGGAGGTCACCTTACCGCCTACATTTTACCCGAGCGACGTTTCGTCCAGGTCCAAGCAAAAAACCGCTATTACCGCTAATTCTCTGTCCCCCTTTCCCCATGGCCGAAAAACTCTCCGTTACTGAACTGAAATCCCTCGATAGCGGGCGTCCTTTTGAAACGCTACTATTGCTCCGCAAGGTCACGACCAAAACCGCTTCCAACGGCAATCCCTTCCTGTCGCTGGAGTTCGGCGATCGCACCGGTAGCTTCAACGCGACGTTGTTCAACGATCATCCTAAATTCCACGACCTTCAATCCACCGGCGAAGGCGCCGCCCTGAAGATCGAAGGCCGCAGCGACTACTACCAAGGTAGATTTTCGCCCAAAATGACTGAGATCACCTTTTTGGATGAAGCCGAACTGGAAGCCTCGGGTAATCTCTCTGCACTGGTCGAGGTCGCTCCGGAAGATCCTCAAGCGATGTGGACCGAGTTTGAAGAATTCATTGATGGCATTGGACACGAAGCCCTGCGTCAGACCGTGCGCGGAGTTTTTGACGAGATTGCCGATGCATTTCGCACCGCCCCTGCAGCCACTTCGATGCACCATGCCTACCGCCACGGCCTGCTGGAACACACCCTCCACATGGCTCGAGCGGCAAAGGCCCTGCTCCCACTTTACGCGGAAGTGGATGCAGATCTCGCGATCGCTGGCGTGCTCGTGCACGACACCGGTAAGGTAACCGAATACGAGGGCACGCTTGGCGCTCGTCGATCGCGCAAAGGAATCCTGCAAGGGCATGTCGTGCTCGGTTACGCGATCGTGCGCAAAGCGGGAATCAGGGCTCATCTCGACGCCGACCGCCTCGAACGACTCGAGCACATCGTGCTCAGTCACCAAGGGGAGCCCGCCTGGGGAGCCGCTGCTTGGGCCGCGACGCCCGAAGCCGTGTTCGTATCAATGGTCGACAATCTCGATGCCCGTATGGGCATGGTCCAACGCGCCCTTCGCACCACTCCCGACACCGAACCCTTCAGCGAAAGATTGATGGGGCTGCAAACCACCCTACTCACGGCTCCCGTGTCGCCGCCTTCAGGATAAAATTTCGTTGGTGGATCGACACACGAAATTTGTTTGGGCAGTTGCAGCGCTTCCGCTGATTGCGGTGGTTTCTTTCGTTTATCTTTTCGCGAGCCCTCTACCACTGACGGACGAATGGTCCTATACCCACGCTCTGCGACTATGGCACGGATTTGACCTGACCAGCTGGGAAGGAATGCTGGCCGCGTTCGAAACCTATCCCACGCGGCACAACGAGCATCTGGTCGTGCTGCCTTTCGTAATTTATGCGCCGCTCATGGAGCAGCTGAACTACGACAGCCGCTTCGTCATCTATTTGACCCTCGCATCGTTTGCCGCACTAGCCGGCTTATTCCGGCCGTTGTTCAAAACCAACCCGTGGCTCTGGTGTCTCGTGTGCCTGATTCTCTTTTGTCCGTCCCATTATATGGAATTCTTGTGGGCGTGGCAGATTACGCTGACGTGGTCGGTTCTCTTGCCAATTTGCGGATTTTTCCTGATCGATCGATCGCGCGCGCAAACCACTTCCCTGCACGTTTCCCGTGACATTGTCCTAGGTGTGCTGGCCATCAGCTTAGGCACACTTTCTTCGGCCGGAGGATTCTTCGGTTTCCCCGCGGCCCTGGTTGGGTTACGCAAACTGGACCACCTAAACGGTTAGTCTGGATGGGTTGATGTAGTGCTTGAGGGTGTAGAGTAAGTCAAGGG
>JABIRI010000026.1 GCA_018667915.1 Opitutaceae bacterium | reverse complement strand
GGGGTGCGGCCGAATTCACCGCTGAAGACGAGGAGGGTGTCGTCCAGCAGCCCGCGTGATTTTAGGTCCTTGATCAGTCCGGCAATCGGTTGATCGACGGCGGCCGCATTTTTCTGGTGACCATCGACGAGGTTGCTGTGTTGGTCCCACCGGTCGCCGTTGCCGGGATTGATGGTGAGCTCAACAAAACGCACTCCGCGTTCGACGAGGCGCCGAGCCATGAGGCATTGAGCGGCGTAGGAACGGGTGTTTTCGTAGGGCGCGTCCAATCCATAGAGTTGTTGGGTGGCTTTGGACTCTTTCGAAATATCCGTCACATCAGGAACCTCCATCTGCATGCGAGCCGCGAGTTCGTAATTTTGGATGGCAGATTCGATCGCTTCGGCATGTGACAAGCGGGCTTCAAGAGAACCGTCCATGTCGTGGAGAAATGCGAGTTTCTGACGCTGCATGTCGGCGGTGGCTTCGAGCGGCGACGTATTCTGCAGGACGGGATGATCGTTGAGGAAGATCGAGCCCTGATGATTCGCCGTGAGGAATCCGTTGCCGAAGTTCTGTAGGCCTCCGGCCGGCACTTGTCCGCCGTGGATCACCACGTAGCTGGGAAGGTTTTGGCTGAGGGTGCCGAGGCCATAGGAAACCCACGCACCCATGCTCGGACGACCGGAGAGCACGTGGCCGCTGTGCAACGCGTAGTTGGCGTTGGGGTGGTTGGGCGAAAACGCCGTCATCGATCGCATCACACAGAGATCGTCGGCGCAGGAGCCGATGTGCGGAAATAGATCGCTGATAGGTAGGCCACTGGCGCCGTAGCGATTAAAGGCCCAGGGGCTTTTTAGCAGGTTGCCGTTGTTGTTGAAGACGGTGGCGTCGACGGCGAACTTGGGGGCCTGACCGTGTTCTTTGGCGAGTTGGGGTTTGGGGTCGAAACTGTCGACCTGAGAAACGCCGCCATCCATGTAGAGGAAGATGACGTGCTTGGCCCGCGGAGCAAAGTGCGGGACTTTGGGGTAGAGCGGATTGGGGGCACCGAGGAGCTCCTGTTCCATCACGCCGGAGAGCGCGAGCGTGCCAAAGCCCATGGCACTTTTCTGGAGAAATTCACGGCGGGTAGTCATGGTGGGGAGGATTAGAGGGCAGGATTGGATTTAAACACGAAACACACGAATTACACGAAAGCTGGAAGCTTAGAGGCAGAGGGGGAGAGAACGAGAATGAGTAAGAGGAGAGGAGTGGGAGATTCGGTCGGGTTTGGGGAAGGGGTCAGGTCGTGACTAAATTGCTGGCGCAATGCGTCTACGACCTGACCCCGTCGGGAGGTTCGCGCGGGTTGGTTGTTTTCTTGATACTTGATACCTGTTACTTGGGACTTCGCGGTAGCGTTTGTTACTTGGAATTTGGGACTTCGCGCCTAGGCGCGCTTGTTACATCTATTTGCTCTGCCTCAGAGCAAATAGATGAACTCCTTGCGATTGAAGATGAGGTGGCAGAGGTCGGTCCAGGGTTCGGTGGCCTCCGGATTGGTGCCGTGGGCGGTGGCCATGGCGTCGAGCACAGATTGGGCCCAGGTTTGCTCGGCTTCGGTTGCCGGGCGGGAAAAGGCGGTGAGGTGGATTTGGTTGATGCGTTCTTTGGGACTTAGGGAAGACCTGGTGATCTGTCGGGCCCAGTTCCGGGCCTGCCCGTGGACGAAAGGGTCATTCATCAAAGCCAAGGATTGAGCAGGGACGTTGGTGGCGTGGCGTGCTCCGACGGGTTCGGTCGCATTGGGGAGGTCGAATGCGCGCAGGAATGTCGGCATGAAGTTGCGGCGTAGTTCCATGTAAACGGAGCGTCGATTGTCACCGTCGAGGGGGCCACTGATGGGTGGCTTCGCCCGGCTGTTGGGCAGATTATCGACGTAGGCGGGAACGCTGGGGCCATACATCGTTCGGTTCAGGCTGCCGCTGCTCGCTAGCAGGTGATCTCGCACCGCTTCCGCATCAAGGCGTTTGATGGGCATATGTTGAAGCAGGTGGTTATTTGGATCTGTGTTGCGTGAGGCTGCGCTGGGTGCTGTCGATATTTGGTAGGTGCGGGTCAGCACCATGCGGCGAATCAGGGTCTTCAAGGACCAGTCATGGCGGATGAAGTCTTGGGCCAGGAAATCGAGTAATTCCGGATGGGAGGGTTCCGTGCCCATCACTCCGAGATCATTGACGGTGGGAACAATCCCCTGGCCAAAAACGTGATGCCACAACCGGTTTACAATGACGCGCGTGGTAAGTGGGTTGGTCGGTTCGGCGACGCTGCGGGCCCATTCGATGCGTCCACTGCCGGACGTCTTGAAGGTGGGTCCGTCAAACGCATCGAGAAAGCGGCGGGGGTTGGGTTCGCTGCTGAGATTCTTATGGCTGCCGCGGATGTAGACCGGTTCGTCCTTGGGATCGCCATCGGTCATGCTGCGGACGTAGACCGGCGCCGGAATCTGTTCCCCATGGGTTCGGAATTGGGCGAGGGCGGCAGCGAGTTGAGGTGAAGTCGCGGGATTCGCTTTTACGACACCCGCCCCGAACAATGCCGACATCAGTTCCGTTTCGAGGGGGTCGAGCTGACCGTCTTTGGCCTTTTGCCAAACGGTTTGGAGACGTTGCACGGGCTCGGTTGATTGCCACCAATCTGTCCAATCCTGCCCGGCGTTAAATCGCACAGCGACGTAAGCATTTTCATCGAGATCGGGTTGTGGTTCGCGAGGATAGCGGGAACGCGTGAGCAACCCGTGTTGCACGATTTCCAAATAGGCGGGCTGACCCTCCCAAAGGTATGTTTTGATGGCGACGTTCTGCCAATCGTCCCCGTCCACGGTGTGGTTCAGAATGGCCGTGGTGGGCCCCTGTCCGGCGAGTTCGTAATTGCGCACAATCAGTCGGACGGTGGCGAGTCGGCCCCTTACTTGCAGGCGGATGGGTTCGCCATCGAGGATGAAATCAGGCGACCGAATCACGCCGCTCGTGCGCCCGCCTCGGTGACCGGCGATCAGATTTCCTCCGGTCAATCCCATAACGGTTTGATCACCTTGTTGACTGATCAACATGCGACCGGCCGTGGGTTCGACTTCGAATGCGGGCCCCTGTTTGCGCCACTGATGCAGCGAAGTGGTCAGAGATTCGAATGCGGGGCTTTGGTTCCAGGTATTAGATTTCGATTTTGGAGCGGTTGATCGAAATGCGTCCAATTCCGGCCAGCTCGATACTTGGTCGGAGTTGAGCTCGAGCTTTACCCAATTCCGGAAAATATCGGTGTCCAGATTTTCGGGAGTCGCGGTGGCGGTGCGGTTGGTAATCAACGCTTCGCGTTTCTCGTTGAGTGCGGTGCGCCGGGCGGCGTTGAGTTTGGCTGGGAACTCGTCGCGCAGCGCTGTCAGTGCGGCCTGTAGCTCACCCGATTCCAGCAAAGTATCACGGGCGGCCAGATAAGCGGCGGCGTTATCGATGTGGGGTTTGATGGCATCGTAGATGAGAGGCTCGATCTGGTCGCGAGCATGCTCGATTTCGGCGGCGGGGATCTGTTGTTGTTCGGCAGGGATCGCGTTGGCGTAGGTGAGGCGGGAACTGCGTAGAATGCCGTAGAGGGAGTAATAGTCGGCTGTGGTGACGGCATCGAATTTGTGGTCATGGCAGCGGGCACAAGCCACGGTGGTGCCCAGGAATGACTTGGTGGCGACATCGATGGTGCGAGCGAAAATTCGAGCTTCGTCTTCGTGGATATCCGGTGGACCGTGTTGGCCATCACTGAGGAAGAGGTAGCCGGGACCCTTAATGGATTCGTTCTCTCCCGTCTCGGGATCGAAGCGAGGATGTTTGAGGAGATCGCCGGCGAGGGCTTCGAGGATAAATTGATTGTAAGGGATGTCGGCGTTGAAGGTCCGAATGAGGTAGTCGCGATACCGATATACGAAGGGCATGGTATAGTCGGCCTCGAACGCCTTGGTTTCGGCGTAGCGGGTGACATCCATCCAGTGGCGCGCCCATTTTTCGCCAAAATGAGGGGAAGCGAGGAGGCGATCGACCTGCTTCACGTAGGCATCCGGCGAATCGTCGTTGAGGAATTCCGCCAGCTCAGCGGGAGAGGGTGGCAGACCGATCAGATCGAAATTCAGGCGACGTAACAATGAACCGCGATCGGCGTCAGCGGCGGGCTGCCAATTCTTCTCCTCCAGCGCCGCCAAAATGAACTTGTCGTAGTCGTTGTTGGGCCAAGTCTCGTCGCGCACGGAAGGCGGGGAGGGATCGGTGATCGGTTGGAGAGACCACCAGTTTTTACGCTCCTCCAGATCAAAGCCATCGTTGAGATCTTGGTATTCCGGTTCGACGAGACGCGGGTCAGGCGCGCCCTGATCGATCCAAGTGATGAGGCTCTCGATCTGTTGATCGGTGAGTTTCGTCTTCGGCGGCATGGCCTCGAAGTCGGGATGATGCCGCACCATGTTGACCAAACGGCTCTCCTCGGCGGCGAATGGCACGATCACCTGGCCACTGTCGCCGCCGCGCAGCATACCCGGTTGCGAATCGAGTAGGAATCCACCTCGCACGCGTTCGGCGCCCACGGAGTGGCATTCGTAGCAGTTTTCGATCAACAGTGGCCGGATCTGCGTCTCGAAGAACTCCAGGTCGGCGGCCGTGAGATTTGCGGGCGATTCAACCGCCGCAGCCGCGGATAGTCCCGAAAGAGCGAAGGCGTAAACGAGCGAAGATCTAGGAGCGATTAACATGTCCGGGACAGGAAGTGGGGAAGGGTAGCAATTTAGACGTAATCCTAATGTTAATTCTCCGTCGAGGATACTGCTAATGGGACAATTAGTGATGAAATATCCCCAATCAATTAACTAACGTATCCAATTAGGGGTTTTAAAAGCATCGAAAATGGATAATCCTACGGGCGATGGCAGTGATACTTGAGCAACGGAAAGGCGATGCCCAGCGGGAGTTGATTCCCGCGTGTGAGGGGCAACTGATCTCGTTCAAGGTTGATACCGATATGTGGACCGAATGGCACTATCATCCGGAGATCGATATTCTCCTGGTGCTCAAGAATACCGGCCACCACATCACCGGTGATTTCATTGGTGATATCTGCCCCGGCACCTTACTCGTGAATGGATCGAATGTGCCCCACGCGTTTCACCCGCACGAACCCGCGGACGGCGATCCCAATAATCCCGCGATGCTGGTGCTGCAGTTTTCGCCGTCCACCCTGAGTAAAGCGTTTCTCGGCGGGATGGAAATGGAGTCTATTCGTAACTTTATTGCCGCGACCGATCGATCACTGGAGATCGTGGGCGAATCCCGGGCGACGGCCGAGTCGTTGATTCACGCGATGGTGCGTCAGACGGATGCGCAGCGGGTCGCGCAGTTTATTCTGGTGTTGGATACCTTGGCAATGTCCCCGCCGGAAGATCGAATCCCACTGGTGAGCGAAATCTATGCGCCGTCGTTGAAGCAGGAGAACGTGGGGCGCATTGAGCGGGTGAAGAGTTGGGTGATGCAGAATCTCGAAAATGAATTCTGTCTGGAGGACGCTGCGAAATTAGTGGGCATGAGCGCGAAATCATTTTCGCGGTTTTTCCGCAAGAATACAGGAATGTCGTTCATCCAATTCGTGAATGAGCTTAGGGTCGGGCTCGCGTGCCGATTGCTCATGCAGACCGACGCCAGCGTGGCCGAAGTCTGTTACGCGGCTGGATTTCGGAACCTCTCCAATTTCAATCGTCAGTTCCGGGATCGAAAGACGATCTCCCCGCGGGAATTTCGGACTCAGTTTCAGGAGCGATTGGTCCACGAAGGTTCGGAGTGATTTAATGCGTTGAGTTTCCGAGCGAGGGATTGACGCCGCGCGACTTCGGAAAAATGAACTGATCGCGACTGAAATTTCATCGCTTTCATTTGCCAAAAATTTCCGCATTAAATCGATTTGTGGATTGTAGGTGCGGGGTAATCGGCAACGCTTTTGGAAGATGAGTTATATCCTCACTGCCTCGAGGTTTCCTGGCCCAAATGGAATTTGGAATCAGGCAAAAATATGGCGATGGCTGGCGATGGTTTTGGGCGTGGGAGTGGCCTCCCTTGGGGCGCGACCTTTAGAGGAAATTACGTTACAGCTGAAGTGGCGGCATCAGTTTCAGTTCGCCGGATATTATGCGGCGATCGAACAAGGGTATTACCGCGATGCGGGATTGGAGGTGACTCTCCGTGAGGCCGTAGCCGGTGAGGAGCCCGCGGAGTATGTTCTGGCGGGGCATGCCGAATTTGGAGTGGCCGCTTCGGATCTGGTATTGCTCCACGACCAAGGTCACCCGGTGGTGGTCTTGGCTCCGATCCTGCAACATTCGCCGCTGATTTTAATTGCGAAGGCAGGCGTGGGGGTTTCGAGCATTCATGATTTGGCAGGAAAGAAAATCATGCTCGAGCCTCACGCGGAAGAGCTCTTGGCCTATCTGGAATTCGAGAACATCACACGTGATGAATTTGAGGTGGTGCCTCATGTCTTTTCACCGTCTCCCTTGTTGAATGATGAGGTTGCTGCGATGTCGGCCTACGTGACGGACGAACTCTACTTGCTACGAGAAACTGGTGGTGAGTTCCTCACGTTCACTCCGCGGTCGACCGGCATCGATTTTTACGGTGACAGTCTTTTCACGACCCGAGATCAGGTTGCTAAATTTCCTGATCGAGTGGCGCGTTTCCGCGATGCGTCTCTCCGGGGATGGGCATACGCCTTGGCGAATCCCGAGGACATGGTGGAGCTGATTTATGAGCGTTATAGCCAGCGCCATTCGCGGGAGCACTTGCGCTATAAAGCGGAGAAATTTCGCCAATTGATGCTGCCTGATGTGGTTGATATCGGATACCAGAGCCCGGGGCGTTGGCGGCACATCGCGGAAACGTATCACCGCATGGGCATGGTTTCAGCAGATTATGCTCTCGAAGGATTTCTGTATGAGGAGATCGTGGCGGGGCCCGATATGCGAAAACTCTACACCGTGTTGGGCGGTGCGGGAGGAATTATTGCGGTGATGGTTTTGGTGATCGTCCTGTTGGTGCGGATGACGCGTCGGATCAAAGAGCAGGCAGATTCCCTGCGGAAAGCGCTGAATGAAGTGGGGGAGTTGCGCGGTATTATTCCCATTTGCGCCGGCTGCAAAAAGATTAAGGACGATAAAGGTTATTGGGAACAGGTGGAGACTTACTTGGAAGCGCACACGGCCGCCGAGTTTACCCACGGTCTGTGTGGCGATTGTATCAGCGAGCTTTATCCAGGCATTCCTTCTCGTAAAAAATCGGATTTACCGCCTCCGACGCCTTGAGGACCATTTCTCCTCTGGGCATCGGTGGGTTGGACCGGGAGGTTCTACTTGAGGGGAAGGAGTGAAGATTAACGTGTTAAGTTTTCGCATGTTTGCCCAAAGCCGTTCAGGAGGAGAGCGTCGTTTTTGTTAATCATGCCCTGTCCCTTTCATAAACAACAACCCGATCCGTTTGGTGAACCACGTCGCAAGGACGGCGTGCTGGTCAATAATTTCCGGGGCACCGATGTTCCCATGATCCTGAAGCACGATGAGGTGCGGCGCATGGCCAAGGACTGGAAGCACTTTAGTTCGGATGCCCCGTTCCAGGTGCCGATTCCGAACGAAGAGGATGTGCGCACGGTGCGGCAGTTGCCGCTCGAGACGGACCCGCCTGACCAAGGTGACTACCGCAAGATTGCCGAACCCTTTTTTAACCGGGCCAAGGACCCCGCGGTCATCGCTCAGATGGAGGTATTGATCACAGGACTGATCGAGGGAGCGCTCGGGCAGGATTCGGTGGAGATCGTGCGGGACTTCGCCATTCCGCTGCAGTCGCGGGGATTGGCCAATCTATTGAATACGCCTCAAACTGAAGCCGATATTTGGATCGGGTGGGGCATGCACATCTTCCGCGAAGGCGATGGCACCAGTAAAGGCAAAGCGATGGAGGAGTATGCGAACGACTTGCTCGACCGTTCGGCGGCCAAACCCGGACACGATTTTTTCAGCGCATTGACCCAGGCGGAGTTTCGGGGTCGTCCGCTCACGCGTGAAGAGATGCTGGGCTACTGCAGCATCGTTTTTGCGGGCGGTCGGGATACCATCATCAATTCGATCTCGGGCGTGATTGGGCACCTCGCGGGGACCCCTGCCGATTTCGAGTTCCTGCGAGAAGATCCCAAACGCATCTTGGGCGCTAGCGAGGAGTTCTTCCGCGTGCTTTCGCCGACAACTCATCTGGCCCGCAAATGCCCCAGGGGGGCCAACGTGCACGGTGTGGAGGTGAAACCGGGCGACTTCGTAAGCCTCATTTTCGCCGCCGCCAATTACGATGAAACGGTTTTCGAAGTTCCCGAAACCGTGAAGCTCGACCGCCGCCCCAATCCGCATGTCGCATTTGGGTTTGGGCCGCATCTTTGCCTCGGCGCCGCGCATGCCCGACTGGTCGTGCGGACGTTGATGAAAGTGTTGTGTGAGCGCGTCGCGCGCATCGAGACCCTCGCTGCCGTGGACAAGTATGAAGAAGAAACCAGCTACCGTCGCCGCCTCGCCTACGACCGGCTAGAAGTGCGCTTAACCCGCCGTGCCTGATTCGCCTCAATCACGGTCGGAATCTTTTGCGTTTAGCCTCCTTTTACAGGGCTCCTTGTTTTTGAGCGTTATCGGATAACGCGAGCGATGAATTCGCTCTTACCGTCTGTATAGCCCTCGCGGTCATTCGGGAAGGAAACGGAGAGACTCAGCTTTAGGGCTAAGTATTCTGCGGCGATATTTTGGTCTTCGCGAAGGCGGTCTCGGAACGTGATGCGTGCTGACCACAACGGACTCTCGTAAGGAACGAGGTGTAAGTGATGCGTCCGAAAGGAGTGATGCGGCTTACAAAACCAATGCATCAACTCCGGTCGATAAGGTGCATAAAGATAGTCCAGGCTTCGCACCGCCGGTATCGCTCCCTTTGATTCTTCGAGCGTCCCAACCGCTGCCATAATATCAATCACAGGTTTCGCCGATAATCCCGGAACGGCGGTGCTGCCGATGTGCTCAACAGGACCCTTGAGCCATGGGCTCAACACACGGTGGAG
The DNA here is from genome assembly GCA_018667915.1 of Opitutaceae bacterium. Classification (GTDB taxonomy): domain Bacteria; phylum Verrucomicrobiota; class Verrucomicrobiia; order Opitutales; family Opitutaceae; genus Actomonas. The sequence goes on along the minus strand of JABIRI010000026.1, from coordinate 2,921 downwards.
GGCATCTCGCTCATCCCTAAAAAGTCGAACCCACTGCGGATCGTAAGCGACGATTTTGATGGGGGCGTCTTCGTGTGACATCTTGGATTTGTTAATCGATCGAAGTCAGCGAGTCGGCTTGGCGCCGTTGGCTGCAGAGACGAGTTAGACTTGGGGCATGAGGAAGAAGTTAGATCGGAAAAAGTGTTCCGAGGCTGCAGGCCGACAATCGAGGAGCGGAGCGAGGGGACATTACGCCGGTGGCTTCATCAGATCTTTAATGCCGCTGACCCCGGTGGGCGGTTTCCTCTGATACTTGTTACCTGCTACTTGTTATTTCGCGAAATGCACTAGCGAGTGCTTTTCGCGCCGATGATTTCGTCGAGTTTTGCTTCCAGCTTCTTGGCCATTTTGGGGAATTGGGCGGAGAGGTTGTGAAGTTCGCCGGGGTCGGTGTTGAGATTGTAGAGACCGATGCGGGGGACTTTGGTGTTGGCGAGTTTTTCTGCGACCATGGTATTCCGGGCGCTGCCGCTTTCGTGGCGCACCAGTTTCCAGTTGCCGTGGCGCAGGCCGAGATTGCCGCGTTTGCCGTTGTCTTGCTGGACGATGTATTCTCGGCCTTTGGCGTCTTTTTTGCCGAGCAGTGCACCGGATAAATCGAAGCTGTCGGGGAGGGTGCCATCAGGGATCTCAGTGCCGGTGATTGATGCTACGCTGGCGCCGATGTCCATGGTGCTGACGATTGCGGCGGAAACCTTGGGTTTAATCTTACCGGGCCACCAGGTGATGAAGGGCGTGCGGGTGCCGCCTTCGAAGATGCTATATTTGCCGCCGGTGAAGGGGCCGCCCGCGCGGTGGGAACCGACGTTTTCGAGGGCACCATCGGCGTAACCGTCATCCATGACGGGGCCATTGTCGGAGCAGAAAATGATGAGCGTGTTCTCGGCTAAACCGAGGCGTTCGAGGGTGGCGCGGAGTTCGCCGACGCACCAATCGAGTTGAACGATGGCGTCGCCGCGGAAACCGAGGTCGGAACTGCCGTGGAAACGTTCGTGGGGCATGCGCGGCACGTGCAGATCGTGGGAGGCGAAGAAGAGGAAGAACGGGTTGTCTTGGTTTTCTTCGATCCACTTGACCGATTGCTCGACCCACATGTCGGCGAGGTCTTCATCACGGAAACGGGCAGCGTGACCGCCGGTGTAGGCACCGATACGGCTGATGCCGTTGTGGATCGTCGTGTTGTGGCCGTGGGTCCAGTCCATCTTGAGCGTGTCGCGATGGGTGAGGCCGGTGGGTTGGCCTTCGGGGGCTTTGTTGCCGACCCAGAGCGGATCTTTGGGGTCGAGGTTCAGCACGCGGCTTTCGGTCACATAAACCTGGGGCACGCGGTCGTTGGTGGTGGGGAGGAGGAAGTGGTGGTCGAAGCCGATTTCGGCCGGGCCGGGGCGCAGTTCACCATTCCACTCCGGTCCTTTGGGGCCACCGAGGCCGAGGTGCCATTTGCCGATTACAGCGGTGGCGTAGCCGGCGTCCTTCATGACGGAGGCGACGGTATGGGTGCCACCGGGAATGACGGCGGGGCCGTTGGGTGGGGCGATGCCGGTGTTGGGTTTGCGAAAAGCATACTCACCGGTGAGGAAGGAGTAACGCGTGGGGGTGCAGGTGGAGGCGGTGCAGTAACCACTGGTGAAGGTGATGCCTTCGGCGGCGAGTTTGTCGATGTGCGGCGTCTGCACCTTCTTCGCGCCGTAAGCGGAGATGTCGCCGTAGCCGAGGTCGTCGGCCATTATGACAATGATGTTGGGTTTATCGGCGGCGGAGGCAGTGGTGATGAAACCACCGGCGGCGAGGACCGTGAGTGGGATGAGGAGTTTGGTGAGGTGTTTCATATTAAAGTGAGATGGGGGGGGACTTGGAGGCAGCTGCTGTTTTTTTAACCACGAAAAACACGAAAGCTGTGAGGCAGGAGCGGTCGGCTCAGCGGTCTAACCCTACCTTTGAATTGATCCGTGGTTAAAAGCGGAAGAGAGAACGAGAGCGTGGTGAAACGGGATAAAGATAAAGAATAACGAGAAAGAGAAAGAGAAAGAGAACGAGTAAGAGGAAAGGAGGGCGGGCGGGTTTGGGGAAGGGGATCAGGTCGTGACTAAATTGCTATCGCAATGCGTCTACGACCCGACCCCTGCGGGCGGGTCTGGGCTACGTATCTTGTTACTTGATACGTGATAGTTGGCACTTACGCGTCAGCGTTTTGTTACTTGATACGTGCTACTTGGAACTTCCATCTCGCCGAGTTAATCGGCGAGGTGGTTCAGTCGGTTCGTGATTTCGTTGTAGGGTTTGCCGATGGTGCGGGCGTGGACCTTGAACTTGTAGCCGAAGTGATCTTGCAGGAGCACGACGGTGTTGAGGATCAACATGGTCTCCACGGAGTCGGTGGACTCGGCGAGTTCGCCTTGGAGCAAGGGCACGGGGTCGCCCGCTTTGGTGATGCCGAGGAATTCCGCGGCGCGCACGCGCACCTGGGTCGTATCATCGGTCTTCGCGATGTGGTGGGCGCGAACGTAGAAATCGGAGGCTTCTTCGGCGAAACTGCTGCATACGATCAAGCCCCAGTAGCGCTCCCAGGGATTGGTGGAGGAGAGGGCGGCGGCGATCTTGGGTTGCGCTTTGGCAAAGGGCATCAGTGCGAGATTGGCGATATCGATCAGCTGCGCGATCTCGGCCTGGTGGTCTTGGCCGAACTGGGTGGGGTTGGCCCAGGCCGCGGTGGTGAGAATGCTCTCCGGGTAGAAGCTGAGGTCGGGCAAGCCTTTGAGGCGGGAGGTCAGGCTTTGGCGTAGGTCCTTGAGGATGCCTTTGTATTTGGGGTCGCCGGCGAGGTTGTTGATCTCGTCGGGGTCTTGGGAGATGTCGTAGAGGGCTTCGGGCGCGCGGGG
>JABIRI010000027.1 GCA_018667915.1 Opitutaceae bacterium | reverse complement strand
CCGCAGGCGTTTCCGCAGCGAGTTCGGGCTTAATCACGTCAAGGAGCTCCACGTCGAAAATCAGGGTCGCTCCCGGTGGAATCCGTCCACTGCCGGAATCACCATATCCCAGTTTCGCGGGGATATAGAGCTTCATCGCCCCACCCTCGCCAATCATGGGCACGCCTTGGGTCCAACCCTCAATGACATCATCGAGTCGTGAGGTAAATGGCCCGCCTCCTTCTGAAGTATCAAATACCGTTCCATCGATAAGTTTACCTGTGTAATGCACCCGCACCGTGTCGGTCGCGGTAGGTTTGACCTCATTGCCGGGCTCCACAATTTTGTAGGCCAAGCCACTCGGGAGTGATTCCACCCCTTCCTGATTTAATACCTCCGCCCAATAGGCTTCCGCTTTCACGTCTTCTTCCGCCTTTAAACGAGCCATGTGCGCATCAAACTTTTTTTGCACAAATTGAGAAATCATCGGGCCCACCGCCTGCAAATCCACGTCGAGATCCTCATTCGACCGGGCAGCATCAATTCCCCGGTTGAACGCCTCCATTTCCACTTCGCTCAAACCGAGACGGCTGATCCCCGCCCGCATGCCCGCCATCCAACCGTAGATTTCCAACATTTCGGCATCCGAAAGCTGAGCCTCAACCCGGCCCGCCGGAGTATCTGTTTCCTCGGCCCACAACGCACCGCCGCTGGATAGGAATAAAATTGTGACAACGGAAAGCGTAAGATATCGACGGATCTTCATGAGGTTGAGAATCAGGGTTGTGACTAAACTTGAAAGTGAATCCAGTAATCTCGGCAAGTCGGGACGATCGCACTGATCGCTTGTAAGAACAGCCATTCTCGGCTTGGTTCCCTCTGCATGCAATCGGATCAATTCTGGACCAGCCAAGACGGCCAAGTCCTCACCGTTCAATCGCCTAAAAAAGACGAGCCCCTTCGACTGACCCTCGCGTTCTGGCCGCGCGATGCCAATGAGTGGGAATTTTGGCTGAAACACTTCAACGAATTTAAGTTCACCGAGCGCAGCACGCTCGCGCGCATCGGCATCGAGATGCTCACGCCGGCGACGCCTCGCATCGATGGCAACCGCCTCGTGCTGGATGCCGAAGCATTCATCTACGACAAGACGGTTCCTCACGCGGAATACTGGGCCAAGCTGTTCCGCCCCGGCATGCCCGTGGGCCGACTCTACTACGCCCCCGTCGCGGCGAAACTGACCACCGACGAAATTTGGCAGGCTATCAAATCCAACGTGCTCAAGCTGCCCAACACGCTATCAATCGATCGCGATGGTCGGGTATTCCTGACCCCTCACAACGTCCGCTACTCCTTAAAGGCTGATCTCGAGCGCGAGACAATATCACGCCTCGCTAATGGCCTCGCGGGAAGGGACCTCTTGGACAAAGTGCAAGTGCGCCACGATGCCACGCCGCTCACTATCGATCCCCAAGCGGGCGTCCTCACCAGTTGCTCAATGTATCTAAAAGAGCACTACGTGGTGCTCAATCAGGGCAAAGGTAACTTCGGCGTCCATACCAGCGCCGTGCTGCTCGATCCCGTCAAAACCTTCGGCACCAATATTATGTTGGAGATCTACAATCCCGGTGATCAGCCCGTGGTAAATCCCATGGTATCCGTGGAGGTTTTCCGTGCGCCCGAAAATGACGGATCACGAAAGAAAGCACTGACTGAAAAACGTGAGCTACTTACCGAAATGACGAGCGGCGCCTACCAGCGGCTCGATGAAATCGCTGAATCCACGGCCACCAAAGTTCCCCGCAAGCCACGCCTCCGTGTAACCCTCAAGGGACAGCACGGCGCGATGCCCAATGCCTCTCTTTTTCTGAGCGCCGGCGAGGGTTCTCGACGCATCCAAGAAGCGATTGCGGCCGCGGCCACCACCCAGGGATATTCCACCCTGCTCGAAGCACTGGACGCCGCGTCTGGCGGAGTCGACACCCTTGTCACCGACTACTTCCCGAATCTCTTGGAACAGGTGGAACTACTCGCTGCGCTACCCGACCTGAACCTGAAACGCATTGTATTTCGCCACGCGTCTCGCACCCACGGATTCTTTTTGTCCCACAATGCGCATTCCCGATTGGATACGCTTTCTGCGCTCGGCGTAGACGTCTATTGGTTCACTCCTCAGCTCGGTGACCTTTACCTCCACGCTTACAAAAATGGTCACGGATTTTTCCTCCGTGAAGAATCCCGTCGGCGTTTTCAGGAGTCCACGATTCTGGCGTTCTACGGCAGCGCAGTTGGCCTCAATCCGGCCCAAACCGATCGCATCTCCCGGCTGATCGAAAAACTCACTGACTACATGGAGCCCAACGTCGGCATGATCACCGGTGGGGGTGGTGGCGTCATGGGACTCGCTTGTGAACAAGCCCGCGAGAAAGGCGCTTTGACGGGTGCCTGTTTCTTGGAACTCGAGGCGCAACCACCCGAACTTGGTGTCGATTTTTTCAACACGTTCCAAGAGTCATCCCGACATTTCCGTCAAAAGTGGTTCGAGGTGGCCGATTTTTGCGTCTTCAATGTCGGCGGCGTCGGGACGCTGGAAGAAAT
>JABIRI010000206.1 GCA_018667915.1 Opitutaceae bacterium | reverse complement strand
GGTTACCGATTTTAAAAACTGGAGGCAGGTCGAGATCTCATCCGCCGTCGCGTTGCGTCCAAGGATCAGCAGATAGGCGTGATCGACACGGTTCGCTTCGTCCAACTGCGATTCGCTCAGAAGACGTTCTGCGGTGAGTCCGGCTTGCGCGCGAACGAAAGGATGGTTCATCATGAACAGCGCTTGCGGAGCGACCGTGCTGACATCACGGCGACCGGTCACCATGCTTGGATTGGCAAAATCGAAGACTTCAAACAGTTCAGGCAAACTATTCCGAAACACCGGAACGTAAACACTGCGTCTTGGCTCCTGGAACTGAAAGTCGATGTCCTTGGCTAGATTTGCAGGGAAAGTGGCTCCTCCCATTTCGAGATTCAATGTTCCACTTATAGACAGCATCGAGTCCCGTAGTGACTCGGCATCCAATCGACGATGATTCATGTGAGCCAGCAGTTGATTCTCCGGGTCGTCTTGCTGTTCGCCTCGTGCGGACGAAAGACGGTAGGTTCTGGAAAGCATAATCGTCCGGATAAGCTTCTTCACCGACCAACCTTGCTGGGCGAACTGGACTGCCAGATAATCGAGCAGTTTGGGATGTGAGGGTGACTCACCGGTCGTGCCGAAGTTGTCCACGGTGCGGACCAGTCCTGCGCCGATCAGCCAGTGCCAAACCCGGTTCGCCATCACTCGCGACGTTAGCGGGTTCGCTGGATTAGCGATCCAGTTAGCGAGTTCCAGACGACCGCTGCTGCTGGTGGGCATCTCGGGCGCGGGGCCATAGTTGGCAACTTGCAGCACGCCGCGCGGAGCGGTAGCGCCCAAATTATCAATGCTGCCACGAATATGGATCTTCAAGTCCGCCGGCTCCGCTTTTTCGGCAGCCGACATCACCATCGCGCGGGCGGGTTTTCCTTTCTGAAGCGTCGTCAGCTCGGCCGTGAGTTTAGCCATCGATTTCTTGAGCGCCTGTTGTTTGCCGGCTGTATGCCCCTTGCTCGGCTGAGGCGCCGGACTGCCCGCCATCTTGCGGGCCTTGTCGACAGGTAGAAACTGAACGGCATCGGCTGTCAGAAACCCGTCCGTCCCCTCGTTCGAGACAAGAACGAAGCCTTGCTCGTTCACTTCGAAGCGATAGGTGCCGAGTGAAATGAAGCGCCCCTCGAGCGGCGGCGTCTTACGCATATCGACAGTGATTGTCTTCTCACCTCCGGCGCTGAATACCGTCACGGGCGCATTCGAGGCGCGGCCATTTCCATCCGAATAGGCGAAGCGCACTTCATATTCTCCGTCACTCGGTAGTTTTGGGATGAAGGAGACTGTCTTGTCACCTTTCCCTTTATTAGCGTCGTGGATGTAGCGCTTGCCGATGTAGTGCTTCGAATGCACCGAGTGCGTCCAATTGCCTACGACCAACACCTCATCGTCGTCGACGACAATGCCCGGCAAGGAAGAGGAGGCGATAATCGATTTCCGAGAGGGCGGTTCCAGCTTCGCTTTCAGCAATTTGATATCGGTCTTCAATTTGGCGACCGACGAATTGTAGATCTCCAGCTCTCGCTTTGCTTCCTCCGAGATTGGTAAGGGAACTTCCCTAAATGCGGAGACATTGGAGTGCTTCAGTCCCTGAACATTCTTGAGAACACCCGCCATCGCGTAGTAATCCCGGGTTGGGATGGGATCGAGTTTGTGATCGTGACAGCGGGCACAAGTGATCGTTTGCGCCAAAAAACCTCTTCCGATGACGTCGAGTTGTTCATCGACGAAATCCATCTCGAGCTGGCCCTTGTTTTGGTTTTCAAGATTGGTGTTCCCCATCATCAAGAACGTTGTGGCCACGAGATTCTGCCGCTGTGCCTCGAGTGTTGTTGCCTCAAGTAAATCGCCTGCGAGTTGTTGCCTAAGAAACTGATCGTAGGGGCGATCATCATTGAACGCCTCGATCACGTAGTCGCGATATCGCCAGGCATGCTTGAGCAAGATCCCGCGCAAGGACATCGATTCCGCGAAACGCGAAACATCAAGCCAGTGACGCCCCCAACGTTCGCCGAAGCGTGGTGATTCCATCAAGCGGTCAACGAGGCTCTCATACGCCCCCGGCGACTCGTCGTTGATGAACTGTCCAATCTGCTCCGGCGTTGGAGGCAGGCCGATGAGGTCGAAGTAGAGGCGACGGAGCAGGATGATCTTTTCCGCATCGGGACCAGGTGACAGACCTATCGCTTCCAGGTTGGCGAGGACAAAGCGATCGATTTCGCCGTTCGGCCAAGTGGTGTCACTCACTTCAGGGATAATTGGTGCTTTGAGCGGATGATAGGCCCAGTGCTTCCGGCCCGCTTCGATATCAATGGACTTCGGTTTGGTAATCAAGTTCGTAGCGAGGCGTGGATCTGTTGCTCCGTCTAGAATCCACTTTTCGAAATCCGCAACGATCTCCGCGGGCAACTTACTCTTGGGGGGCATCTCGAATTCATCATGCTTCAAGGCCGAGATCAGCAGACTTTCTTCGAGGTTACCCGGGGTGACAGTAGGTCCCGATTCGCCGCCCTCTAGCAAGCCTTTCCGGGAGTCGACGAGCAAGCCCCCACGGAGCTTTTTGGAATCGCTCGCGTGGCATTCGTAGCAATGTTTGACGAGGACAGGTCGAATCTTGGTTTCAAAAAACTCAAGACGTTGACGTTCGACAAGCGGATCGTCAGCCCACGCCGAGCCTGGAGTGAGCAGGATCGTGATCGATAAAATCCAATTACGCATTTAACGGCTCTTATATGCGTTGAATCCCGTTGTAATGTCCACTGTGCTTTTCGTAGACGTATCTGCTGTGTAAATATTGCGACGTCTAGAAGCCGGGTTTCAAGCGAAGCCCCTCCTGTCGATCGCGCCGATCTATGAGGATGAACGACCGGGTCTACCGGTTGGGTCGCTTATTCTCCTTGAATCTGCTTTTGCGGGTGTGAGCCAAGGCTTCCGTGGCTGTTCCTTTGTCTCCCTGAGATTTCATCCAGGCGTCGAGGCGCGTGGACAGGTCGGCCTTGAGCTCTGCGAATTTCGGATTGTCGATCAGGTTGTGGAGGCAATGGGGATCGTTTTCCACATCGTAGAGTTCCTCGGCGGGTCGATGTTGATATTTCCCGGTCATAGCGATGGCGTGGGCATCGCCCGCTTTTGCCTTTTCGATCCAGGATATCCAGAAGTCGGCCTTGTCGCCACCTGGGCGGGTGACGACATTTTTGAATGTTTTGCTATGATTGAGGTTGCGGATGTAACGGTGGGTTTTGGTCCCGGC
>JABIRI010000028.1 GCA_018667915.1 Opitutaceae bacterium | reverse complement strand
TGCCCGAAGATATTTTATTTCATCGCGGACGCGGATGCACCCACTGCAACCAAACCGGCTTCCGAGGGCGGGTCTCATTTCACGAACTCCTGGTCGTAAATCGTGAATTACGAGCCAAAATCGCCAGTCACGCCGACCTAGAGGACATCACTCAGACGGCCCGGAAAGTAGGATACCGCCCCCTTCGTTACGACGGCTTAAAGAAATTGCTTCTCGGCCTCACCACCATCGAAGAGATCGAAAAAGCCACACCGATCGAATACATTTCCTGAGCGCCCTCTAAAAATCCCCACCCTGCGGTCGCAGCACGATGTCTTCGACTACGGTGTTTTTCGATAGGCGGTAGATATCGTAGAATGCGCGGGCGACATCTTTGGTTGGCATCATTTTTGAAGTGTCCATACCGCTGCCGTCCCAGGAAGGCGAAACGGTCGCGCCGGGATAAACCGTGGTGACGCGCACGCCTTTGTTCATGAGTTCCGTCCGCATCACTTTAGATAATCCGGTCACGCCAAACTTTGCAGCGCAGTAGCCCGCGCCTTGAGCGTAGGCCTGTTGGCCAGCAATGGAACTCATGTTGAAAATGTGCCCACTGCCTTGTTTGACCATTCCCTTGGCGAAAGCCTGAGACACGAGAAACAGACTGCGCAGGTTCGCATTCAATAGACGGTCCAGATCCGCAACCTTCATGGTGAGGAAATCCGTAGGCTCAAACTTACCCGCGTTGTTGATCAATACGTCGATCCGCTTGAATCGCGCTAAAACAGCCGCACTCATATCTGCCACGGCGGCCTCGTCGCTGACGTCACAAATGAAGGACTCCACGACTGCCCCCAACTTGACACAAGCCGATGCGGTCTTGGCTAGATTCTTCGCATTGCGCGCCACCAGAGCCAAACGGGCTCCCCTGATTTCTTTCGCAAAAGTCTTCGCGATCGCCGCCCCAATTCCTTGAGAAGCGCCGGTGATGAGAACAACAGGTTTAGCCATAGCACTTGGTTAAAGTAGCGGGTAGTGAGTAGCGAGTAGTGAGTAGCTATCAGCCTGAATTTTTGCTGACAGACGACTGCAACGCGTCAGCAGACCAAACTACGGAACTCCATGAAGTCGGCTTTGAAGCCACCCGGGATGCCTTTGCAGATCACACTGACGGCGTCGTGCGAATGCAGTGATTCAAGGTGAGCACACGCTACTTGGAAATCTGCGATACGCTGATCTCCGGCGAGTTCCTTATAAAGCAGCCGCGCCGCGTCTTCCACAAACTTGATATGCGCGCCATTCAACTCAGCAAAGGCCTGTTCGTCTTCCCGCTTCACCATCACCTGCGTTTCGGTTTTGAGGGCGTTGAGACAATGAGCTTGCAGATCTTCGATCGTCAGATCCGCACCCGGCGCTACCTCCACTTTTACCCGCGCCTTTGAGCGTTGGTTATGTGGCACCGCGTAGGCGCCACGCACATCCCGAGCGTGCTCGGAGAGCTCCGCGCTGCATGGACAGGCCGAGGAATAAACAAAATCAAATTCGACGAACGAACGGAAGCGACCGCGATCATCGGTGATGCCTTCGAACGAAACGTCGTAATACTGCCAGCCAGACAAACCACTGCGCAGCGACTCCTGCAGGATCGGATAGGAAAAACTGATCTTGATACGAGCGTCGAGTGATTCGACCTTCTCGCGATACTTGGCCAGGATGTCCTCGAGTAAGGCGGGGGTGAACACATCATCCTCGTGCTCGTAGAATGAGCGCACGATGCGGCTCATGTTAATACCCTTCAAACTGGCTTCGAGCGAAACACTACCCGTGATCGCAGCTTGGAGGGTGAGGACTTTCCCCGCGGTCGTTTTGAACTGGAGGGGCAGGTGGAAATTAGAAACGCCGACTTGTTGAATCGGAACGGGTGCGCCTTGGATAGCATCTTCCGCATCCATCATATCCGGGAGCGATTCCCGGTATGCCGGAGACACTTTAAAATCGGCATCGTAGCGACGCTCGATTGAGGGTTCTGCACCGTCCGAACGGTGCAGATACATGGCCTTGGTGCTGGTGGTATTCATTTCGTTTTTGGTGGTTTTGGGTGGCCAGGCGGTTGTAACGATAACCGTAGCCCCGCGATTGCGGGGTTAGCTGGCCAATTAATGTTAAAGAGAACTCAGGTGGCTCCGGCATTCCCCGCCGGACCGTAGTAATCGACAAAATTGCGGGGCGTTTCAAAAAGACGCACCCGGTGCAGTCGGCCAACAGGCAGGTGTGATTCGAGCCGTCGCCAGAACGCGATAGCCAGATTCTCCGCCGAAGGGATCACACCCCGCAACCAACGGACTTCTTCGTTCAGGTTGCGATGATCCACGTGCTTTAGGACCCGATCTTCCAGCACCGTCTTGAGGTCACCGAGATCGATCACGTAACCGGTGTCCGGATCGGTCTCTCCTGCGACCGTGATTTCGATGACATAGTTGTGACCATGCCATTTGGGATTGTTGCAGGGACCAAACGTCTCACGGTTCCATTTCGCACTCTTGGCGGGATTGTGCAGTCGATGGGCCGCGTTAAAGTGCGCTTGGCGGGTAACATAGACCGGACCGGTCGAAGACGAGGAAGAAGCGGCGGACATAGCAGGACCATAACCTGCCCCGAACTCGCCCTTCGTCAACGCCCACCGGTAATTGTCGCTTTGGGCACTCCATAGACAGTTCAGCCCTCCCCGATTCGTCCGGGGATTGAAATGTCCCCTTGCGCCCGACCACTAGAACCAATTGTCCTGCTTATCGATGGCGACGCGTTTCAGAATTTTAGGCAGTGGCAGCTCGGGCAATGCCGCCCTGCTCGAGACCGAATCCACCCGGGTGCTCATCGATGCCGGATTTTCCGGCCGCAAGCTTCGCCAAATGCTCCACGACTCGGGCACAAGTATGGATGAGGTGGACGCCATCTTCCTGACCCACGAACACGGCGACCATACTGCCGGTATCGATGCCCTCAAAAAACACCCCAATGTCGTGGTGTTCGCCAACGCCGCGACTTCCCGCGCGGTGCAGGCCAAACTCAAACACCGGGCGGCGTGGCAAGTGTTCGAAACCGGCGGACGATTTCGTTTTCGCGATCTTGAGATCGACGCATTCTCGGTGCCACACGATGCGCAAGACCCCGTCGGCTTCGCCATCACAGCCGGTCAAGAGAACGACCTATTTTCACCGCTACGCACTATCACGTGGCTTACCGACCTCGGTCACATTCCTCAACACGTGCGACGTCGCATGGAGGAGGCTGACTTACTCGCGGTGGAGTCCAATCACTGCGCCCGTCTCCTCGAGGCCGACATCCGGCGACCTTGGTCCACCAAACAACGGATCTCGGGGCGCCATGGTCACCTCTCGAATGACGGGGTGCGGGAGATACTCGATGAAATTGCCAGTCCGCGTTGGCGCCACATTTGCCTCACGCACCTTTCCCGTGACTGCAACAGCATCGAGGCGGTGGAAACGTCCATCGCACCCCTTCGGAATCGATTGACGAGCTGCCAATTCTCGATCGTAGCCCCCGGGGGAGAAACCCCGTTTATCGATCTCGTCTAATGAGTGACTGAACTGTCACACCAATCGGGAGTCTTCCCGATTGCGACCGTCTTCGATGGTGGTCATGTTCGCCGCTAAATCATGACAGACATCAAACAACCGCTGCGTCAGACCAAAATCGTTTTCACCCTCGGTCCCGCCACCCAAAGCGAGGAGATGCTAGAGAAGCTCATCTGCGGTGGAGCCGACGTCGCCCGCCTGAATATGGCCCACGCCAACCATGAGTGGACCAGGATGGTAATCCGCCGCATCCGGGAAGTCTCCCAACGGGTGGGACGCGAAATTGCCATAATGATGGACATCAAAGGTCCAGAAATTCGCACCGGCGATGTAGAGGTGCCGATCGAATTGAAAGCCGGTGAGGAGTTTGACTTCACCGTGCGCCCCGGCGGCGAATCCGGCGAAAGCCCGGAAGAAATCCGTTCGGTGGGCGTAAACTACGGAGACCTCCTCAATGACATATCCGTCGGCGACATCGTGCTGGTCGACAGCGGCCTCATGCGTTTCGAAGTCATGAGTAAAATCGACGGACGCCGTATTCGCTGCAAAGTATTGATCGACGGCCAGCTCACTTCCCGCCGCCACATCAATCTACCCGGCGTAAAAATAAACCTTCCCGCGTTCACCGAAAAAGACCGGCGCGATACGCTCGTGGGGATCGAAGAAGGTATCGATTTCGTGGCCCTATCCTTCGTCCGGGAAAGCCAGGACATCACCAGCCTCCGGGAGTTTCTGCTGGAGAACGATTCGCGCGCCAAAATCATCGCAAAAATCGAGGACCAGTCCGCCATCGAGAATCTCGATGAAATCATCAACGCATGCGACGCGCTCATGGTCGCGCGCGGCGACCTTGGCATTGAATGTCCGCTCGAAGACCTGCCGGTTATTCAACGCCGCGCCCTCAAAGCCTGCTTCGACCGCGGCCGGGCCGTGATCATCGCAACCCACATGCTCGAATCGATGATCGAGTCACCCGTGCCCACCCGTGCCGAAGTCACCGACGTCGCCAACGCCGTCTACGAGGAAGCCGATTGCGTGATGCTTTCTGGCGAGACCACGATCGGGAAATACCCGCTGGAATGCGTGCAGACGCTCGACCGGATCGCCCGGCGCATTGAAGAAGAAGGAGATCTCGCTTTCGCCGAACCGGCGCTGATGAGAGGCGAGAAAATCAATGTCCTCAAATCGGCGGTCGTGTTGGCCAATCAAATAAAAGGTTCCTCACTGCTCACGTTCACGCGCCAAGGATTCATGGCCCAATCGCTCGCCGCCCTCGGCCCCGCCTGTGCGCCTATCTTCGCGATGACCAATGCCGTCACGACTTTACGTCAAATGCGTCTACTGCGCGGAGTTTTCCCATTTGTGATGCCCCTCACCTCCGACCCCAACGATACGATCGAAAACGCTATCCGCCTACTTGTGCGCGAGGGTTATGTTTCGGAAGGAGACAAGATCATCGTTGTGACCGACATCCTTTCCCACGATCGTTTGGTGGACAGCGTCCAGCTCCGCACGGTGCACGCCGCCTAAAGACATCGATAGCCCAAGGACTCCCAGTCCTCCAGCGTGTCGACATCGCTCAATTGGGGTAACTCGGTGTGCCGCCAATTCTGTTCTCGAATAATTTCTCGCGTCCGATCCGCGACCGCCGCCGTGCTCCACGCGACATTTTCGAACAGTGCCAAGCGCGGAGCATCCATACCCAACAGATAGTAACCACCATCAACGGCAGGTCCCACTACAATGTCGCCCCGCGCCAAACTTTCCCCAGCTCTTTCAAATTCCTTTGGGCCGAGTTCCGGACAATCGCCCCCAATCAACATCACGGCAGCCGCTCCCCGCTCGAACGCCTCGGTGGTCGCATGCGCCAACCGTGCTCCAAGCCCCAACTCCACCTGAGGGATAAAATCCCAATTCGGTTTCTCCCCGAGCCAATCGCGCATTTGAGGTTCCGCCTGCGCCGGCGTAAAATGAATCTCCACTGGCCAACCTTCGGGTAATGCGGCCATCTGCCGCGTCACCAGCCGTTGATAAATCTCCAGCGCCTTCTCATCACCCGCATCTCGAGCGATGCGGGTTTTTACCTGACCGGCCACCGGTGCTTTTAGAAAAATCAGAATGGTCGGCGTCATGTTCTCACCTCGCGGCTTCGACTCCACCAGAAGCCCAATAAGAACGGCGCCCACAAGAGAATTTTTTCCACCGGCGATTGGGACCATGCCCCCGTCTGGGCCTGATGTTCCCACAACCAAAAATAGACAAACCCGCTCAATCCCAGCCAACGCACTCCAAGGTTCCGTGAACTCACCGCAAAGGGGATCACCCACACAAAATACCAAGCATGGACCGAAGGCGCAAAAACCAGTAGCGCCACTAAGAAATTCTCGGCGAATCGTCTCAAGGTTTTTGCGCTGAAAAATATCCATGCCGCAACCGGGGCAAAGAAGACTATCAACCCGCCATTTTTGTAGGCCGATGCCGGCCAAACGCATTCCAGCAACCAGGGAAACAACTCCGAAGTGCGCGCCTCCTTTACAAACGTCTTTGGCGCAAGGGGACCAATCTCGCCAAAATCAATTTTGAACCACGCCAAGGCCAAAACTACTGGCAACATGCCCACCAGGGCCAAGACCACGGCTCCCTTGAAATCGCGACGCTTCACCTTCGCCCAGACCACCCAAGCCACCAGCGGCGCGGTAATCCATTTCACCCCGGCTCCGACTCCTAGCCACCATGCGGATGCTCCCCCACCTAGGTAACCATTATGGTTACTTAGGTCTGTGGCGAGCTGTTCCCAAGCGAGCCAGCCGGCGACCATTGCGAGCACGAGGATCGGTTCGTAGTGCGCTCCTCCAGCTCCGACATAAATCACCAACGGGTTCCAGGCGTAGAGCACTGTCCGTCCCGCCCCGAACCGTTTGGCCAATAGCGCCGATACCGACAGATCCGCGACGATGAAGATGATTTTCAGTCCCAACACTGAGCCAAATACTGCGGCCGAAAAACGGAGCATGAGTTGGGCGATAGGTGGATAAATCGCCGTGGCCTGAGCATGATTTATTCCGTTCCAAGTTGAGTCTCGCAGCGCGATCAGATCAGGCGAATCCGGGGCCAGAAGGTAGGGCGAAAAACCCGCCAACTGGATCCGTCCTTCCCACAAATATCGCCAGACATCATCGCCTGGGGTCATGGGCAGCAACGCCACCCGGGCGACAAGGGCGACCGCCCAGAACCACCCCCAAGAAATTTTTAGCGGAGTCGCCGCCAGCATCCAACCCAACCCCATGACCCCCGCCGCGCCCAATAATTTTGGGACGGTGCCCGCCACGGCAAAGTCCCCCTGCCCACTCATCCACCATGCCCCTACCAGTAGGAGCAGTCCGCCGAGTTTGTAACCATAATGGTTACTATTCCACCGATTCAGCCACAAGTAACCAAGGGTCGTGAGGATGATGGTGCCGGCGGCCACACTGCCGCGCACAGTGCCGGAAATTTTTGATCTACCTCCCCCTCGTCGCCGATAACCTACCGGAATCTCGACGATGTTGGCGGCCTCTTCCGCGGCGCGCACTTGCATCTCAATCGTCCATCCAAATCCGCGATCTTTCATGTCGATGCGCTCAAGTAGAGCACGCCCAACGAGGCGCAAGGGACCGAGGTCGCCGTAGTTTTGCCGCCAGCCCCAATTGATCAATGTCGTCGCCAACCCATTGCCGAATTGTTGCACCGGCGTCATGGCGCCACGAGCGGCCGCCGACGCGCGTCGATTGCCCAATACAAAATCGGCCCCCTGTTGCGCCTCTGCGATGAGTCGCGCGACATCGGCCAAATCGTCGCTGCCATCCGCGTCACAAAACAGAATCCATTTCACCGCCGGATCTAGTTGCTGGTAACCCCGCCAACACGCCCGGCCATAGCCGCGGGCCGGCTCACTCAACACTTCCGCCCCGGCCTCCCTCGCCACCTCCGCCGTGCAATCTTCACTGCCGTTATCGACGACTCTAATCCGCGTGAGCCCCTGCTCCCGCAATGATACCACCACTCCACCAATCGTCGCTTCTTCATCGAGCGCGGGAATGATGACTTGGATTGAATCGAGCATGACTAGAAGCGGGAGCCTTCAACACGCTCGTTTCTTCCCCGCCAAATGCAATCCCCGCCACTAAGCCGGCAGACTCAATTCGAAAACCGCGCCTTGCAACGGCGCATTGCGGACCGTCGCATCACCATCATGTGCGCGCATGATCGCGCGCACCATACTGAGACCCAGACCCAATCCACTTTCGGATCGACTCTGATCACACCGATAAAGCCGTTCCCAAATCCGAGACTGCTCTTCTTCCGGCACGCCCGTGCCGGTATCTGAGACCCGCACAAACGCGCGTCCACCGACCAGCTCAGCCTCGACCAAAACTTTGCCTCCGGCGGGCGTATATTTGATGGCGTTGTCTACGATATTGGCCACGGCCTGCCGCAGTCGAGTCGGGTCCCCGTGAATCGGCACCGCACCGTGCGTTTGAATTTCCAGCGCAACGTCGGCCGCCTCGGCCACTTCATCGTAGAGCTCGGTCGCATAACGCGTCACTTCACCAAAGTCGCAATCAACCTTCTCGAGTTTCATCATGCCTGCTTCCGCTTCGGATATCTCCATGAGTGCTCGCAGCAACGCCAAGACTTGATCACTGCGCTCAACCACATCGCCGAGCGTTTCACCCGTGGCAGGATCAAGGTCGGGCCGTTGCAACGCCGACTCCGCCGAAAGACGCAGCCCCGACAAGGGGGTGCGCAAATCGTGCGCCACATTGTCGAGCGTCTCGCGCATCGCTTTGAGTAGGCCCGCATTCTTATCCAGCACGCTATTAAAATGCCGCACCAACTCCGCCACTTCATCGTTCGACGCCGGCGATGGCACTCGGGCATCCAATTTGCCGGTGGAAATAATAGAGCGCGCAGTTTCTACCACTTCTCGTAGAGGACGCGTGGCTCGCCGAGCGGACGCATATCCCGCGCCCACACCCATCAGGACCACGGCACCCGCCACCCATGCAAACGTCCGGCGCAGGGGTTGAAGGAGCGCCTGCCTACTATCCGTCGCCCGCCCGATCTGCAGTAGCATGTTACCCGGGAGGGTCTGTGATACGATCGCTAGGTCGCGTTCGGCATCGCGGGTTATACGCACCCGTGACACCGCGCGTTCCTGCCAACGACCCCAGCCGTCCGGCACTCGCACCACGGCTTCATCTGACTCCAACCAATCAGGTGGAATTTTGCCCCAGACCTGACTCCCTCCCGGTCCGACCAGCCGCAAAAAGAGCGAACGGACGTTCGGCTGCTGACTGTCCTCCGCGATCCGCCGCTGCAGGCCGCGCACGCCACTCTGGTTTAAAACAAGCGAGTATTGCTGCAGCCGTTGCTGTAAATCCTCGTAGTCGCGCGCCTCAATCTCCTCCCCCAGCAACCAATAAAGCAGCGCAAATATCGCCACGAAGCCGACCGTGAACCAACCGGCAAACCACAGACTGAACCGCCAGGCCAGTGAGCGTCTAATTTGATCAATTCCGGCCATGCAAAATGTAACCTACTCCGCGCACCGTTTCGATGCGGGTCTTTTCAGGATCAACCTTACTGCGCAGTCGAGATACGAGCACATCGACCACGTTGGTCTGGGGGTCGAAACTGTAATCCCAAACGTGTTCCAAAATCATGGTCTTGGTAACCGGTCGGTTAGGGTGGCGCATCAAATATGCCAGCAAGGCGAACTCGCGCGGCTGCAGATCCATGGTCTCTTCCGCGACCCGCACTTCGCGCGAAACCAGATCAAGGGTGACGTCCCCTACCTCCAAACGGGTGGCTTCAGGCGTTCGCATCGAACGCCGTAACAGAGCCTGCACGCGGGCCGACAATTCGGCGAAAGCAAACGGTTTAGT
>JABIRI010000029.1 GCA_018667915.1 Opitutaceae bacterium | reverse complement strand
GCCCGCGTTATATGCCGCTGCTCAAAACTATGTGATTGGCCCTCATCGTTTGACCCGAATTGGTGAATTTGACGGCGCGGTGTGGTGGGACGATTCCAAGGCGACCAACTTTCATGCGACGGAAGCGGCACTTTCTCAGTTTGGCGGCAAAGTGGTGCTCATCGCCGGAGGTAAATCAAAGGGGGGCGATATCGAAGCGTTTGTGAGCCGTATTCAATCAAGGTTGAAGCACGTGTTATTGATCGGCGAAACGCGTAA
This sequence comes from Opitutaceae bacterium, assembly GCA_018667915.1. Classification (GTDB taxonomy): domain Bacteria; phylum Verrucomicrobiota; class Verrucomicrobiia; order Opitutales; family Opitutaceae; genus Actomonas. Next base: position 3,729 of record JABIRI010000029.1, on the reverse strand, counting down.
TATTTTAGCTACATTGTTCGGTGCCGCCGGCGTGCCGCACACGGGATGCGCCGACTTGGCCGCTGCGGTGCGTGGAGCCATGGCGGTAAGTGATTCTGGTGACGATGTTTTGCTCAGTCCCGGGTTCTCCAGTCTCGATCAATTTTCAGGCTATGCCGAGCGCGGGGAGTCGTTCGTGCAACTATTGAAGTCAGCCGTATTTTCCTCTTAGAATTTAATTACGAACCCCCCGACCCTCATTCCTGTTATGAAACTACTCAACATTCTCGGCGCTGTGGTAGCGGTGCACATCGCAGTGCTGGTGCTGGCGATCGCGATTCCCGGTTGCCGTTCCTCGAATCAAACCACGCCTGGCGGATCTGATGGCATGGCCACCAGTTATCCCTCCGGCTCAGACATGTCTTCGCCTATTTCCGCTGCGCCGGAGATGTCCGATGCGCAATTGAACCCGGCGCTCGTGTCCGATGTGCCCCCGACGTTTGACCCGAATGCTCCGGCCATGGGTGCGGGTGGACGTTCGAGTCCGACCCGTCCGAGTTCGCCCGTGGCCACGGCTTTGCAACCGCAAACTATGGCCGAAGAAGTGCGTCCAGCTGATACTTATACCGTTAAAGCGGGCGACAGTCTGTGGGCGTTGGCAAAGCGTAATAGCCTCACGGTGCGCGAGCTCGCATCCGCCAATGGGCTTCCCGCTGATGCTGGCTTACGGGTGGGACAGGTTCTGGTTGTTCCCGGTAAGCGAGTAACGACTCCAACGGTTGCCGCGGCCGCAGTTGAAACTGCCTCCTCATCTTCCCGGATGTATGAAATTCGTCCCGGAGATACGTTGGGCAAAATAGCCCAAGCACATGGCACCACGGTTGCCGAACTCAAAGCCTTCAACCGGTTGAGGAGTGATATGGTGCGAGCGGGGGCGAAAATTGCTATTCCTGAGTCTGCTCCCGAGATGCCCATGACCTCCCCGGATACTACCGCAGTCACAACTTCGGCTGCGCCGCAGGTAGCGGCGGGCACGTTTAAACATACCGTCGCTCCCGGCGAAAGTCTCACGGTGATCGCGAATCGATATGGCGTCAAAATTGGGGAAATTGCTTTGGCCAATAAAGTGCGCGATCCTTCGCTGATTCGTCCCGGCCAAGAGTTGATCATTCCAGGTTGGGATGCGCCTCCCGTGGTTCCTACAACGACAACTGAGGTAGCTGAGACTCCGGCGACGCTGGATATCTCTTCAGCTTCGGAAGATTTGGACGCGGGCTTTGGTGATGAAGATTTGAGTAATATTCCAGTCATTACGGTGGAAGAGCCGATCAAAACAATCGGAGGCCCCGACGGAGATGGTCCCACCGTATTCGAATAGAGTCTCTTCCCGTTTTCGCACCTACCCCAGATGGCTTCTCGAAAATCTCCTCCCACTGTCGCCCGAGCAGCGGCGAATCCCGGCACATTGATCGTAGTCTGTGCAGCGGCGCTCTTCGTGCTTGGGCTGCCGACGTTGTTCAGTGCGACGGCCGCGTTTAAGCAGGGACCCTTCTTCTATCTGACCAAGCAATTGATTGGGGTGGTGGGCGCGACCATCGCCTGCGTGGTAGTGAGCCGTCTGGACCTGGAAGGTATGCGGAAGTTTACTTGGATCATCGGGCTCGGAGCAATTGCCGCTTTGATTCTAACCGCGATTCCAGGAATTGGTATTTCGGTAAATGGTAGTCGAAGGTGGTTGGGTCTGGGACCCGTGCGACTGCAGGCATCTGAGTTCGCCAAGTTGGCGATGGTTTTCTGTGCCGCGCACTATCTCGCTATTAACCAGAGCCGCATCTGTGAATTTCGACGTGGTTTTGTGATTCCGATTGCAATCGTTTTTGCATTTACCGGATTGGTTGTTTTGCAGCCCGATTTTGGCACGGCGGCCCTGATCATGACGGTGGGTCTCATTTTGGTGTTTTTGGCCGGCAGTCGGTGGAGTTACATTTTGCCGGCGGTGGGTGGAGTCGTGGCGATGTTCGCGGTTTTGGTGATCAACAATCCCAATCGTCTTCATCGCCTCACCGCGTTCTTGGATGTGGAAGGCAATAAGTTGGGTGGCACTTATCAGCTTTACCAATCACTGGCCGCTTTCGCGGTTGGAGGCGTGAATGGGGCGGGCATCGGACAGGGGCGTCAGCAAATTAACTTCCTTCCCGAGGCCCATACCGATTTCATTTTTGCCGTGATGGGTGAGGAACTGGGACTGCCATTCACGTTGGCGGTGGTGGTGATGTTTGCGGGCATTTTTTTGCTCGGATTGTTACATCTCCGTAAAGCGCCCAACCTGTTTCAATTTCTTCTCGTTACCGGATCGATTCTGATGATTACGCTTCAGGCGATTATCAACCTGGGCGTGGTCACCGGCCTGTTGCCCACCAAGGGCATGTCGCTGCCGTTCATCAGTGCGGGTCTCTCTAACCTGTTGTTGATGGGGATGCTGATGGGCGTGATTCTAAATACTGCGCGAACCTGGACTAAACCGGTCTTGTTGAGTGGGCGCAGAAGTTTGGAGGAGGTTGTGGCATGAGTCGGTTTCTGATCGCCTGCGGTGGGACGGGTGGTCACTTGGCCCCCGGACTTGCTCTGGCGCAGTGGTTGTCGGCCAACGGGCATCGTCCGATGTTGCTGATTTCGAACAAGCAAATCGATGCCCGCTTGGTTGAAAAGTATCCTGAAGTTGAGTTCCAGGTCATTCCCGGTGCACCGCTCACGATGGGCGCCCGGGGTCTGTTTCAATTTGGACTGCAGCAAACCCGAGGATTGTTTTTCTCCTGGGGACTGATTCGTCGTGAGCGTCCCATTTCGATTGTCGGATTTGGAGGGTTTACCACGGCTTCGATAATTTTAGCAGGTTGGCTACGAGGAGTTCCCGTGGCGCTGCACGAATCCAATCGCGTGGTGGGGCGAGCGGTGCGCACGCTCGCTCGTTTCGCCAATCGCATTTATCTTCCGCGCGGCGTTGATTTCGAGAATTCACATCGCTCGAAGTTACGGCACGTAGGTTTGCCCGTTCGCGATGAAATTACGCGGATACCGCGTGATCAGGCCGCTGAAGAATTTGATTTGGATCCCGCCAAAAAAACTTTGGTTGTGATGGGCGGAAGCCAGGGCGCGCAGGCATTAACCCGATGGGCGACTGATACGTCGGAGTTTTGGGCCCAGAAAAATGTGCAACTATTGATTGTGGCGGGTCCGAGTAGCGGAGTGGCCCAGACGCGTCTCCATGCGGGTCCCGACGGGACTCAGGTGAAAACGGTTAAAATTCCATTTTGTGATCAGATGTCGGCGCTCTACTCGGTCGGCGATTTGATTATCTCACGCTCCGGTGCGGGAACTTTGGCTGAGCTCGTGCGGTGTCAGACTCCGGCGGTGCTCGTGCCGTATCCCTATGCCGCGGATCAACACCAGGCCGCCAACGCACTTGAGTTTGTGCGGCGCAGTGGATCAGTCACAATTCCGGAGTCGGAGTTGGATCGTCTCACCCTTGAAGTTGAGATGTTGATTTCAGCCGAAACTCAACTGGCGGCGATTCGCGCTCAACTTCGTGAGATGCAGCGGGCGGAAGCCCTCGAGTTGATGTTCGCCGATTTAGAGGTGCTCGCAGGAGTGCGGGAGTCGGAACGTTCGATTGCGCCCTGGGGAGTGGTGGCACCGTGAGAGGCCGTGAACTTCCGGAATTATTTGGTCAGCGGATCCGCCATATTCATG
>JABIRI010000030.1 GCA_018667915.1 Opitutaceae bacterium | reverse complement strand
ATTCGGTGGGGAATTCGATTCGTTGAACGACACCATGTCGGTCAACGAATCGAATTCCCCACCGAATAGAGACTCTCTTCCCCCCATGCGCGCCAGCCGTCCATCCAGGGCATCGAATGCCATCGCGCCAAAAATCAACCAGACTGCCTCGGTAAACAATTCACTGGCCGCAGGAGTGATCATGACCTCTCCCCCCGTGATCGTTCCCTGCATGATGTAGTGGGCTTGGATACACTTGATGATCGCCACGAATCCACAAAACAGGTTTCCGGCCGTCATCAAGTTCGGCAGGAAATAGATCCGGCTCGCGTTCTCAATGGAGAACGGGTCGTCGGTGTCGCGTGAAGGTTGGTCTGACATGATATTACGACGAGAACAGGCCGCTTAGCGCTTGGTCAGCTCCTCCAAGTATTTCCAAAATTTCGAATGCTGTTCGACCAATTGCTGCTCCGACACGGGCAGTTTATTGCGCAAAAGGAAGTCTTCGAGCGAGTGTTCGTGCAAGATGTAGAGCACGTGCAACGTGTCTTCCCCACGGGTTTCGAAGTAAAACCGCAATTCACCGCTGCGCAGCCGAAAGAGTTCCTGACCGCTGCGCATAAATTTGCCCAACGGCTCCCGCGGATGCTCCAAATCGGTCTGACGCAACGAGCTGACTGGATCCAATGCGGTGAGCTGAGTCATTTTGTCGAGTTTGTTGAGCTCGGCCATGGCCTGCGTGTCGAAGGTGACTTGAAACATAGAAAATAAAAATGAAGTGCCGGTGTAACCCAACCGGCAGCCCACCGTCTTTGTCTGAGTAAGTAACGAACCTCAACTCTCTAAAAAAATGAAAAACTCCTTACTCAAAACCTCAGTGGCTCTCGCCACCCTCGCAATTTCTTCCGTCTCTTTTGTATCGGCTGCCGACGAAAAGAAACCCGCTGGCCCCGATCGGGCGGAAATGATGAAAAAATTCGACGCCAACGGCGACGGTAAGCTCGACCAAACCGAACGCGAAGCCGTTCGCCAACACATGCAATCCATGGGCGCTGAGTCTGCTGGACGCGGCGCGGGTCGCGGCGAAGGCGGACGTGCTCCCGGTGGACAGGGCGGTCGAGGCGGAAACCCCACGGCGCAATTTGATACCGATGGAGATGGCAAACTGAGTGACGCTGAGCGCAAAGCCGCCGAACCCGCCATGCGTGAGTTCACACAAAATAATGAACGGGCCATGCAACAGTTCGACAAAGACGGCGACGGCAAGCTCAGCGACAAAGAGTGGGCTACTGCGCGTAAGGCGGTAGTAGAACGTATGGGTCAAGCCCGCGGTGGTCGTGGTGGCGAAGGCCGAGGACGTGGTGGCGAAGGCCAAGGCCAACGCCAGCGGCGTGCCGGTAACTAAATTTGATCACGGGTTGATCACCAGTGATTCTTAGGTAGCTGAGGCGGTTCCTGTTAGGGGGAACCGCCTCTTTTTTTTGCCGACTTAGGAAGGAGTGCTGGCTAGTTTTTCGGGCATGCCGGTTACCCTAGCGACGATCCGTGCGGCCGCGCGCCGAATTGCCGATGGCGTGGTGGTCACACCCTGCCTCGAATCCATCCCCCTTTCCGAACTCACCGGAGCCCGCGTATTCTGCAAACTCGATAACGAGCAGCGCACCGGCTCGTTCAAAGAGCGCGGAGCCCGCAACGCACTGCTACAACTTCCCAACGCCCAACGTCGCCGCGGCGTCATTGCCGCTTCGGCTGGAAACCACGCGCTCGGATTGGCCTACCACGGCCAACTGCTGAAAATTCCGGTCACCGTCGTCATGCCCCACACGGCACCGCTGATCAAAGTCACGACCTGCCGGCGGCTCGGAGCCAAGATCGTGCTGCACGGGGAGAACTTTGCCGCGGCCAAAAAAGAAGCCGATGCCCGCGCCGAACGTGATCAACTCGCCTACATTCACGGCTTCGACGATGACGCCATCATCGCCGGCCAAGGCACCATGGCACTCGAGATCCTGAAACAGGTCCCGAAAGTTGATGCCATTGTTGCGCCGATCGGCGGCGCCGGACTCATTGCCGGCCTCGCGATCGCGGCCAAAAAAATTCGTCCCAATATCAAAATCATCGGCGTCGAATCGAGTGCGACCAGCAGTTACGTGGCCGCCCTGAAACGCGGAAAACCCGTAATGATCCCCCCTCGGTCCACCCTAGCCGATGGACTCGCGGTATCTTGTGTTGGACCCAACGCATTTGCCCATGCGCGGGACCTTGTCGACGAAGTCGTAACTGTATCCGAAAAATGGATAGCTCTTGCTATTCTTCGTTACGCCGAACTGGAAAAAACCGTCGTCGAAGGCGCCGCTGCCGCTCCGCTGGCGGCCATGTTGGCGGGCAAACTGACCCATCTGAAAAACAAGCGCGTCGTGCTCGCAGTCTGTGGCGGAAATATCGATCCCTCGGTGCTCAGCCGTGTGATCGAAAAAGGCCTCGTGGCCGACGGCCGCCTCTGTCGTTTTACGGTAACGATCAGTGATCGCCCGGGTGGTTTGGCGGCGCTTAGCCAAGTCATCGCCAAAGCTGGCGCCAGTATCAAAGACATCGCCCACGACCGCGCTTTCAGCGGCCCGGACGTCAGCGCTGTGCACGCCTCCTGCACAGTGGAGACCCGAGACCACGCCCACGTTCGCGCCTTGAAACGCGTTCTGACCAAGTCCGGCTTCACCTTGGTCCGCCGTTAGGCTTGCTCTGTCTTTCGACCGAAGTCCTGCCGAATTTTGATGAAGGCACAGGCGGCGATGGAAGGGATGGCGCAGATGACCACCCACAGGAAAAAGTTCTGGTAGCCGAGTTGTTCTTGGATCCAACCCGAGAACATGCCCGGAACCATGATTCCGAGTGCCATGAATCCTGTGCAGATTGCGTAGTGCGCGGTTTTATGGGGCCCATCTGCAGCGACCATCATCATGTAAACCATGTAGGCGGTGAAGCCGAAGCCGTAGCCGAGCTGTTCAAGCACCAGTGCGCCGCCAATGATGCCCAGATTTTCCGGCTGAATCATAGCCAATAGAACGAAAACCACGTTGGGCACATGCATTGCGGCGACCATCCACCAGAGCAGTTTGCGCAGTCCGTAGCGTGAAACAAGCCACCCGCCGACCAGTCCCCCGACCGTCAACGCGACGATGCCAAACGTGCCGTAGAATACGCCAATTTGTTCGTTGGTCAGGGCGAGTCCTCCTACTTCCCGTTCATCTAACATGAAGGGAATCACCAGCTTTAATAGCTGCGCTTCGGCGATGCGGAAGAGCAACAAGAAGCCGAGCACGGAAAGGATACCGGTCTGGCGAAAGAATGCGCTGAATACCGTCCACCAACCACTCCAAGGATTGCTCGAAACCGACGACGGCACATCGGTGTCTAGCCGGGGCAATACTCGCGAATGAAACCAAGCAACGAGGAGAAAACCACCGCTCAGGATCGCGAAGACAATAGCCCAAGCTTTCGCCATATCCCCAGTCATATCCGCGAGCCGGCCTGCGAGGAAAACGAGGAACCCGCTTCCCACAATCATCGATAGCCGAAAGAAGGTGCTCCGCACGCCGACAAATGCAGCCTGTTGGGGTTTGGAGAGAGCCAACAAGTAGAACCCGTCGGCCGCGATGTCGTGGGTCGCGGAGCTGAAGGCGACCAGCCAAAAGACCGCGAGGGTCGCTTGGAAAAAGAAGGGTGCTGGCACCGTAAGTGCGATCAAACCCAACGCGGCTCCGATCAGATACTGTAGCGCCACGATCCAAAATCGTTTCGTCCCGCGCAATTCCAAGAACGGCGCCCAGAGGGGTTTGATGACCCACGGTAGATAGAGTAGGCTGGTGTAGAACGCTGCGTCGGTATTTGAGATACCGAGGTTTTTATACATCACGACCGACAGGGTGGCGACGGCGATGTTGGGAATGCCTTGGGCGAAGTAGAGGCTCGGAATCCAGCTCCAGGGGTTCCGATTTGTGGAGGTAGGGGTGTCCATGGATTGGGCACCCTTGGTCATGGCGGGTTGGGGTAACCCACGCAACCCGTCATCTCATCATTCGCCGACCTTGCGGCTCAGCCGTCCGCTTCGTCTTGTTCGCGTTCGATCGCCTCAGCGGCGCCTTGGGCCGTGCTGGCCAGGATCGCCTTGGCTTGCGCCACGTCTTTTTCGGCTACCTGCACGGTGATGCCGCCATCGGCCCAGGAAAGGTGGGGGGCCACTTCTGCGATTTGCGAATGAGGGATGGTCGCTTCGATCCCATGCCCCTCCAGCACCGAACGAATAAGTTGAGCTTCGGAGATCTCGGCGGCGGTTGCGACAGTTTTCATAGAGTCAAACGATGCGCTTCTCGGTTGGAATAGCGAGCAGGAGGGCCACTTAATACATTGAACGAATCACGCTGAAATTTGTCGGGTTACGGCTCGCCCCGGTTGGGATGCAGTGCCACCAATCTTCTTTTCATGTCTTCTCCGGCTGTCTCATTCGCTGACCTTCCCCTGTCTGACCCCGAATTGCTCGCCTGGCTCAATGGCGCAGCCGACGAGCATGCCATCATGGCAGTGACGGATGCCGACGGCACGATCCTGCATGTTAACGACCTGTTTTGCCAAGTTTCGGGCTATGACCGCACCGAGCTGATCGGCAAAACCCATCGGGTTATCCGCAGTGAGCACCACACCCCGGAGTTCTTTGCCAACATGTGGGAGACGATCAATGCGGGGAAGGTTTGGCGAGGCACCTTCTGCAACCGGGCTGAAGATGGCCGGCAATATTGGGTAGCGAGCACGATCATGCCGCTGTTGGGAGAGGATGGGAAACCACATTATCATCTCGCCCTGCGCACGGACGTCACTCGCCTCAAGGAAATCGAGAACCAGCTGCGGGACGAACATGCGGAACTAGAGAAACAGGTCGAGTTACTGGGGAAAACTCAGGAGGAGCTATCCGCGTTCTTTAACCATGCGCCCATCGGCATCACCTGGCGGGAGTTCGATGCCGATGGCAACCCGTCGATCAATCACGTCAATCAACGCTTCTGCGACATCGTGGGACTCACCCAAGAAGAGTCGGCGGATGTCGAAAACATGATGCGGGTGACTCATCCGGACGATCGCACCAAACAGCGCGAACTTACGGCCGAGCTTTATGAGGGTAAGCGTAATCTGTTCTCGATGGAGAAACGTTACCTGCGCACGGACGGCGCTCTGGTTTGGGCGAATCTGACCATTGTGGTGTTGCGCAACAAGAAGGGGCAGATGACGCACCACTTCGGCATGCTCGAAGACATCACGGAGCGGAAAAAAGCGACCAACGAACTCGCAAGTAAAGAGTCCCGTTGGCGCACTTACCTCAATACCTCCAGTGAGATTCTGCACGCGATTACCCCGGAAGGTCGCATCAAATGGGTCTCGGAAGCGCTCACGACCAAACTCGGCTACCAACCCGAAGCGGTGATGGGCGAACACTACATCGATTACGTGCACCCCGAGAATGTGGATGCCTGGAATCAGTTTTTTCAAAACACCCTTTCCACCGGCTCGAGTCGGGTATCGATAGAATATCGCGTGCGTCATGCCGACGGCTCCTGGATCTGGCACGCTATGAGCGCCCAGACCTACTCGGACCGGACGGGGCGCACGGCCTTTTTGGGCGTAGGACGCGACATCGCCGCCCGGATCGAAGCCCAAAGCCAGCTCAAGGCCGCCCTCGCTCGACGCGAGGAAATGGAGCGCATCGTCAACCGTTCGCCGTCCGTGGTGGTATTGTGGCGCGCGGCTGAAAACTGGCCGGTCGAATTTGTCTCCGCGAGTGTGCGTCAATACGGTTTCGAGCCGGAATATTTCACCGCCTCCAACCGCGGGTTTATTGCCATCACCCATCCGGACGACACGGCGCGGGTTACGGCTGAACTCGAAGCGCATGCCAGCGCCGGGCACGATGAGTATAATCAGGAATATCGCATCCAGTGTGGTGACGGCACCATCCGCTGGGTGGCCGACCATACCGTGGTGCGCCGCAATGAAGCGGGCGTGGTCACGCACCACGAGGGCCTGATTACCGACATCACCGAGCGTAAAGAAGCGGAGGATCGGGAACGCGAAATGCGGGAGCGCGACATGCGCACCGCCGCCGAGATTCAATCCCATTTGCTGCCGCAAGACTTTCCCGCCAACGACGTGGTGGAAATCGAGGCGCTTTCCGATGCCTCCATGCTGATCGGCGGGGACTATTACGACGTGCTCAAGGTTGACGACGATCACCTCGGGTTTGTGATCGCCGACGTTTCGGGCAAGGGTGCGGGAGCAGCGCTCGTGATGACGGAGTGTCGGGCCACGATGCGATTGTGCGCGGAAAATGAGACCAGCCCTGCGGCTGTCTTGAAACGGGTCAATCGGGTGCTGCAACCCGACATGCGCCCCGGTATGTTCGTCGCACTATTTTATGGTATTCTCGACCTGAATACGAAAAAAATGCGCTTCTGTCGCGCCGGTCACGAGCCCCCGATCTTGCTCCACCCGGAAGGCGAAGTGGATCAGCTTCCGGGCGGTGGGCTCGCCGTTGGTCTCGATGAGGGCGAGCTCTTCGATGAGATTCTCGAGGAGCATGAAGTGCAGCTTATTTCAGGGGACCTGCTGGCGCTTTACACGGATGGCATTACCGAAGCCACCAACCCCCATGGCGAAGAATTCGAGCGCGTGCGTTTAGCCACCTGTCTGCAGCGTCACCTCGATAGTTCCCTCGATGATGTGGTGAAAAAAGTAGACCGTTACGTGCGCAATTTCTGTGTGCTGGCCCCGAACCACGATGACCGCACGTTGCTGCTCATGCGGGTGCTGTAGGAAAAGTAGTGTCGGGCTTCACGCCCGACCACCCCGCTACTCAGTCGCCAATCCTCCGTGTAAAGAAAATCTCAATTTTCCCATTCCGATTGAACAAAAAGGTCACGAGGTGATCTTAAGGGCATCATGACAAGACGACTTCCTTTCTTATTGCTGTTGGCGACAGCGATGATCCTGCCCGCGACGACCACATTTGCCAAAACGAAAGCGGAGAAACGGCGGGATAAGATTCTCGAAATGCGGGAAGAGGTTTTGGAGATGCTCTACGAGCAAAGCCCGCGCTATAAGCGCACCATCAGTAATGCCGAAGGTTACGCCGTATTTTCGAACATTGGGGTTAATATCATCTTCGCGTCGTTTGCTGGTGGTATGGGAGTCGTCGAAGACGAACACGGGAAGCGCACGTATATGAAAATGGCCTCCGCGGGTTTGGGTCTTGGACTGGGGATAAAGGATTTTCGTGGCATCTTCATTTTCCATGATGAGGATAAAATGAAGTCCTTCATCGAGAAGGGGTGGGATTTTTCGGCGCAGGCCGATGCCGCCGCCAAGTCGGACGAAAAGGGCGGCCAATACGCAGCCGCCGCTAACATCACGGATGGCGTGGAGATTATTCAGATCACCGAGAATGGCTTAGCGCTCCAGGCCACCCTGCAAGGCACCAAATACTGGCGGGATAAGGATTTAAACTTCGATGGGTAACGCGCCCACTGAAGTTGCGTTTCGCAGGATTGCTCTTTTTAGATCAAAGCGTGCTTCTCCGTAAAATTACCCTCGGCCTCGGACTACTGATGGCTCTGGTGACTCGAGCCGAAACCACCATGCGCCTTCCTTCTCCCGAACCTCCCGGTAACCTGGCCATCAACGAGGTGCCGATGTTCGTGATGATCGGATTTGACGACAATCCGGACATCGCGCCGATGCGGTGGATCCTAGATTTCCTGGCTGAGAAGACCAACCCTGCTGGGTTAGGCCAGGCTGCGACTTTTGACGGCGCGCCGGTTCGGGTAGCGTTTTATTCCAACGGGAAATATCTGGAAAACTCGTCAGACCTGCGGGCGATTCATCTGCGCGCCTTTCGCGAGGGACACGAAATTGGCAACCATACCCACAATCATTTTTCTGGTGGTGAATTTGCCCAAGCGACGTGGGCGGGAGAATTGCAGCTATGCCACCAATCGTTGTTGGCCTGCGACATTCCGGCCGAAGCGATCCAGGGCTTTCGGGCGCCGTATCTGGACCATAACGATGCGATGTTTCTGGCCGCTCGCGAGCAGGGGTTGATCTACGATACTTCACTCCAAGAAGGGGTAAAACCACATGAAGATGGCACCAACTATTTGTGGCCGTTCACGCTCGATCAAGGCAGCCCAGGCAATGCCTACTACCACGCTTCCGATTCACCCAAATACGTGAAGTCACATCCGGGTCTTTGGGAAATTCCGCTGCATATGTTCATGGTTCCTCCCGACAGCCGGGCAGCGGATTACGATATCGCACCCGGTCTGGCGCAGCGGATTCATGATACCATCGCCGAAACCCAAGGATGGGAGTGGGTGCAGGAGGATCGCAAAATTGCTGGCCTTGATTGGAACGTCCTCGAGGGGGCGGGCCGCAGCGCGGACGAGTTTTACGCGATCCTGAAACACACCCTGGAGCTACGACTTGCGGGCAATCGGGCGCCCTTAATGGTGGGAGCGCACACCGCCATGTATCCGGAGTCTAAACCAGATCGCCGCCGAGTGATCGAAACCTTTATCGATTTTGCCCTCAGCCATCCTGAAGTGCGGATCGTAACCCCGATCGACGTGCTTAAATGGCTGCGCGATCCGGTGGCGTTGAGCGATTGATTTCAACGCGTTTGGCCTCGCGTTGGTTCAAATTAAAACACCCACGCCGGGTGAGGCGTGGGTGTTTATGCATTAATACGACGATGTCGCGTCAGCCCTGGGCCATCATTTCGCGGGTGCCGAATTCGAGCGCCTTGTGACCTGCTACGTAGGGGGCCTCGAAGCCTTTCGCCACTTCGTCCGTGAAGACCTCTTCGGCGCCCGATTCGATGCCATCCAAGATCGTGTTCGCCACATCGGCGGTGCTGGCTTTGGGCATATCGATGTTCTTGGCCATGTCGGTTTCGACGGGCCCTGGATACACGCCGATGACGTCGATACCGGTGCCGGAGAGGACATGACGGGCGCCGACGGTGAGCGAGTGTAGTGCGGCCTTTGAATCGCTGTAGGTCGGGAACATGGGGAAGTTGGTCAGCCCTGCGATGCTCACAACGTTAACCAATGAACCTATTCCGGCCGTCTTCAGGTTCGGAACGAAGGCGCGAGTCATGTGCAGCGTGCCCCAGTAGTTGACCTCAAACTCGCGTTCGGCGTCGGACAGATCGTCGCTGAAAATGTCCGTATTGGCGGCGACCCCAGCGTTATTGATGATCAGGGTAGCGTCCGCGGAAGTGCTGGCAGCCGCTGTAACCTGCGATTTATCGGTCACGTCGAGGGTGATCGGCACGACCTTGTCGCCATGGGCGGTGGCCAGATCGGCTAATGCGTCGGGATTGCGGGCGGCAGCGTAGACCTTGGCGGCTCCGCGGGTGAGGAGTGATTCGACGATCGCGCGACCGATGCCACGATTAGCGCCGGATACAAAGGCGACGGAGTTTTGAATGGATTGACTCATGATTTGGGAGATTTGACTGCCCGATAATTATTGAATGAACGATCAAAAAAGAAATCATATTACCAGTTTAGTCAACTATTTTATTGAACAATCATTCAAATAAATATCTTCTAACCTCTGTTATGGCTCGTCCTCCCCAATTTGATCGCACTGAAGTCCTCGAAAAAGCCACTCAGCTCTTTTGGGAGCGCGGATATCGCGGTGCTTCGGTGAGCGACTTGGTCAAGGCCACCGGTCTTTTACCCGGAAGCATCTACGCAAGTTTTGGCAACAAGGAGGGCATGTTCATTGCCTGTCTTGATTATTATGGAGCGCAGGGGGACGCGTTGCGGTCGCAGTTTGAAAGCGACTCGTCGCCCTTGACGGTTTTGCGCAATTTCTTCTTCGCCATTGTGGAAATGGCGGCTGACGGCGATGGCAGTCGGGGATGTTTTCTGGTCAATGCTTCGCTGGAATGTGCTGAGTCAGATTCCGCCATCAAATCCAAGGTCCGTGATTGTATGGGACAAAACGAAGTCTGGATACGCGATCAAATCGACGCCGCCCGCCAAGTTGGCGAGTTAAGCGAAGACACCGACACCACCCGCCTCGCGGGCTGTCTCACTGGAGCGATGTTTGGTTTTCGGGTGATGTCCCGAGCGCAAGAAGACCCAGACAAAATTCGCGACGTCGCCTCGACGACTTTTGATAGTTTGGTGACCCCCTGGCAGCAGGTGGCGGTTTAGTTCGCCCGTTGGGCTACTCCTGGTCCGATGCTGGTTTAGTAGGACCGTCGATGAAGTGGCGGAATTTTTGGTAGGAAAATCCGACCCAAATTAACAGCAGCCCAAGCACGATAAACGCGGCGATGCGGTGTTTGGCCTCTTCGATATCGTAGATGAACACCCGCGGGATACAGAGCACCAACATGGCTAGTCCGGCGATGCGATGAACTTGTTCCCGACCCCAAACCCCCAGCCCAAAAAACAGCATGCCGCCTACTGCCCACAACACGCTGCCGTAGTCTTGCCACGGGGCCCGATGATCCACGGCGAGCGCGGTAAGGGCCAGGGCTGCGGCAACCGCGTGTCCGATGGTCCAGGTGCGTTGCAGACCTTTGGACGAGCGAGTCCCGTTCGCAGGGCCCACAACGGTTGCACCGCAACCGCGAGAATGAGCACCGTCGCACCCAGCAGCGTCGTAATCGCGTCGTCGCCTCGGATCCATCCCGACTCGTCGAGTGCTAGTAGTCCTAAAAGCCCCAGCGCGCTCGACGCCGCATATGCGATTGGCACGCGGAATCGGTGGGCGATCACACTGAACAGCGTGCCGACTGCGGTGATGGATAAGGCAACCGCGAGAGCCGGCGCATTTCCGATGGCGCTTAATACGAGTGGCACGCCGACCAAAGCAACCAAGGCGTGGCCGCGCCGCAGTGCCGCTTGGTCCTCATGTCGGCTGCCAAGGATCCAAAGCACCGGCACGGCGAGGGCCATCATCTTCATGCTCATCGTCCCGGCGATATCACCGACCGCGGAGGGCACATGCACCAGGAGCAGAACACTGCCTGTCGCCAGACTGATCATGCCGCCGACGGCGAAAGCCGAACCCGACAACCGCACGCCTCCGGAGGTCAACCCCACCGCCAAAACCGCGGTGGCAACCAAAGCCTGTTCCACGGGCAGGACCTGAAAGAAGGTCCCCGTCAAAGCCGCCGACCCCAGCAAAACGAGCCCTAGCCCCAGCAGGTGGCTTCGGGCTGGACTGATGGAGGCACTCAATTGCCGACGCATCGCCACCCAAGCTCCGACTGCCAAGGTGCCTACGCCAAGAGGAACCGCGCCTGCCCACAACCAAGGGCTTTCGAGGATGTGCTCATGGAAAAACTGGACCGCAAGATGCGCCGTCACAAACGCGACCAATACGCTGGGAATCACGGTGCGTGACTTTCGCAGCACCGCGAGTCCACCCAGTCCCAAAGCGAACACGGTGGCGCTGACCGGCGCCCAAGGTTGATTGAAACTATCGGAGCAAAGCATCCACAGCGGCACCGCGCCCAGCGCGCCCAACAGCCAGTCTACGGTGTGGGGAGACGCCTGAGATTCCCGCCATTGGCGGGCCAGAAAATCGAAGGTCACCAAGCTTACTAATACGTAAACCAACGCCGCGAGCCCGTCAGGAGAAACGATTTCGCGATGAAGCCCGATCGCGTCTTCGGCAAAAAATCCCAGTGAAACCAACCACACCCCGAGCGTCGTAAAACGCAGGGCATTGCGACCGGATCGATGGGCGGCCGCGACCAATACCACCGTCTCCACCAGAAGCGCGATCCACAACGTCCTCGCGTCCCAATGCGTCATCGCCGCGAGCGCGAAAAGCGAAGCAGATTTAACGGCCAAGCCATCCTCAAATCGATCTCCGGGAATTTTCCGGGCGACCCAAACCGTGAGGCCGAGCAAGATAACCCCAGCACCAGCGAAGTATCCCGCGACCGAAACGTAGTCCAGCACGAACCCGGTCGCAACCAGCCCGGCCAACAGCGAAAGCGAAATGTTAACCGTCTGAAACCTCCGCAGGCGTTTCGGCAATTCGCCCACTCGCGTGATTGAGAAGTATGCCAGCGAGAAATGCAGCACGAATCCCGCCAACACCAAGCCGTAGAGATGGAACGGATCGAGATTATCCCCATCCGCGAAGATTCGGGCCATCGTTAAAACCGGAGTCAGCACCACGCTCAAATAAACCGGGGTCCACCAATCGCGCCGACGGCACAGGACCACGGCGACTCCGGCCAATAACAGCCCAGCGACGGCGGCCATGTTGTAGAAATTATCCACCACCGCGAAGAACGCCGACACGTATCCGAGCAACACGCTCATGGTCACCGTCGTTGGCGAGTTGCGACGCCAGCCCGACCATCCGATGTAGGCCACCGCGCCCGCTTGCAGCAGGGCCGCGAGCCAAGGCGAGTTGACGACTTTTACCGGATCGACCGCGTAGCCGGCGAACGCGGTGAAGACGAGTAATGCGTGGCCCGCGCCCGTTATCACCGGACCGACGCGCAGCGCCTTGCGCTCGAGCCAACCACCGGCAGCCGTCACACCAAACGCGATGACGACGAGTTCCATCCACCGCACCCAGGGCGTGGTATGAGCCGAAACGTAAACCCCGAAAAACACCACCCCGATGACCGCCAGCAGCGCGCCGATTCGCGTTGCCCACCAGCCTCCGATTTGGGCTTCACCGCTCTCGCCCACGTGCGGTGGCTTCAGGTTGGCGGCCTCCAACAACTCACCCCAGTAGGACTTGTTCGGTAGAGGTGGTGGGGTGATGACGACCGGTGGCGGGGCGGTAACGGCGGCGATGGGCGGTGGCGGTGTGACCGCTACGGGAATCGGGGGTGGTGCGGTTGAAATCGGTTCTTCCGAAATCGCGGGAGCGACGGATTCGGCGACGGGATCTGCTGCCGGCGCCTCGCCGACGTGCGCCTCCAACCAGGCGACGCGCTTTCGGAGCGAGACGAGTTCAGTTTCGAGGCCACTGACGCGTTCGGGGAGATCAGAAGGGGAAGACATGGCGGGGGGGGGGTAGATTTATTCGGCGGCGGCCAATTCCAGCTCAAGGGCGTGGGCGCTTCTTTCCATGACCGGCAAGACACGCGACACGGCTTTGATCTGAGCCGGGGTCAAATTCACGGTGACCCGCGCGATAGCTTGCACGTAAGCGGCATTGGCTTGCCGCCAAAGTCGGCGGCCGTCCGGAGTGAGCGCGACGCGGTAGGCACGCCGGTCTCCCGGCGCGGGTTGGCGTTTTACCCAGGCGGCCTTTTCCATGCGATCAATCAGCCCGGTGATGTTGGAGCGATCGACAATCAGAATGTCACTGAGCTCGCGCTGGGAAAGCTGATCATCGGCATCCTGCAACACCTGCAGGACATTGAACTGGGCCTCTGAAAGCCCGAACGGGCGAAACACCCTCCGGCTGGCGCGGAGCAAGGCATTGCTCGCGCTCACCGTGTTGACCACGAGTTCGATTGCGGGATCGGTAACCATGAATTTTGATGACTAACCAATAGATGATATGTCAACAGTTTAGTTAACTACACTCAAAACGGACGAAAATGAGGCATATTTGACGATAAAAGCGGGAAGTCCTTGCTGCGACGAGGGGGAGCGCTTCGCTGCTAGGTCCCCTTGTTAAGAAAAACCAATTTCCGGTCATGAAAAATTTATCTACTCCCGCCATCCGCCCGGTCGCCAAATTGATGGCCGCCAATCGTTCCGAAATTGCCGTGCGCATTTTCCGCGCCGGAACCGAGCTGGGGCTGCGCACCGTGGGAATATTCGCGCAGGAGGATCGATTCTGCATTCACCGTTTTAAAGCCGATGAAGCCTACCAAGTGGGAGTCGGCAAAGGTCCGGTCGCCGCCTACCTCGATATCGAGAGTGTCATCGGCATAGCCAAGGAAAACGGGGTCGACGCGATCCATCCGGGTTATGGGTTTCTTTCCGAGAACCCCGATTTCGCCCGAGCATGTGAGGAGGCCGGAATTGTGTGGGTCGGGCCGCGTCCTGACCTACTCGATAACATGGGTGACAAAACGGCCGCCCGCGCCATGGCGCAAAAAGTAGGCGTCCCGGTTCTGCCCGGCACCGAAGATCCCGTTAGCGATCGGGCTGAAGCCAAGAAGATCGCGAAGAAGGTCGGATTCCCATTGATCATCAAAGCGGCCTTCGGTGGCGGCGGTCGTGGCATGCGTATCGTCAAAACCGCTGCGGAACTCGAGCCCCTGTTGGACGAAGCCCAGGGTGAAGCCGAACGTGCGTTTGGAAACTCCGCCGTCTTCCTCGAGAAATACATCCAGAACGCCAAGCACATCGAGGTGCAGATCCTCGGCGACAAACACGGTAACGTCATTCACCTGCACGAGCGGGATTGTTCGGTGCAGCGCCGCCACCAAAAGGTCATCGAAGTCGCGCCGAGTTACGGACTGCCTGAGGGCGTAGTCGCAGAACTCTGTGAGGCGGCCGCTGACCTTGCGCGATCGATCAAATACGACAACGCGGGCACGGTGGAGTTTCTTTACGATCTCGACCGCCACGAGTGGTTCTTCATTGAGATGAATCCACGTATCCAAGTTGAGCATACGGTCACCGAAGTGGTTACGGGACTCGATTTGGTGCGTGCTCAATTACTCATTGCGCAAGGCCACTCCCTACACTCGCCCGAAGTGGGTATGCCGGTGCAAGCCGACGTGCCGCGCAACGGTTACGCGCTACAATCGCGGGTCACGACCGAGGACCCGGAAAATAAATTTATGCCCGACTACGGACGCCTCATGGCTTACCGCTCCCCGGGTGGCCTCGGAGTGCGAATCGATGGCGGCATGGGATTTTCCGGCGCAGTCATAACCCCGTTCTATGATTCGATGTTGGCCAAGTTGGTCGCCTACGGCCCTACCTACGAAATCGCCATGGCCCGGATGCACCGGGCTCTCGCGGAATACCGCATCCGCGGGGTAAAAACGAATATTCCGTTTTTGGAAAACGTGATCGCTCACCCGACTTTCCGCACCGGTCAAGCGACCACGACGCTGATCGATACGACGCCTGAGCTCTTCCGTTTCAAGCGCCGCCGTGATCGTGCGACTCGCATGCTCAACTTCATCGGCGAAGTGGTCGTCAACGGCAACCCCCACGCCAAGGGTTACAAACCCGCTGCCTCATTTCCCACTCCGGTCGCACCACCTTACAATCACCGGGAAGAACCACCCGCGGGAACACGACAGATACTCTTGGAGTTGGGTGCCGAAAAATTTGCCGAATGGACGCGTAAACAGAAGCGCCTACTCGTTACCGACACGACCTTCCGCGATGCCCACCAATCGTTGATGGCGACCCGCGTGCGCACCTTCGACATGTTGGCCAGCGCCTCAGCATTGGCGCATGATGTGCCTGGCCTGTATTCACTTGAGATGTGGGGTGGGGCGACCTTCGACACGGCGATGCGTTTCCTCAACGAGGATCCCTGGGATCGCCTCCGCCAACTCCGCGCCAAGGTGCCGAACATCTGTTTCCAGATGCTCCTGCGCGGCGCGAACGCCGTGGGCTATACCAACTACCCGGATCACGTGGTGGCGGGATTCGTCAAACACGCCGCGGCCAGCGGCATGGACATCTTCCGCATCTTCGATTCGCTTAACTATCTGCCTAATCTGCGCGTCGCCATGGAAGCCGCGCGTGACACCCATGCGATTTGCGAAGGCACGCTCTGTTACACCGGCGATATCCTCGATCCGAAGCGCGACAAGTATGATCTAAAATACTACGTGCGCCTGGCCAAGGAGCTCGAAAAAATGGGCGCTCACATGATCGCCATTAAGGATATGGCGGGACTCTGCCGGCCGTATGCCGCGCAGAAGTTGGTGAAGACATTGCGCAACGAAACCAGCCTGCCGATCCACTTCCACACCCACGATACCAGCGGCATCAACGCCGGTTCGATCCTGCGGGCTTCCGATGCCGGCGTCGACGTAGTCGATCTTGCGTTGGCTTCGATGAGTGGCAGTACTTCGCAACCGAACCTCAACTCGATCGTCGCTGCTCTCCAAGGCACCCCGCGCGACACCAAACTCGATCGCGATCAACTGGATCGGTTCTCCGATTACTGGGAACAGGTGCGCCCCATTTACACGCCGTTTGATACCGCCCCGAAAAGTGGCTCGGCCGATGTCTACTTGCACGAGATGCCGGGTGGCCAATTCACCAACCTGAAGGAACAAGCCAACTCCATGGGCGTCGGTCATCGCTGGCCGGAAATCGCCCGCACCTATGCGGAAGTAAACGAACTTTTCGGCGACATCGTGAAGGTCACTCCGTCCTCCAAGGTGGTCGGTGATATGGCGCTCTTTTTGTTCTCTCGCGGCGTTAAGGCTGCGGACGTCGTCAACCTCGAAGCTGGCAGCGTGCCTTATCCCGAAAGTGTCATCGACATGCTTTCCGGTGGCCTCGGTTGGCCCGATGGTGGCTGGCCCGTGGCACTCTCCAAAGCCGTGCTCGGACCCGAGAAACACAAACAAGCTCGCACCCGTTACGCCGCCGCCCAACGCAATGCCAAGAAAGTCGACAAACGCTCCAAGGCGACCCGCGAAAAAGCGATCGCCCGCGGCATGGCCGAACTTCGCCGCGACTTGGCGGCCAAGCTCAAGACTGAGCCCACGGACGACGAACTCTTCTCCCACCTCATGTATCCACAGGTGCATGACACTTTTCGGAAACACCGCATCCAGTATGGCGACGTAAGTGTATTGCCGAGTTCGACCTTCTTCTACGGCCTGCAGCCGGGCGAAGAAATCTCGGTTGAGATCGAGCAAGGCAAGACCTTGATCATCCGCCTCATCAGTATCGGCGAGGCCGACAAGGACGGTAAGTGCGTCGTCAGCTACGAGCTCAATGGCATCGCCCGCGATGTGGTGATCACGGACAAGAGTGTCACCGCTACGACCAAGTCACGGGCCAAGGCCGACACCGCCGATTCCAGCCAGGTAGGCGCGCCGATTCCGGGCCTTATCGCATCGCTCGCCGCGACGGTGGGTGGCAAGGTGAAGAAGGGTGAAAAGATCCTCTTGATGGAAGCGATGAAGATGCAGACCACCGTCTACGCTCCGTGTGACGGTGTGGTCAGCGAAGTTACCGTAGAAGTCGGCGACACCGTCGAAAGCAAGGATCTGCTCGTCCGCATCAAACCGGCCACCTAGTCACCGGTCGGAAAAACGAAAGTCGATTCAGTGAATCAAGAGTCAGCAGAGCGCGCGCAAGCCGCGCGCGTGTGTTCGGGCCAGCGTTTTGCGGTTTGGGCAATCATGCTGAATCTGCTGACGGTGCCGCTGTTACTGGTGCCCGAAGGCGCATTGATTCGGGCGCCGTTGATATTGGTGGCGATCGTATTGGCCGTGCTGGGCATCGTGCGGATGTCGCAAGAACTGAACATCAGCCTAGTCCTGATTGTCCTCATGGCCATGGGCATGGTGATCCCGTTTCTAAACCTGGTGATCCTACTCGTCATCAACGCCCGCGCGACCCGCTACCTCCGCGACCATGGCTACACCGTTGGTATGTTCGGAGCGAAGCCGAAGGCGTGAGCAGAATGTTGTCGGGCATAAAGCCCGACCCACCCACTCCACCGTGCTTAGCCGTGGGTCGGGCTTTATGCCCGACAGCTTCAACTGAATGGCAGCAGTGCCTTTTGATCAACCCCGAACCACTCTAACTTGTTGGTTTTAATATATTAAAACCAACAATCTTGTCTTTTCCTAATGTGCATGCATGTATGCATGCATGGCTACGAAAACCATCTCAGTTGATATGGAGGCGTATGAACGACTGCGTTCGGCCCGCCAGCAGGAGAAAGAGTCGTTCTCCAAGGTCATCAAGCGTGCCGAATGGCCGCGAAAAAAGGGCACCGCGGGAGCACTGGCGGAGTGGCTCCGAACTAACCCTGATCGTCTTACCGAAGAACAGATTGCCTACTTAGATCGGGCGCAGAAAGAAGACGTGCCTGCTCCTAGCAAATGGGAATCGTGATTTTCGCCGATAGCACATTTTTGATCGATTTACAGCGGTCGGAACGCAATCCACATTACGCAAGCGCGCTCGAATGGCTCGAATCCAACCCCAATGTTGAGGTGAAAGTTTCGGTCGTCGTTTGGGGGGAGTTTCTTGAGGGCGTTGGAGATTTGAATCAACCTATTGTGACCAAGTTTCGGAGTGAATTTGAGTTGATCTCGATCAGCCGGAAAGTTGCTGAAAGTTATGGCCGATTAAGCAAAGACCTGAGGCAAAAAGGACGACCGATAGGCCCCAACGATACTTGGATCGCAGCTACCGCATTGGCCCATGAAGCACCGTTGCTCACTCGTAATGTGACTCACTTTACCCGCGTGCCGGGATTACAAGTGGTCAACTACGCGTGACCGCGAGATCCTACGGCTCCCACCGCACGAGCGGTTGGTCGGCACGGACGTAGAGGGGATGTCGGGGATGACCATCTTTGGTCTGACCGACGCACCAAGGATTGTGGTCTGCGGGGGGACCCACCACGTGAGCAGCGCGAGGCGTCAAGGCGAGTTCAGGTTGAGCTTGCGATGTGTGACGATTGTGCACACGTTTCATGCGATGACCACCATCGCCGCAACTCAAACTCCTCGTCGTGCTACAAAGAGCGCGAGGCTAGTTGCGCGTGTATCGCCGGAGGACAAACTCGTGATAGCACGAGCCGCAGAATTAAAGGGTGCATCATTGGCCGAGTTCGTGATTACAGAGGCCAAGGCCGCCGCGTCGCGGGTGATGGAGGACGCTCGGTTATTGCGATTAAGTGCGGAAGAATCTCAACGATTGATGGGTGCGTTATTGGCTCCAGTTAGGAAATCACCCGCCAGTGTGGTTCGCGCAAAAAAGCGTTATCAGAAGTCAGTGGAGAGTGATTTGGACAACAGGTAGTCGCTATTATTTGAGCCAAGCGTCCACCTCGCGCATGGGCAGGAACATCCGTGTTTCATTGAGATGGCGGAAGCCAAATTTTTGATAAAATCGGATTGCCGATTCATCTTTGGGATCAACCAAAACCAATACGGCGGGGATCTCCAAGTAGCGACAGCGACGTAGTGCATCGATGAGAAGAATCCCGCCCAAGCCTTGGCCGTGACGTTTAAGAGCTACGGCGAGCCGACCCAGCAAAAGTGCTCCGATCTGGGGATAGTTGGGAAAGTGTTTTCGGGTGGTTTGGGGGACGGTGTCGAGTTCCTCCGCGAGAACGGCGGCGGTCGAAATCGTATAGTAGCCTATGATTTTCGTAGGGTCATCGGATTCGATTAAGACCCAGCAGCCGGCCGCGGAGCGTTTTACGTCCAACCGGGCCTGCTTTGCCAAATAGTTATTCAGGCTGCCTACACCACAGTCGAATTCCTCTCGTTGGTGAATGGAGGTATCGAGGGGTGTTATCTTGAAGGATTCTTCAGCCGGCACGATTTCAGTCCAAATTTGATTCCCTGCTATTCAAGGGAAATCCTACCGATTGAATAACACCAAGGTAACGTTAATGCTTGATCGAAAACGTTCGCTTACGGCTCCCACCGCACCAGCGGCTGATCGGCGCGCACGTAGAGCGGGTGGCGCGGGTGACCGTCTTTGGTTTGACCGACGCACCAGAGATCGAAATCGGCGAGCAGTTTGATGGTGTGATTTGCGCGGTCGAGGAACTCGCCGTGCACGCCCCAGGCCGCGACCACTTTTTCGCATTGGGCGGCAGCTTCGAGTAGCGCGGCATCATTCTCGGGGCCGGCTGGATCGGGAGCGGCTTTCATGACCTTCGGGTCGGTGGCGCGCATCCCGAACAGGTTGCCCATCCAAAATCCGTCCATGCCCTCACGTTCCGAAAACCGGGCGATGCGGGTGAGGGTAGGGTCGAGTTTTTGTTCGTCGGCCGTGCTCGGATTGAGCCCGATCCACAACATCAGGCGATTACCGCCCATGAGCGGGTTGAACCGATGGATCAGCGAGTAACGGTGCACCCGATCCGGCGAAAAATGACATTCG
The DNA here is from genome assembly GCA_018667915.1 of Opitutaceae bacterium. Lineage (GTDB taxonomy): Bacteria > Verrucomicrobiota > Verrucomicrobiia > Opitutales > Opitutaceae > Actomonas. The sequence continues at coordinate 22,143 of JABIRI010000030.1, read as the reverse complement.
TTTTCCAAGGCCGAAAATTAACCACGGATTCACCCCGATAGACACGGATAATTTTCAAAGCGGAGCGCCGCGCCCCCTTCTTAACGATATGATGACATCAAAGTCATAAATCTAACGGCAGTGCGGATGGGTGGTCATACCGATGATGAAAAAAATAATTCCACCTAACTCCCAAAATCTATCCGGGGGTGCAACTCGCCTCTCAACCACCGCTTTCTACGACCACTCGAGTCGATTAAAACCACGGGACGCGGCGATGCTATCCAGCCGCATCCAATCGGGTAGATGTGGTGAACCCGCCTGCTGATCCTGAACCCATCAACAATGCGTATATACGATCATGGCACTCATTGAAGAACTTGAAGAATCCGGGAGTTGGTTATTCCGCTGGCGCAGCTACCTACCCATTACCTTTGTGACCGCTGGCTTTTACATGATGCTCGATTACCGCTATATCGGGCATTCAGCCACATGGGATCGGTATTGGGACCTCACTTGCCTCGGGGTATCTCTCCTGGGGCTATTGATCCGGTGTTATACTATCGGCTACACGCCCAAGAACACCTCGGGCCGCAACGCCAAGGCCCAGATCGCCGACACGCCCAACACCACGGGGATATATTCGCTGGTGCGAAACCCCCTGTATTTGGGGAACTATTCCATGTTCCTCGGCGTGGTGCTCTTCTTCCATTCGCTTCCCTTCACCCTCATCTTCACGCTCGCATTTTTCATCTACTACGAGCGGATAATTTTCGCCGAGGAGTGTTACCTACGGCGAAAATTGGGGTGCAATATCTGGAGTGGACCAAGCATACGCCGGCGATCATTCCCAAGCTTCAGGGGTTCCGCCGACCGAATCTGCCCTTCTCGTTCAGGAACGTGCTGAAAAGGGAATACAACGGTTTCTTCGCCGTGGTTCTGACGTTCACGCTCTTCGAAGTTTTGGGTGAGCTGCGCCTCCACGGCAGCTGGGATCTCGGGACGGTTCGCTTCGCCTTTCTCGGCGCCGCCTTCCTAATTTGGGCGACACTCCGAACCCTTAAAAAGAAGACTTCCTTCTTACACGTCACCGATCGCTAACCAAACGCTTGCATTGTCTTTGCGATTGCTCCCGCCAGACTGCTGCCGAAGTGCGGGGTTTATTGCCCAAAGGGGGAAACATGCGCATCCGAGGAGACCTAAAACTGTGCGATTTCCTGTAGTGAAAATAACTCCGAATATCTTTCCAGTCGCTGGTGGGGCGACCGATTAATGCGCCGGCCTAGGTCAAATTGGTGGCGTCGGTCCGGAAGATTACATCACCGTAATTTAATACTCATGATGGTGTAATCTCGGTGGTTGAATAGACTCGTTTATCTTCCTTTTCGGCCTAGGGATCAGCACGTGCGAATCCTCGTTATTGAAGATGAAAGAAAGGTCGCCTCCCTCATTGCGTCTGGTTTGACCGAGCAGGGCTGGGCGGTGGAAGTTTGTGGAAACGGTGATGATGGGTTGCGGATCGCCACCAACGAAAACTTCGATGCGCTGGTCCTCGACATCATGCTTCCCGGGCGCGACGGACTTAGCCTGTTACGTAAATTACGTGCCCAACACAGTCCGGTTCCGGTAATTCTCCTGAGCGCTCGTGGCGATGTGAATGAACGCGTAGAAGGGCTCGAGATCGGAGCAGACGATTACCTACCCAAACCCTTTTCCGTCATCGAACTGGTCGCTCGGTTGCGGGCGATTATTCGCCGCCGAACAGGGGATTCGTTGACGGTCCTCACGCTCGCTGACCTCTCGCTCAATCTTCACCAACGCACAGTAACACGGGGGGACAAGCAGATCGAACTCACGTCCCGAGAATTTGCGCTACTGGAGACCTTTCTAAGCAGTCCCGGCCGGGTGCTATCGCGCACGTTTCTCAGCCAAAAAATTTGGGGCTATCAGTTCGACCCAGAAACCAATGTGATTGATGTCGCGGTGCGTCGGCTTCGGGGAAAAATCGATGAGGGCTTCTCTCCGAAACTCATTCAAACCGTTCGTGGAGTCGGTTACTCCATTGCCGCCGAATGAAATATCCCCTGACGCTTCGAGGCCGAATCGCATGTTGCACGGCGGCGATTACTGCATTTGCCCTCATCGTTCTCGCCGCAGGAACGTGGTTCTATGTTTATCTGGAAGATCTCGAAGCAATAGATGGCCACCTCGCGATAGAGATTCTGGCGATAAGAGCGGATATTGCGAATGGCGAAGTCGAGGCTGACGAGTTTGAAGAGGACGAGTTTGAGCATGGGGAAGGGCTGGCCGTAATTGAGGCCGACGGTGCTTTGTTGGGGCGCACGCCAAGTTTCCCTCTCGAGATAGTTGAAATTGGCCGAGAGGATCTGGGTTTTAGTATTCAATCCTATCAAGGTTCGCGTTGGCGCATCTATAGCTCGGAACGGCAGGGCGTGGTCGTTGTCACCGGATTCGAACTGGAAGAATTCGACGACATACTAGACGACTTAGCTTCGATCCAATTCTTGCTGGTTCCTCTTGTGAGCCTATTCACTGCGTGGATGAGTTGGCTCGTGGCAGGTCGCTCTTTGGCTCCGATTCGGGATGCGACAGCGACGGCTGCCAAGATAGGCACCAACGACTTATCCGCACGCTTACCGATTATTCGATCGGATGATGAAATCGGGCAGTTCACAGAAGTGCTCAACGGCATGCTGGACCGCATCGAAAAAAGCTATCTTCAAGCCAAACGATTTGCGGGGGATGCGTCCCATGAGCTCAGCACGCCACTTACTATCATCAAAGGCGAACTGGAGAAGCTCGTAGCCAACCACCAGCTGTCGGATCCGGCCGAACAGGGAATCGTCAGTGCTCAACAGGAAGTCGATCGCATGCATCAAATCATCGATCAACTCTTGATCTTGGCTAGATTTGACGCTGGTAAAGCGAGCGCAGACTACGCCCCGATCAACCTGAGTAAACTCCTCGATGAAATGGCCGAGGATGTCGATATGCTCTCGGAAAATCAGGCCCTAGTCGTGAAGCATAAAATCGACCCTGGCCTGTGGGTTAAGGGTGATTTCTGTCAACTGCATCGCCTCTTTCTCAACCTGTTTAGCAATGCGACCAAATACAACGGTCCCGGTGGTTTGATCGACTACCAACTTCGATCGCGGAATGGGTTGCTTCAATTCACAATCAGCAACAGCGGTCCGCAGATTACGGAGACCAATCGGGAACGAATTTTTGAGCGATTCTTCCAAACCGACGAATCTCACGCGACGCGCGGCAATGGTCTCGGCCTTAGTCTCTGTCGGGAGATTGCTCACGCTCATGGCGGAACGATTCGATTGGTTTCTTCCACGGTCGAGGTGACGGAGTTTTTGGTCGAATTGCCGCAGGTCTCTCCAGGTTAGTCGTCGTTTTCTTGTGCAAGAATTCGACCCGTTCCGGTATCAATATCGAGCTTAACAAGCTCGTGACTTTCCGGTGGCTGCAGTCACCACATAGAATAGCGCCCTCGGGATTGACCGGCGTTTCCTTCCGGGAGTCCTTCAGGCCCAAAGGAATTGCCGTTGGGCCTAGAATATTACGCCCGCATTACAAGGTTGTCATACACTGAACTCACTGGGACCCGGTTCGTCTATCCGGTGTGATCAGAAATCCACCACTCTCATCAGGTTTCGTTGGTAACTCAGCTACCGGCGATCGAGACACAATCAGGAAGCCTACCGTTTTTCGTCAGAAACCATCGACTCAACCCGATGAATTGCCCCCTGACTCACCAGGTGTGGCCACTACATCTTCTTCTCGTGGTGTGCCTGGTCGGCAGGTGCGCGTTTCCGTAGTCATCCCCACTTACAACGAACGTGAAAGCCTGCCACTGTTTGTGACCGCATTGCGTAACGTATTGGGCAGTGAGGCGGACTGGGAGTTGATCGTAGTCGATGATGACTCTCCCGACGAAACGTGGAAAGTTGCGGAAGAGTTGGCGGCGGAAGATCGACGTATCCGGATTTTTAGGCGCTTGGATTGTCGGGGTTTGTCTTCGGCGGTCGTGGCTGGACTGAGTGTGGCGGGTGGAGAGCGGGTCGTGGTGATGGATGCCGACCTGCAGCACGACATTACGCAGGTCCCCGAATTGGTGGCGGCTTTGGATGACGCGCCGCTTGCGGTAGGGACGCGCTATGCGGCTGGTGGTGGTGTGGGTCACTGGGGCCGAGGTCGCGTGGTTTTGTCGCGGGCAGCGACGGTGGCCTGTAACTTAGTTTTGGGGCTTTCCGTGAGCGATTCGATGAGTGGTTTTTTTGCCGTGCGCCGGGCGGAATTTAATCGGATCAGTTCGCGGCTCAATCCTCGGGGTTACAAGATTCTCATGGAGCTGATGGCGGTGATGCGACCAGCAAGAGTGGAGGAGGTTCCGTATGTGTTTGCTCCGCGGCAATGCGGGGAAAGCAAACTCTCCGCGCGGGTGGCATGGGAGTTTGGCTTTGCGCTGATCGAGCTTCTCACCCGCAGCGTGGTGAGTCCGCGTTTTCTTAAATTTGCTTTGGTCGGGTTGAGCGGAGTGGGCGTGTATGCGCTGGCGCAGTGGATGCTGCTAAAAGGGTTCGGCGGGATCGAGACGAGCACGCTGACCGCCGGAGCGGTAGGGGTTTCGGCCTTGTCGAATTACGTCTGGAATAACGCGTGGACCTTTCGTGATCGCAGGCATGTTTCGCTACCGGCGATTGTGCGCGGAGTGTTGCTCTTTGGCCTCGTCGCGGGAACAGGGGCGATCATCAGTCGGGCGGTCGCGGCATATTTTCTCGGACCGGCAGACGCAATAGGGTTTGCGATCCTCGCGCCGACTGCGGGGTTTGCGATCGCTACGCTGTGGAACTACTTTCTTAACCACGACCTGACTTGGCGCGGCCATGCTCTACCAGCCTGAAGCGAAACATATTCGGGGCCTCGTGTGGCTGTTGATCGGGGGACTGTTTCTCGGTGGATTGGCGCGTCGCGATTGGTGGTATCCGGATGAGCCTGATGTGGCATTGCCCGCAATCGAAATGGCAGCGCGGGGCGACTGGGTGGTGCCGACGCAGAACGGTGCTATCTGGCTTGATTATCCGCCTCTGGCTTATTGGGGCGCACGAGTCACGGGACTCGTTACCGGGGGAATCGGTCCATTCACTGCGCGGGTGCCGATGCTGATTTTTGCGGTGGTGTTGTTACTGGCGACCGCGCGACTAGGAAGACGATTTGGCTGGGGTGATGATGGCGGGCGCATGGCGGCCACATTGCTCGCCGGGACGCCGCTAATTTGGCAACAGGCGACCAATGTTCAGGTGGATCTCGGGTATGCGGCCGCCCAAGCGGTGGGACTGCTGTGTTATTTGCGGGGAGATGCGGCCGAGCAAGGGAGCAAGACGAATTGGGGCTGGCGGGCGTTGGGGTTCGCCGCGTTCGGTGTTGCGATTCTCGGCAAGGGGCCGTTGGGTGTGTTGTTACCCGGTCTGATATTAACGCTGTGGCATGGTTGGAATCGGGAATGGCGCCCATTGTGGCAGCTCGCGCCGTTAGCGCTCGTTTCCCTCGCGGTTGCTTTACCGTGGTATGTGATGCTGGGACAACGGATTGGCTGGGGTGTGCTGGGGGAGGAGTTTTACCTGCAGAATTTTGATCGATTTCAGTCCACCACGCGCGGACACGGCGGGAAAGGGTGGTGGTATTATGGAAAGTCGTTGGCGGTGGATTTTCTCCCGTGGGTTTTCTTGCTGGTTCCGGCCATGTATCACGGTTGGAAGACGCAGCGGGCGGACCGTAACTGGCGATTGTTGGCTATCTGGATTCTGGCGCCGTTGGTCTTTTTCACCGTGGCGTCGACCAAGCGGAACGTTTACCTGCTGCCGATCTATCCCGCCTTAGCATTGATGGTCGCGAATTGGTTGCGGGCCAGCGCCGGGCCTTGGGCGACGCGTTGGCGCAGAGGCGTCGGCCGAGGTTGGAGCGGGTTCTGGTTTGTGATCGGACTGTTGATCCTTGTCTTGGTCGTCGCAGGGTGGGGCATGGGAACGTCGGGCTGGGATCCGTTGCGGAAGTATCCCGGATTGATGGTGAGTTTGCGGCCCGGGCTGATCGTGCTGGGATTGGTTATGATGAACGTGGGCTGGTGGTCGGGTCGGTCGATGCCGCGTGACGAGCTTAAAGGCTGGACAACCTTGGCTCTCGGGGGCGCGCTGATCGCCGGCACCGCGATGCACACCGTTTTGCCGGTCATCGATGAACAGCGAAGCTATCAGCCGGCGGCCAAATGGTTGGGTGAGCGGACCCCGGCAGGAGAAACGATCGGGTATTTTTGGCCGGGCCGCGAAGCGAGTAAACGCCCCGCGTGGCTCTGCCATCTTGATGGTCGCCGCTTAGAGTTTTTTGCGGACGATGCGGCTGCGACGGCCTGGCTAAATCAGAGACCGAACCGGTTGTTGCTCACGACCCCAGCACTGGCGACGGGCCTCAACTCAGTGGTAACCGCGGCCGAGTGGCGCATCAGCTCGACCTCATGGGTGGTGCTAAAAGCGGGAGAGTGAAAATCGAGTCTCAAAGCGGCGCACCGTAGTAGAATTTGACGAGCTTGCGCCTGTCGACGTTGTAGAGGGCGTCGAAGATCGAGCTTCCGCCACCAAAGGGGCGGAGGGGTATGACTCTTTCGACATCGGTATCGTTGTCTTCGGGTCGACCCTTTCTCGCTTCGGCCGCGAGCCATTCTTGCGCGTATTTTTCGATTCGAATTAGACCCTTGGCCCTGATGAATTTCTCGCCGTTTTCTTGGTAGGCTTCGTAGCTCACGAAATAGTCCGCGATGGTGAAACCTGAGGGCATTGGCGGCGGTTTTTCGGAATAAGAGTGGTTCCCCAGTTCGAGACTTGGTTTTACGAAGTAGTGTTGGAGCCTCCGCTCCAGCGCCCAAATTTCTCGTTCGGTCGGACGCCAATATCCTTCAAAACCAGGAAAGTCTACGACTACCGATCCGGGGTTTACGATCGTGTGTTCCGCGCAAAGGTCCTCGAGTGGCGAGAAAGCGAGGTGACCGCAACCGCCCCAAAGCAAAGCGTTGATCAACAGCCCTAAGGGCAGAGCCACGGTTCGCACGTTCCTAAACATCAGGGCTCTATTTAAGCCGCGTCGGCCCAAAGGAGGAGATCTTTTTATGTAAAGCTTGATTGACATATGACAAGGTCGCTTTACACATGGTCTCATGAATACGAAAAATTCAATCGAACCCGAAGCTCGTGAATCGAGCATTCCGAAATTCAAGCGATCCATGAAAGTGAACGTTTGGCTATTCATCACCACAGCGACCTATTTGGTGACCCTGTATGCTTTGCGGGAACACCCCGCATGGGATCCTAAGTTCCGCGTCGGACTGACTTTGTTGCCGGTGCTGCCGGGGTTGGTTTATTTGCGCAGATTGTGGGGCACGTTTAAGGAGATGGATGAACTGCAGCGTCGCATTCAGCTGGAGGCCTGGGCCTTTGCGCTGGGCGGGACGGTGTTGGTCGGCACCACGATGAACATCCTTAACGCCAATGGTATTGGATTTGAAAATTACCCCCACGGGTTGGAAATGGGAGGAGCTTACCTCTCGGTGTTCTTCTTCTGGTGTGTCGGAGTCGCTCAAGCCACCGCGCGCTACCAATGAAAAACAGACTTCGAGACCTCCGGGGCGAGCGCTCCTTGTCCCAAGCTGTCCTTGCGACCCAGCTGGGAGTATCGCGCCAGACCGTCAACGCGATCGAGACCGGTAAATATGACCCGAGTCTGCCGCTGGCATTCAAACTCGCCGAGGTATTCGGGAAGCCGATTGAAGAGCTTTTCACTCCAGAAGACTAGGTCCGGAATCCGGACAATAGGTTGAGTGTTACTTCCCGGGGAATAGACTGGGTGTTTAACGCCTATCACCGCATGGGCTCGATCTCTTCCGCCCTGAGGGGATCGTGTTACGTGGCCCTGCGGTTTCGTTGCCATAATTTCTACTCACCCTATTGTTCCACGCTGTGACTTTCTTGCCTACTCGCTCTTCGTTTTCCCGTTTGTTAATCCCCTTGGTCGTGCTGGGCACGATGGCTCACGCTCAAATCAAACCGCCCAGTGGAGGGGCGATTCTGGAGGAGTTGCAACGGCTTCGGGAAACCGGGCGGGTGCTCTACCTCGCGGCGCATCCGGATGATGAGAATACGCGCCTCATTGCTTATCTGGCGAACGGTAGGCACTACGCCACGGGCTATTTGTCGCTCACGCGCGGCGATGGCGGGCAGAATCTCATTGGTCCCGAATTGCGGGATGCGTTGGGCGTGATTCGCACGCAGGAGCTTTTAGCGGCGCGGCGGATCGATGGTGGCCGGCAGTTTTTCTCCCGCGCCAATGACTTTGGATACTCCAAAAGTGCGGAGGAGGCCCTGACGGTTTGGGATCGCAAAGAGGTGTTGGCGGACACAGTGCGGGTGATCCGTCAGTTTCGTCCCGATGTGATTGTGACCCGATTTTCGCCCACCCGTGGCGGCACCCATGGTCACCACACCGGCTCGGCGGTAATGGCGGTGGAGGCGTTCGCACTGGCCGGTGATCCGATGGCGTTTGCCGATGAGTTGGGTCACCTCGCGCCGTGGCAGCCCAAGCGGGTGGTTTGGAACGCTGGGGGTAGAGGCAGGCAAGTGCCTCCCGGTGCGGTTTCGATCGAAGTCGGTGGTTATAACGCCGTGCGCGGCGAATCATTTGGCGAGATCGCGGCGCTCTCGCGCTCGCAACACCGGAGCCAAGGATTTGGCGCGGTGGGCACGCGCGGTAACGCCCGGGAGCATTTTTTGCACCTCGAGGGTGAACCCAGCACGGATGATTTGATGGATGGGGTGGTCGATCGCTGGGCGAGCTATGACGGTGGTGCTGAAGTTGGGGCTCAGTTGGATGGGATCATCGCAGAATTTGATTCGCGCCATCCCGGCAAATCCGTGCCAGCGCTACTTGCCGTGAAGCGAGCCATGGCCTCTCTACCTGCGGACGACGTGGTGGTGGCCGAGAAGCAGGCGCAGTTGGACCAAATTTTGGCGGCGAGTCTCGGCCTTTATATTGAAGCCACTGTCGCTACTGCGCGGGTGGCCCCAGGAGAGGCACTCCAGCTCACCCATCGGGTCGTGCAACGGGAGTCCTCGGACCTCGAAGTGACCTGGCGAGGCATCCGCTATTTGGCGGAAGATGAAACGCTCGAGGTAGGCCGACCGCTGCGTGTGAACGAAAATGAATCGGTGGAGGCGTCACGTAACCTACCCATGGATACAGCCCTGACCCACCCCTATTGGTTGGAGCTACCGAGCACCCCGGGCATGGCGCAAGTGGCCGACGCTCCGCTGATCGGCACGCCCGAAAACCAAGCGGCCTATGCAATGGTCTACGACTTCGTCATCGACGGCCAAGTGCTCGCCTTGCCCGTGGCTCCGATGCAGGTCATCCGGGACCGCGTGCGCGGAGAGTTGCGCGATACGTTGCAGGTCATCCCGCCGGTTGCCGTGACGTTCGTCCGCCAGTTGGAGCGTTTTGCTCCCGGAGAAACCCGGTCGGTGACCGTGCAGGCCACGGCGGCCCGCTCTGATTTGAATGGAGCATTAAGTCTCATCGCTCCCGAGGGTTGGACCACGACTCCGGCGACGCAGGCGTTTGCGTTACCCTCCGTGGGGGACAAAGCCGAAGCCACCTTTGCCGTGACCGCGCCGGAGCGTTCGGAATCCGTCAAATTGCAGGTGAGCGCGACGGTGGGAGGGCGACAGTTTAACCGCACGCCGCAGGTCGTCGCCTACGATCATATTCCGGTGCAGATGATGCAGCCGACCGCGTCACTGACGGCGATGAGTTTTGACCTCGAGATTCGCGGAAAGAACGTTGGGTTTTTGGCGGGGGCAGGGGACACCACCGTGGAAGCTCTCACGCTGATGGGTTACAACGTGAAGCTGTTGACCGACGCCGATCTCACCGCCGAAGGGTTGGCGGGGCTCGACGCGGTGGTGCTAGGAATTCGGGCCTTTAATACGCGCCCCACTTTGATGGGGTATCGCGAGGTGCTATGGGACTTTGTCCATTCCGGCGGCAACGTGTTGGTTCAATACAACACCACGAGCGGATTGCCGCAGGGTGACCTTGGGCCTTATCCGTTTCGGCTCAGTCGCGATCGCGTGACGGACGAAACCGCCGCGGTAACGGTGCTCGATCGGGAGCATCCGGCCATGTTGCGACCCAACCGAATTTCCCAGGCGGACTTCGACGGTTGGGTGCAGGAACGTGGATTGTATTTCCCGAGTGAATGGGATGCCGCTTACACACCTCTGCTGAGCATGGCCGATCCGGGTGAGGCGCAGACTAAAGGTAGCCTGCTAGTGGCCCAACACGGCGACGGTTACTTCGTTTATACCGGACTCTCCTTCTTCCGTGAACTCCCCGCCGGTGTCACGGGCGCCTACCGCTTGCTGGCGAATCTGATTTCGCTTTGAGCCAGGAAGGGCTCAGGAAAATAGGACCCAATTCGAAAACGTGACTCGACGTTCCCGTGAGGTTGGGTTCCCCGTGTAGGCAATGATTCGACATGGTGGACAAGGATTGCGGGCACAGGCCGCGAAAGCAGAGGGCGGGGCAGACGCCCAACCCGTGGAGAACCCGTTCAAGCGGGTGGCGGCATACCTGTTTCGTTACAAGGGGCTGTTTGCCCTCACGCTGGCTCTCGCCGTAGGGAGCACACTCTTCCTCGTTTCGATTCCGCAGGTCATCAAGTGGATCGTCGACGATGTCATCGGTCAGGGGCGCAAAGACCTACTCTTGTGGGGTGTCGCCGCGCTGACCGGGTGTTATCTCTTGCGCGACGTATTCAATTCGTTGCGCATTCGTGTGAACAACAACCTCGAGCAAAAGGTGCTCATCGACCTACGCGGTGATTTGCATTCGCGGCTCTTGGATTTGCCGGTAGGTTACTACGACAAACGCCAGACCGGTGAGATCGCCTCGCGCGTCATTGAGGATGTGCAAAACGTCGAACGCGCCCTTCTCGACGGCACCGAGCAAGGGACCGTCAGTCTGATGACGTTGATCGGGATCAGCACGATCCTGTTTGTGCAGCAGCCGTTGTTGGCCGCTATAGTGTTGGCCCCGCTGCCGCTCGTGATTTTCTTGGGCCGACTTCACTTCAAGGCGAGTCGCCGCTTGTGGCGGGATGCGCGGAATGCAGGAGGGGCGCTGAATGGTCTGTTGATGGAGAACATTTCGGGCCACCGTTTGATCAGTTCTTTCGCCCTAGGTGATCGGGAACGCGGTCGATTTGGTGATGCCGCCCGCAAGGTGCAGGATACCACCCTGCGCGCCATGTATCGATGGTCGCTCCATGGTCCGGGCACGAACTTTTTGAGTAGCTTGGGCGCGGTGGCCGTGGTCGGTGTGGGAGGCGCGCTGCTGATGGAGAGCCAGGCGACCGGTGGCGCATTTTCATTTGGTGATTTTGTGAGTTTCTTTGCCTACGCGGCATTGGTCTACGAACCGGTCAGCCGACTCAACCAACTCAACCAAATGCTCGCGGCGGCCAAGGCCTCCAGTGATCGGGTGTTTGAAATTCTCGATCATCCGCTGGAGATCGAACCTCCCGAAAACCCGCAACCATTTCCCGCCGGCGTGCCAGGCATTCGATTCGAAAAGGTCAGCTACGGCTACCCGGATCGTCCGGCGATCATGGAGGGTTTTGATCTCGAACTTCCGGCGGGAAAAGTGACCGCGCTCGTGGGCCATACCGGTGCCGGTAAGACGACGTTGGCGAACCTCATGCTGCGTTACTACGACGTCACCTCGGGCGGGGTAAGCATCGGTGGGGTGGATGTGCGTGACCTCGGTCTGACCGAACTGCGGCAACAAGTCGGGCTCGTGGCCCAGGAGCCGTTTCTTTTCAATGGCACCGTCGCCGACAATCTTCGTCTGGCTCGCCCCGAAGCATCCGATACCGATATTGAATCCTCGCTCAAAGCGGCGGCCGCATGGGAGTTTGTGAACAACCTTCCCGAAGGCATCGAGACCCAGATCGGCGAACGCGGCGTGCGCCTTTCGCAGGGCGAAAAACAACGCCTCACCATTGCCCGGGTGATCCTGCGGAATCCGCCACTCGTCATTCTCGATGAAGCGACCGCGAGCGTGGATACGATTACCGAGGCAGCCATCCAACAGGCGCTCGGATCACTTGTGCAGCAGCGCACCACGCTGGTGATCGCGCATCGACTTTCCACCGTGCGCCGAGCCGATCAAATCGTGGTGCTGGCCCACGGGCGTATCCTCGAAAAAGGCACCCACGACGAGCTGCTCAAGCTCGAAGGCGCCTACTCGAAACTCTGGCGCGCCCAAGCCCAAGCCGACCAACAGGCGTTTGAAGCACTGGGCGAGCTGTAAACCGTAAAAATGGGGTGTTTAACTCAGTCTGTATGAACGGATTGAATAGGCCCGAATGTCCACAAAATATTTTCATTAAGGGGATTATGTAGTTTTACGATTGCTTTACATAGGTGTGATTCTGAGTTTTCGGGGCCGGCGCAAATAGGGGCTATCCCTCAATTGTGTAGATTCTCCTGCCTCCAGCGCGTGAATCGGCGTTCACACAACTCCCTGTTCAACTTATGAAAAACCTAATCTTGGCGCTCTTGTTGAGCGCTGTGACACCTTTGTTGTCTACGGCTTCTGATTCCGTCGAGCTCCTGCCCGGCAAGATCACTGGAAGCATTTCCCTCTCCTCAGAGGTCCTCAAAAACGGTAACGTCAACGCCTACGCGACTGACGGTTCCGGCTCAGCCAACGCCTCCTTCACGGGTTCGACCTGTTCGATTCTCGTGCCTGCAGGAAAGACCTGGAAGCTCAATTTCACGCTCTATCCTGAAGTGCCGAGCGGTTCTTACGGTTACGTTTCCGTGAATCTGCCCACCCAAATTTCGGTCGGCGCCGAAGAGGAGATTTCGAACAACATCTCCCTTAGCTCCGCCCGCGTTCTCGCCGACGTGCAAGTTGCCAATGGCACTTTGGATGTGGTTTCGAATCTCCGTGCGCACGGAAACTCTGGAGGCTCCAGTCCAACTTACTTCAGCTACTATTCGCAGAACCTCGATTATGCGGTGGTTCTCCCGATGGCTAATATATCGATTAACGGCAGTGCCACCGTTACCAGCACGGACGGAGATTCCTCCGCCCAGACCTTGGCCAGCCAGTCGATCACCGTCCCTGCCTCCGGCGCTACCGCCACGTGGGAATTGGACGCATCCTTCGCGGCCGGCGCGATTGTGGGCGACATCACTTTCTCGGGTGCCGCGACTCCAACCAGCGGCAATATACAGCTCTATAATTCCTCCGGAACATCGCTTGGGAATAAGAGCTATCAGGGCAACGGTTCTTACGAATACACCAACCTCCTGCCGGGTAACTACCGCCTCTACAACTACGCCTACTTCACCGGCTCCCAGCTCTACTTCTACCGGAACAACACCGTCGCGGAAGCAGGGGTCATCACCCAAGTGGACTACACCGAGAATCTCGGGATGGCGCTGTTTGACTTGAACCCGACTGGCTTCCTCAGCCTCGACGATATCAACGGCGGTTACGTGCAAGGTCGTTGGACCGCCCCGAGCCCGAACCCGGCTGGCGAGTCGCGCAACATTTACGGTCAATTTGACCAGACCACCAAGCAGTTGTCGGGCGCCGTCACTTCCGGTGAATGGAAATTCGACCGCATCAACATCAACGGTTACGACTATTCCACTCCCGGTGAATACCTCAGCTATGCATTAGGCATCTACGACTATCGGGCACCTACCCACACCTTTGTCGGTGGCGACACGCAAACCGTCGGAAGTTACGATTTCGATACCACGCAAACAGAGCTGACCTTTGACGTGATCGAACCCGCGGGTGCTACCGAGGAAATCCTTATTTCCAGGGCGAACATCAACGGTCACGTTACGACTTACGAGAATGGCTCGGCTAGCCAACAGCTCAGTATCAGCGCCTCCGTTTGGGGCACGACCAAGGCGCGCCAACGCGTGCGCATCGTCGGCGTCCCTGGCACCTACAACCTGCAGACCTACGGTTATGTCGAAGGCTCCCGCGTGAGCTTTGGTAACTTCTCGCTCGAGTTGAAAGAGCCTCTGCCTACTCCAGTCGGCACCGATGTTACGGTTGAGGCTGGAACGGGTGTCGAACTCGTCTTCGATAACGTGGTCGAGGCCGGTGTTTCCACTGCGTCCCAACTCCCCGTGGGTCCGGCTCTGCCGGCCGGCTTCAGCCCCATTGTGAACAACGATGTGAACGCTTATTACAGCATCAGCACGACTGCCACGTTCGACGGTTATGTCGACGTCACGATCGACTACTCTGAAGACGCGGTTGCGGCCGAAGACGAAGCCGACCTCAAGTTGTTCTACTTCGACGAGGCCAGCGAAACCTGGATCGACGTCACCATCGAAGTGGACGAAGTGAACAATACCATCACCGGCACCGCGCCGGAGCTCGCGTTGTTCGCCATCGGCATCTCCAGCCCTCCTACGGTGGGCGACATTCAAATGCCCGCCGAAATCGTCGCGGGCGAAGAATTCACCGTCACGGCTCAAATCACCGACGCCAACTCCGGCGACCAACACACCGCGATCTTTGATTGGGGTGATGGCACGACCTCCGAGGGCGTGATCGATCCGGCTACCGGTATTGTCACCGGCACCCACACTTACGAGCAGGGTGGCGATTTCGATGTGAGTCTCACGGTCGTTGATGCCGCCGGCAACGAAGTGACCGAGTCATTTGAAACCACGGCCACTGGAGGTTCCGATTCAACTCCTCCGGTTATATCCATCGAAACGCAGGCAGCGGCCGAAGCTACCAGCCCGGACGGAGCCGTGGTCGACTTCTCGATTTCCGCTTCTGACGAAACCGACGGTTCCGTCACCGTTGAGACATCGATTGCATCCGGTTCCGTCTTCCCGGTTGGCACCACTGTCGTGACTGCAACTGCTACCGATGCGGCGGGGAATGAAGCTTCCGTTGAGTTCGACGTGGTCGTCCAAGACACCACCGCTCCAGAACTCAGCGTTCCAGCTGACCTCGTCCTGGAGGCCACCAGCGCTGATGGTGCGGTTGCTTCGTTTGATGCCTCTGCCAGCGATCTCGTCGATGGCGTCGTGACCGTCGAGTCCAGCATCGCTTCCGGCAGCACGCTGCCACTCGGCGAAACGACGATCAGCCTCACTACTACGGATGCCGCCGGTAACGTTTCGGAAGGCAGCTTCACTGTCACCGTCGAGGATACCACCGCTCCGGAAGTTAGCAGTGTGGCACCTTCGATCGGCACGCTCTGGCCAGCCAATCACAAGATGGTCGCCGTATCGTTCACGGTTGATGCCAACGACGCCGGTGGCGAAGTCACCAGCAAGATCGTTTCCATCACCAGCAACGAGCCCGATAATGGCGCCGCCGATGGCAACACCGTCAACGATACCGTGATTACCGGTGATCTGACCGCCAACCTTCGCGCCGAACGCTCGGGCAAGGGCACCGGCCGGATTTATACGGTCACGATCGAAACCACGGATGCGGCAGGCAACGTGACCAGCAGCACGACAACCGTGGGCGTGCCACACGACCAAGGCAAAAAGTCGGAGAAATCCGCGAAGTCTGAAAAGTCGGCCAAATCCGAGAAGTCGGCCAAGAAATCCGATAAATCAGCCAAGTCGGAGAAATCGGACAAGAGTGCGAAAAAGGGCAAAGGTAAGTAAGCCGGCCCCCGCAGTTTCTTAACTGCTCTCAATTATTCCGAGCCCGCCCTAACCGGCGGGCTCTTTTTGTTAAAGCTTCAACCGATCAACAGGCCTTGGCGGTGTAAGGCTAACCGCGATCGGTTGAGCGTAGTGCCGTGCTTCAGCCGGCATTTCTGACGCCGGCTGAACCACGGCGTTACTTTAGCTAACTCCGCTAGTTACAGCGGAAGGTGATATTGACTACCGCCCGAAGTGCCGATCGGCGAATTTGAGGTATTGCTCCCAGTCGTAAGCGGTCACGTCGTGTTTTCCGGTGCGTAGATGGTATCCGATATAATCACCGATGGGGGTGTCGGGGGCGGGTTGGTCTTCGACGGTCAGGCCGGTTTTCCCAAAAAGCGCGTAGACGGCTTCGGCGTGTTTACCGGCGAGGAATTCACCGCGGGGGTCCGCCCATACATCTTCGGTGGCGCTGGCGATGTAGACGGGTCGTGGGGCCATCAGAGCAATGAGCATGTGTTGGTCCACGGGTAGAGCGTCCTCGTTTTCGTTATACGCTTGGTGGGCATCATTGAACCAATGCGGGAAGCTGGTATTGATGCGCTGCACCGTCTCACCGAAGCGACGGCGGGCGAGGGCGGCTCCGCCGCAACCGGAGTTGTTGGAGATGATGATGGCGATGCGTTCATCGCTCGCGCCGGCCCAGAGCGAAGATTTTCCTAAACGTGAATGACCCAGGACCGCGACGTGCTCGTGATCGATGGTCGCATCGGTTTCGAAATAGTCCATCGCGCGACTTAGGCCCCAGACCCATGCGCCGATCGTGCCCCATTCGTGGGCATCAGGTTGGGTTTGCCCGTCACGATAAAACAGGGGGTGAATACCGTTCTGAAATCCGTCGTCAAAGTCCGGATCGAGGTCACCGCAATACATCGTCGCGACGCCGTAGCCACGGGCGATCGCCGCTTCGATAGCCCAGCGCTTGGCGGAGGTTCCGCGGGCCACTTCGCTCGAGCGATGATCGATGACGCCATCCCGATTGGTGGCGCGCATCCAGTTTTGATTTACGGGCACGGCGGGATCGGGGGTCGTCGTGTGATTGCCGTTAAAGTTGAGCCCGACGAAAAGCGGCGCTGGACCCTTGGCATCGTTGGGGAGATAGATCAAAAGGTCCGCGGCGACGTGGTGATCATTTGCCCGGAAGTGCATGCGCACTTGTTTGCGCGTAGCCCGTCCGTCGTAGGCCTGATCGTCACCTTCGAGTAGTTCGAACTGCACGTCGATGTCGGCCGATGGCGTGCGACCAAAGACATGATCCTCGAAGAGGCCGAGCACCTCGGCGCGCCGATGACTTTGCCACGCCTTCGCGTTGGTGATGGGCTTGCCGGCAAGACTCACCAGAGGGTCGGGTAGGGCGTAGGCAGGCACCAGGGCTTCGTCGTAGTTGAAGCCATCCGGTTGGGCATCGGCATCGGGGATGAAGGTCATGGCGGCGAGGGAGGCGGCTAACAGCGGAGCCACGGGGGGAACGTTGGGGTAGGACATGGGGTGAAAAAGAATACGTCTGCGTTTGGGTTACGTGGCCTGGCGGTTTTTTCGAGCGACCCAAAAACCGCCGAAGAAAAACACGATGCCGACCGCAATGAAACCCCACGGTCGCAATTCCAGACCGCCGGGGAGCAGAACACTTTGAGCGGCGTTGTCGGGCTGATAAAAAACGGTCACGCCGGAACCAACGGGCATGCGGTCGACGAAGGATTGCACCTGATGTTGTTGGCGCGTTGGGCCGTGACCGAAACTGATGCGGTCGCCCGTGTAAGCCCGACCAAGGACTTGGTAGTCGTAGGTGAGTTGGGCTTCGTAAACCTTGTAACGATTGGATCCGCTGCCCGACTTCTCGGTTTTGTAGGACTCCTCCACGTCCGCGCTACGAATGATGCCCGGGGTCTGGGGCCAGTTGCGACTTTCGTAACCCAGCCAAACTTTGTTAGCTCCGTAGGCGGTTACGAGGATTCCTGCCAAGATGAGGATCGGCGGCAGGTAGCGAGCGGCTACGGGGAGTTGGGTTGAGACGGTATGCGTCGACATGATCGGGGGAGTTGCGATCAGTAGAACCGGAATTTTGGGAAGGAGGCAATGCGGCTATGGCAGCGCGTAGATTTCTACGAGGGCGATACCGTTGTCGTCGGGTGCGCCGCTGATGTGGAGGGTGTAAGCGCCCGGTGCTAAACGCGTCACTCCCCGACGCCGGCGGCAGCGGATTGTGCGATCGGATCGCTGTTCCAATCGTCGTTGGAGGCGATCTCTGTGGTCGAACTAAAGAGGGTGATGCGAGGGTCGGAAACGGGATCAGAAATACCGAACCCGGTAAGGCTTGGCCCCACACCGCGCAGGAGCACGCGCAAGGGATTTTCGCCGGTCACGACAAACCCCGCAATGAGCGTGTCGTCGCCACCTCGCACACGAGCGCGCACGGAGAGATTAATCATGCGCAGGGTGTCGGCGGAGCCAGGTCCGTTGTGATCATAGACTTCGGCCAAAGCGACTCCGGTAGCGTCACTGGCGTCGGCTACGTGTAGGGTGTAACTCCCGGCTGGGATCGTCTCGAGTGCGGCGGCATCACGGGAGTCGGGCGTGAGTGCGAACGCGCCGAGTTGCGCCGCGGCGGTCGCGAGGGTCGTGGAGTTGGCCGCTTCGCTCCAGTTGTCGTTGGTAGCCAGTGATTCGTTGCCGCGAAAGAGGTTCAGGGTGGGGTCGGCTAGAACCCCGGTGACGCCAAAGGGCTGCAGGCCAGGCCCGATGGCGCGGCTGAGAATTGAATGGGGTTCTGTCCCAGCGATCACGAACCCGAGGATGAGGCGTTCGTCGCCGCTGCCGGCGAAGGTGCGGGCGGAGAGATTGGTGAGGCGTGTAGGGCGTGACGTGATGCGCGTGCGCAGGGTGAGCGCGGGGCCGGGAGCGAGCACCTCGAGGGCGTGCTCTTCGGTGTCGGAACGAATCGTGAACGTGTTGCCGTCGGAGAGCAGAGCGGAGGGCGGCACGGCGATGACATCGTAATCGTAGTGGTGGTTCTTGCCGTCATTGGGGTGAGTGAAGTCATTGAGCTGCCACGGCTCGTGAAACCCGTCCCAGCCGTTCCAGGTGCGGTAGTGTAAGCCGACCTCGGCGATTTGGTTGAGCGCGATGGAAGTCGGCAACGTCAGGGTGAGGGAACGTTCATCGAGTGCCCCGGTGCGCATGCCGAAGGCAGGAGGGAGCTCGTCGGCGCCGATCAGCCGGACCGAGAAATCGGTGCGTTCGAGGGTGAGGTCTTCGACAATTGGGGTGACAAACCACAGGCCGTTTTGGTCCTGGATGCGCGCGACAAGTTTAAGGTCGGCGGCGGGTTGATCGGGAACTTGAGTGGCGTCCCAATAAATTGAATACGGTGGCGCAGTTACGCTGCCGACGTGGTCACGCAGCATCGGAGACGCTCCGCGACTGGGAACGAAACGGGATTCATGCCAATCGAGTCCGACGCCATCGCCGTTCTCATCGTAACCGTCATACCATGCGATGACGTCGATCTGTTTGATGCCTGAGGCGGCTTGAGCGTCGACGGTGACGGTTGGGGTTTCGGTAAGCGTCGCACCGGAGACGGGGCTGGTGATTTGGCCGGTTGGGGCGGTGACCTTCGCGGGATCGTAGTAGATCCTCAGGGTGAGGGCATAGAGCCCCCACTGACCCCAGCCGGTGGTGAAACTGTGCGTGCAGGTGCCTTCGAAGGTGTTGGGGCCGGATTGCAAGTGGGCGAGAGGAACCTCGATGGTGGGGTTGTGTTGGGTGTAATAGAGTGACTCGAAGACCTCGGTGCCAGGGAGTAGCGGGCGGGGCACGTCGAGCCAGTCGTGGCCGTTAAAACGGAGCTGGCGGTCGCGGGTGCGCAGGTGGCCGCCCCAAACATCCAACACAGCCTCGGCGCGCACCGCGTGGGTGAGGTCGAGCGATGGTGTGGCGAGAATCGGATTGGGCAAAAAGGCGAGGGCGCCGGGATCGGTCGCGGCGGGGTTAGTGACGCGCCAGTCGTTGCCGCCGTTGGAGGTCGTGTATTCTCGATAGACTTCGCCGGGCTGGGGAAGGGCGTAAACTGAACCCGAGATCAACGCGATCAGCAGCCCCAGTTTGCTCTGACGGCGGAGGCAGCGAGATAACGAAACAGCAAAGGGCATGGGTTGCACACTAGATCGGCTCGGTGGAGTCGGCGCGAGTGCGCAAATGGTGAGGATGTCGCGGAACCGCTCGTTGGTTCGCGAGAAGCGTAGATTACCGACCAACTGAAACTGTCGGGCGTAAAGCCCGACCCACGTTACCTCTCAGGTGGGTCGGGCTTTATGCCCGACAGTTTCACCCTGAAGGACTTTGTGAACGTAGCCGCGTTTGAGCCTAGCGAAAACGTGGAGCATTGAACGGGAAAACCGCTGAGAGTCAGTGTTCACCCGCTATCGGCTCAATTGCGGTTGCTTCGTCCGACCTTGCCGCATCGCCCATCCAGCCCTACTGCTTTGCTCCTCGGACCTCGAGCTTACCCCTTTCTGTATATTTCTATGAAATTGTTTCTGTGTTGTTTTTTTGTGCTGACTCTCGGCCTCGGGCAGGCCGAGGCCGCGGATCGCCCGAATGTTCTGTTCATCGCCGTCGATGATCTCGCGCCGAGTCTGCGTTGCTACGGTGATCTGGTCGCGAAGACACCGCACATCGACCGGTTGGCAGCCACGGGCGTGCGGTTCGATCGCGCCTACAACCAACTGCCATTGTGCAACCCGACGCGCGCGTCGGTCATGACCGGACTGCGGCCCGACGAGATCAAAGTCTACGATCTGGATGCGCATTTTCGGGATACGGTTCCGGATGTCATCACGTTGTCGCAGCAGTTTAAGAACGCGGGTTGGTTTTCTGCGCGGGTGGGGAAGATTTACCACTACAACGTTCCGGCAAGTATCGGAACCGATGGTTTCGATGATGCGCCCTCGTGGCAAATGACCGTGAACCCCGCGGGCCGCGACAAGAACGAGGAACACCTCATCTACAACGCGGAGCCGCATCGTAAAATTAGCGGTGCGCTGAGTTGGCTGGCCGCAGATGGCACGGACGAGGAACAGACCGATGGCATGATTGCCACCGAAGCGATCCGCCTCCTGACGGAGAAGCAGGATGGGCCATTTTTCCTCGGGGTGGGATTCTTTCGCCCGCATACGCCGTTCGTGGCCCCAAAGAAGTATTTTGACCTCTACCCGCTCGAAGATATCCGACTGCCCTACGCGCCCTCTGATGATCGCGACGACATTCCGACGGCTGCCTTTGCCCACAATAACCCGATCCCGAATTACAGCCTCGATGAGCTGACGCTGCGGAAATCGCTCCAGGCCTATTATGCGTGTGTTTCCTTCATCGATGCGCAGGTGGGTCGCCTCCTCGCTTCGCTCGATGAGCTCGGTTTGACCGACGATACGATCGTCGTCTTTTGGAGCGACCACGGCTACCACCTCGGCGAGCACAACGGCATCTGGCAGAAGCGCACGCTCTTCGAGCAGAGCTCGCGTTCGCCGCTCATCATCCGGGCACCCGGAGTGGCGGGCAACGGCACCGCGTCACCGCGGGTGGTGGAGTTTGTAGACATCTATCCCACCGTGATGGACCTCGTCGGATTTGAGCCGACGCATGAGCTGTCGGGGCAAAGTTTGGTGCCCCTGCTCGCCGATCCGATAGCGGATTGGGACAGCTATGCGATCACGCAAATCCTACGTCCCGCTGATGACCGACTTTCGACGCCGGTAATGGGTCGCAGCATTCGGACCGAGCGGTGGCGCTACACCGATTGGGAAGAGGGGGCGCGCGGCGAAGAACTCTACGACCACTACGCCGACCCGATGGAGTTCAACAATCTTGCCATCGACCCGGATACCGAGGCCCAAGATGTCATCGCGCGACTACGTCCCTTACTCGCCGCCAAGGCCAGCGGGACCATTCCGACGAGTCCGTTCAACCAGCCGCGCCTCTGAATCCGGTGGTGAATCGCCGGAGCCACGCTGCTTGAGTCGCTGCCGCCAAATCCAAAGCTTTTCCACCTTCGTGCGGGCCCAGGGGGTTTTGCGCAAAAATGTGAGACTCGATTTTATGCTCGGGTCATAGGTGAAGCAGCGGATGTTGATGCGCTCGCCCAAGTCCTCCCAACCCAACTCCTCGACCAAATCGGTCACGATCGTTTTGAGCGTGATGCCGTGAAGCGGGTCCTTGGATTTGGGTTTTTCGTCCATGCGATTCTAGAGAACCGGTTCCGGTGTCGGGCGTAAAGCCCGACCCACCTTATTTGGTTAAAGTGTGTTTGAAAGTGGGTCGGGCT
>JABIRI010000031.1 GCA_018667915.1 Opitutaceae bacterium | reverse complement strand
GGGAGGCAATGCGTTGTCGGGCGTAAAGCGCGACCCACGATTGAAGACCGTAGCCCGGGTCGGGCTTTAGGCCCGACATGCTCCAGTTAAATTTTGATATCACACGCACAGGCTATTTATCCTCGAACCTCTCCGGGTGTAATTGGCGGGCCAAACGTTCGTAACCATCCATTCGGTAGTGGGTGACACTGCCAAACATGTAAGGCTCGATCAACGCGACCCGACGTTCTTTTACCGCATCCATAAACCGGAACGGAATGAGCGTCAAAAACGGCTCGATCGTAGGTTCGAGATCGTAACCGGCGAGGACGACCTGCTCCACGGGCCAAGTCAGCATACTCTCGCGAGGGATATCTGCGTGCCCGATCAATTCGCCAACCGTCGTGGCTAGATTCTCCGCCGCCGCATGATCGCACAGATCCTGAAACGTCGTGCCTCCACCGCTAATAATCCCGTAAGTCGACGGCGCAATGACTTTGACCGGACGGACGGACGCCAGTCGTTTCTTCAGCGTCTCCTGGCGTTCGGTTACCTCGGCGATAACCGCTGCTGCACGCGTTTCTGCTTTAGGGCCGAGCCGTTCGGCCAGCATACGCAGGTTATCGAAAGCATCGTCCATCGTTGCATAGCGATCGAAGACCATGAGCTCGACTCCGGCGCGCTCTAATTGAGAAACCAACTCACCACGGCTGTAGTCGGCCACCAAAACCAAATCCGGCCGAAACTTGAGAATCGTTTCCGCATCACCCTGCCCGATCTGATCATACTCGGCTGCTTCCACGGCCACGGCGGAGAAATCGCGCTCCCGGGAAATGTGGCTCAACGCTACGATTTGCTCCGGGTCTGCGACGGCCAGCAACATCTCATCGGTCCCCACCGTCTGCGAAACCACCCGCAGAGGTTCGGCAAACCCAACGGATAGAAAGCCCACGAAAAGACACGAAATCACACGAAACCGAAGGGAGCGAATGTCTGATTTACGCATAATCCGTTTTCGTGCTATTTCGTGGGTTTCTTAGGCTCAGAATCAGAAGCTCCACTCGATACCTACGAAGGCACCGATTCCCGGCTGAGGGAAGCCGTGGACCGGTTCGTAGGTTTTATCGAAAGCATTCTCAACTCGAGCGCGAATCTTGAAGTCTGAGCTGACCTGCCAGGTCCCGTAGAAACGGGCGACCAGATAGTCCTCCCCATCAATCGTTCCAAACGTGGATGCGTGCACATCCTTGCGGTCCGCAACGAATCCGAGCCCGAATCCAAAATCGAACTCCCCGAAGTCATGCCAGACATCCAATGAACCACTGTGCCGCGGACGTCGCAGGAGGCGAATGCCCTTCGATTCGTTCTCAGCTTCAAGATAGGTGTAGTTCGCCCGGACTTCCGTGCCGGTTCCAATCACCCAACTTGAGCTCGTTTCGATTCCATAAGTGCGCGCGTTTTCAACGTTAGCCGTGGTGCCGGGGAAAACCCCGAAGTCAAAGATGATCAGATTGTCGTAAGAGGTATCAAAGTAGGTCAAACTTGCGGAACCACGTCCGTCAGCGAAATACGTGTCCACGCCGACGTCCCAACCGTCACCCTCTTCGGCTTCGAGATCCGGGTTGCCTTGGTAGAACGCACTCGTGCCGTAGAGATCGAGAAAGCTCGGGGAGCGGAAGGCCGTGCCATAGCTGCCGCGAAGCTTGATTTGATCGGGGACCACTTGCCATGCGAGCGTGCCGCGACCGGTCGTTGCTCGACCGAACGTATCATGATCATCACTACGTAATCCCGCCGTCACCCAAAGATTTTCGTTCAGCGTGATTTCGTCCTGCACAAAGATCGCGAACAATGACTGGTCTTCGTCGATATCACCAAAGCCGTCGTTGGTGGTGCTGTTGGCTTCGGCGGTGACGCCAGCAGTCACACGGTGGCGATCCCATCCTCGGTAGGAAAACTGGGCGTCTAGAATGGCGCGCTCGTTGTCGATGTTCGTGACCTGCGTGCCAAACGCACCGGGATTGGTGGAAACGAATTCCCGTAGTTGACCACCCACCGTGATGCGGCCACTCAAATCTTCGGATGGAGTGAACTCAGCAAATGCCGTGGCGATCCAGTTGGTCTCTTCTTCGAGATTGTCCGGGTCATTGGTGAAACGGTCGCCCGGTGATTCATACTCACCACGAAACCCGCGGAGCGTGGCACCGATAGCGAGAGTCTCGCTGACTTGTTGATCCAAACGACCGACAAAATTGAGGCTATCAAACTCGTTGTGCGATCGGTGGTTGTCGGTATGGCCACCGGACAGTGATACCGAGTAGGACGTCGCATCGCGCTGTCCCTGGGCATCAATCGTGCCTTGGACGGTGCCAAACGAACCGGCTTCTAGAAAGACGCGACCAGAGGGCTCACCATTTCCGGGCTGAACCGACAGCGCCACGACTCCGCCCATGGCTTCGCCGCCATAGAGGGTGCTTTGAGGACCGTGCGAAACTTCGAGACTATCACAGGAACTCACACAGGCCCCGCCGAGGAAGTTGAAGTAATCAGCATTGGGATCATTGAGCCGGATGCCATCCACCAAAAACAACGTTTGATTGGAATTGGATCCGCGCATGAATACCGAAGTGACGGCTCCAGCCGCGCCAGATGAGAAATTTGGCGTTCCGGGAATGGTATCCAACGCACCGGCCAGCGTGCTGATTTGGCGACGCTGAAGATCGGCCGCAGAAATCAGATCCACGGCGGAACCGAGCTGAGCAATCGAGACGGGCGTGCGGGTCGCCGTGGTGACGACGGTTTCGAGTTGAGTAACCGCGGTTTGCGCGAGCGACGTGAGGGCGAAAGCCGATCCGATAAATAACCGGACGGCGTTTTTAAGGAAGCTCCGGGTGACGGAGCTTAAGGAGGTTTGATTCATGAACACGAATAACTGTCTTAATAGTAAGAGCAGTTGAGCCCGGACGGATGTCCGCGCTAGGTGCTGCTCCCACGCTTCATTTTTGCGATGAAGATTTCACGAAGGCCGCGCGCAAAAGTATCGCGGCTAACGCGTGAGCTACCCCGGGCAAGTGTTCGGACTCCACACGTTCGCTCGTGCCTCGCTCGAAGTATCAAGTAGCAGGTATCAAGTATCAAAAGACTTTCTCTTGATACTTGTTACTTGGGATTTGTTACTTCGCGCATCGCGCGCAAGCTGCCTCTACTCCACCTTCACCCCGGGCGACCCGGGATTGGTTTTACTCCGATCTGGTTCGATCGAATGGAGTTTTGGACTGGTGTGTTACCGCAGCGCAACTGTGGCCGGTTTTCACGGCCTTCCTTGCTGAACGGGACAAAATCAATGAACGATACGACTCTCAGACCGTTGATCTGAAAAGCGCAACCATGCGGTTGAGGGTACTTTAATAACATATCAACATATTTTGATATTTTGATATGTATTCTTGCACTCCTTCGTGAGAGCGCATGAAATTTCACCCATCATGTCCTCAACCTTGTCCGATTCACCGGTGTTTTCCGACCTCAACGCGCTTTTCAGCCGGCGCATCGGCGTGCTCGATGGCGCCATGGGCTCGGTTTTGCAGGGCTACGGTCTAGAGGAAGCCGACTTTCGCGGGGAACGTTTCGCCGATCATCCATCCGATTTAAAGGGAAACAACGACCTCCTCTGCCTCACCCGTCCCGACATCATCCAAGAAGTCCATGAGCGCTACTTCGCGGCCGGAGCCGATATCGTTGAGACCAATACTTTCAGCAGCACCACGATTGGACAGGCTGACTACTCTCTCGAATCCGTCGTCACCGACCTAAACACCGCTGCCGTGCAATGCGCCCGCCGCGCCGCCGACGCCGCCGAAAAGGCCACTCTGGGCCGTCGTTGCTTCGTGGCCGGAGCGATCGGGCCGCTCAATCGCACCCTTTCGATGTCGCCCGACGTTAATCGCCCAGAATACCGGGCAGTAGTTTGGGCCGAAGTAGTCGAGGCCTACACCGAACAGGTGCGCGCACTCATCGCCGGCGGAGTGGATACGCTTCTCGTCGAAACCA
The DNA here is from genome assembly GCA_018667915.1 of Opitutaceae bacterium. Lineage (GTDB taxonomy): Bacteria > Verrucomicrobiota > Verrucomicrobiia > Opitutales > Opitutaceae > Actomonas. The sequence goes on along the minus strand of JABIRI010000031.1, from coordinate 6,961 downwards.
TCTTCGACACCCTCAATTCCAAAGCCGCCCTTTTCGCCATCGACACTGTCTTCGAAGAAACGGCCACCCGTCTGCCGGTAATGATCAGTGTAACGATCACCGATGCTTCCGGCCGCACGCTGTCGGGCCAGACCATCAAAGCCTTTTACCACTCCATTCGTCACGCGAAGCCCTTCAGCGTCGGCATCAATTGCGCACTCGGCGCCAAGGAAATGCGGCCCTACATGGAAGAACTCGCGTCCATCGCGGAGTGCTACGTCACCTGTTATCCGAATGCAGGACTGCCCAACGCCTTCGGCGGCTACGACGAAGATCCCGCCGACATGGCCGCTGACTTAGCTGACTTCGCCAGCGCCGGATTTGTAAACCTCGTCGGCGGCTGCTGCGGCTCGACCCCCGATCACATCGCCGCCATCGCCGAAGGCGTCAAAGGGCTAAGCGTGCGCTCAGTTCCCGCCCGGTCAAATGCCCTCCAACTCTCCGGTCTCGAACCACTGACCGTGGCGTAGTCACGCCACGAATTAACAAGTTCCAAGTATCAAGTAACAAGAATCAGCCTACCCGCTACTTTCCGTGTCTAACGCAGCTGCCAATTTTCTCGTCGTCGGTGAACGCACCAACATCACCGGGTCTCCCCGTTTCGCTCGCATGCTTAAAGCCGGCGACTGGGACGGCTGTCTCGCCATCGCTGCCCAACAGGTCGAGAACGGTGCCAACATCATCGATATCAATGTCGACGAGGCACTGATCGATGGCGAAGCGACCATGGTCAAGTTCCTCAACTTGATCTCTGCCGAGCCCGACATCTGCCGAGTGCCGATCATGTTGGACTCGTCCAAATGGTCCGTGCTCGAAGCGGGCCTCCAGTGCCTCCAGGGCAAAGGCGTCGTGAACTCAATCTCGTTGAAGGACGGCGAAGAAGAATTCCTCAAGCGCGCCCGTCTCCTCATGCGCTACGGCGCCGCCGCTGTGGTAATGGCGTTCGACGAAGAAGGCCAAGCCGCCACGCGAGACGAAAAGGTCCGCATCTGCACTCGCGCTTACAATCTGCTTACCGGGATCGGTTTTCTGCCCGAAGACATCATCTTTGATCCCAACATCCTCACCGTCGCGACCGGTATCGAGGAGCATAACAATTACGCCGTCGATTTCTTCGAAGCCACGAAGATCATCAAGGACACTCTGCCGGGGGCCAAAGTCTCGGGTGGCGTTTCCAACGTATCGTTCTCGTTCCGAGGTAACAATCCCGTGCGCGAGGCGATGCACACCGCGTTCCTCTACCACGCGATTCGCGAGGGTATGGATATGGCCATCGTCAACGCCGGCATGCTCGGTGTTTACGACGAAATCGAACCGAAGCTCCGAGATCTGGTCGACGACGTGTTGCTCAACCGCAACCCCGAGGCGACCGACAAACTCATCACCCACGCCGAGGAACTAAAAGCCGAAGCTGATGCCGCGAAAGCCGGCGGTGTCGTCGCCGCTAAACCCGCGGCGGCCGCGTGGCGAGAATTGAGTGTCGAAGCGCGCATGAGCCATGCGCTCGTGAAAGGCATCGACGCCTTTATCGAAGCCGATACCGAAGAGTGCCGCCAAAAACTTCCCCGCCCGCTCGATATCATCGAAGGACCGTTGATGGACGGCATGCGCGTCGTCGGCGACCTGTTCGGTGCCGGAAAAATGTTTCTCCCCCAGGTGGTCAAGTCCGCCCGCGTAATGAAGAAGGCGGTCGCCTATCTCACGCCCTTCATGGAAGAGGAAAAGGCCAAAGCCATCGCCGCGGGCCAAGTGACCAAGGCGCAGGGCAAATTCCTCATCGCGACGGTCAAAGGTGACGTGCACGACATCGGCAAGAACATCGTCGGCGTGGTGCTCGCTTGTAATAATTACGAGGTCATCGACATGGGCGTAATGGTCCCCTGCGACAAGATTTTGACCAAAGCCAAAGAGATCGGCGCCGACGTGATCGGACTCTCCGGTCTCATCACCCCTTCCCTCGACGAGATGGTGCACGTGGCCAAAGAAATGACCCGCCAAGGTTTTGATGTGCCGTTGCTGATCGGCGGCGCCACCACCTCTGCCGCGCACAGCGCCGTCAAAGTGGCTCCAGAATACGCCCCCGGTGTGGTGCATGTGCTCGACGCCTCCCGCGTCGTCAACGTCGTCAGCGCTCTGCTGAGCGACGAACAGAAACCCGCCTTCATGGCGGAAAACTCCTCCAAACAGGAGGAGCAGCGCGTCCAATTCGAAGCCCGCCGCAACCGTAAGCCTCTGCTCAAAATCAAGCAGGCCCGCGAACGCGCCCCCCAGTTTGATTGGGCAACGATCGACATCCCGAAACCCGCGTTTTTGGGCACGAAGATCTTCGGTAGCCAACCTGTAGCCGGGGTCGTCTTGCCCGCCGAAGCCTTGGCGAAGGAGGGTGACCCCGGTGTTTCATCTCCAACCGAACCGGGGTCAACGACCCCAGCTACAACAGACTCGGCGCAAAGCGCCGCTGCTGGAGACTTGTTACTTGATACTTGTCACTTGGAACTTGGGGACATCGTCCCCTTCGTCGACTGGGGCCCCTTCTTCAGTGCTTGGGAATTACACGGTCGTTATCCGGACATCCTCACCGATGACGTCGTGGGTGAAGAGGCCACCAAACTCTTCGCCGACGCGAAGGAGATGCTGCAACGCATCGTCGACGAGAAACGATTTAGTCCCCGCGCCATCATGGGATTTCAGCCCGCCAATTCGGTCGGCGATTCGGTAGAGATTTACGCGGATGAAGCGCGCAGCGAAGTTCTCGATACGCTCCACTTTCTCCGCCAACAGCGGGAGAAACCGGCCAATCAAAACAATCACTGTTTGGCCGACTACATCGCGCCAAAGGACAGCGGCCGCATCGACTACATTGGCGGATTTGCCGTCACCGCCGGATCGGGCGTGGAAACCTTCTCCAAAGAGTTCAAAGACGACGGCGACGACTACAACGCGATCATGGTGCAAGCCCTCGGCGATCGCATCGCCGAAGCCATGGCTGAGCTTTTCCATAAAAAGGCCCGTGACTTCTCCGGCTACGGCCAGACCGAGGATCTCACCATGCAGGAAATGATCCGCGAAAAATACCGCGGTGTCCGCCCTGCCCCCGGTTATCCCGCCTGCCCGGACCACACGCAAAAACCACAGCTCTGGCAGCTCTTCGACGTCGAAGCGGCAACCGGAATCAAGCTCACCGAATCCAATGCCATGTATCCGGCGAGCAGCGTGAGTGGCTTCTACTTCAATCACCCAGACTCGAAGTATTTCGCCGTTGGCAAGCTCGGCCGAGACCAAGTCACCGATTACGCGAAGCGCAGCGGCAAAGAACTAGCCGACGCCGAGAAGTGGTTGGGGCCCTATCTCGACTACGACGCATAGTTCCCTGCGCTCGCTTTTCGATCTACGGTTTTTCGGCCGCCGCATGTCGTTCTTGCAGGGTTTTTTCGATCTCTTGCATCTTCACCGCGGTCAGCGGATATCGCCAGATAGCCCACGCTTTAACTAGGGCGAAGCCTGCCGGGATGATGGAGAACATCAGCGTAATCCCAAGGATGGAACGGGGCGTCTGGACCGCATTGGCTTCAAATCCAAAGTAGGCGAGCAAGAGTCCGCCCATCGAACCCGCAATCATGCTGCCGGTTTTCATGGAAAAGAGCTGCGCCGAGTGCACCAGCCCGGTCGAGCGACGCCCAAACTTGTATTCACCGTAGGCCGCGACATCGCCATACATGGACCAGATGATCGCCGCAGTCGGACCATAAACAAATGTGCCTATCGTGTTCACCACCACCATGAGTCCGAACTGGTCTGCCGGGATGAAGTAGAACGAGAATACACTGAGCGCGGTGATCAAACAGAGCACCACGGCCAGCGGACGCTTGTCGTAGTTGCCCAAAAAAAGGCCAATACAAAGAATCCCCGCTACATTCGAAAGTTTGGCCGCGCCTAGAAACAGTGACGCTTGATCGAAGATCCACCAATACTTCTCATCGCTTACCCCCACCACGTATTTGAAATAGTGAATCGTAACGGAATCGCGCAGGACGAGAAACGTCGTCGAGGCCACCGCCCCATAAAACAGAATCACCCAGGGTTTGTTACGAAAGAGCTCCCCCAACTCCTCCCTGAGATTGTGCTGCTGATCCGCTGGCGGCTGAACGCGCTCCTTGGTGGTCAGGAAGGTGATAAAAAACAGCACCACGGAAGCCACGGCAAAGAGCGCCATGGTGAGCTGAAACCCTCGCACTTCATCGCCACCGCCGAGACCTTCGACCAACGGCCGCACGAACAACGAAATCAGGAAGCCGCCACCAAAGGCACATACAAAACGAAAATAGGATGCGACGGTGCGCGCCTTGGAAGACGGACTGAGCACGCCCATGAGCGCGCAATACGGCACGTTGATTGCCGTGTAAATCAGCATCATGGCCGAGTAGGTCACGTAGGCGTAAACCAGCTTGGACGCTCCCTCTAAATCCGGATTGGCAAAGATTAGGTATCCGCAGATCCCATACGGAATCGCCATCCAAAGTAGATAAGGGCGATACTTGCCCCAGCGCGTTTTGGTGCGATCGGCCATCGCGCCCATCGCCGGGTCGGTGAATGCGTCAACGAGACGGGTCAGGAAAAACATCGTGCCCGCCGCGGCCGGTTCGATCCCGAATACGTCCGTGTAGTAATAAAGCAGGAAAATGCCGAACGTCTGAAAGAAGAAGTTCGACGCCATGTCGCCGAGACCGAAGCCAAGGTTTTCCTTAAACGACAGACGATCGCTCTGCACTGGGGCAGCGGGGGGGTGGGGCATCCTTCGAATCTAAGGTTGGCTCGGGCTCGAACAAATACGAATGTGCCCGAAATCAGTCTACGATAAGCACGTCCACTGAGCGCTCCGTCGGAGCGGAGGATTAGGATCTCGATTCTGCCCTAGTCCGCCTTCGGCGGCGGCAGGTAGGCTGCCAGCAGCATACCAATTCCGGGGCCGGCGATGGTGCAGCCAATGAAGACAAATAGCCTCTCCGGGAAAAAGCAGAAGCCAAGACCGACACCCAGGATAGTGCAGCCAAAAAAGGCCAACAGCCTTGGATCAAATTTCTTTTCAGATTCACTCATGATTCGTCCTTAGTTTTTAGGGGAAGTCGCGGTGGGGTCGTCTTTGAAACGATTCTTCACCGCCTTTGCGTAGATGGAAATGGGCAGGAGAGTAAGTATGATCACGATAACACAGTAGACGAGCCAGTCGCGTCCCGCATCAGGGTTATACAAGGTGAGATGCGCGATCGCATCATTGGCGTGAGGAGCCACTGCGAGTTGTCCGGTCGCCACGTATTGAGACATGACCATGAATCCGCCTTGGGCAGTTTCCCAAGCAGAGGCAAAGAGTGAGCCCACCGCATGCACTCCCATTGAGATCGCTCCCAATGCCCACCAGCCGTAACAAATTGCACCGGCGGCGATGATGCCGAACCCGATGCCGCCAAACGACACCACTCCGACCGACACGGCTCCGACGGCACAGAACCCCACCGCTAATCCGCCCCACGCAAAGAGTAAACCCACTGCCCGATCGCCAATCGCAATCCAACCGAACACCGGTTGGTCACCCTTCTCCTGCATGCCGAATCGCACATGCACCAACGGCACTCCGCAGAAGGTGACCCGGCTTTTGTATTCCGCCGACTTGGATCCCTTTTTGAAGCGAGGATCCGTGAACCGTTCGGGATGACGTTCCCGTTCCTGCGCCCGTAGCTCCCCTTGTGTTTTCATACAATGGAACAACAGCCAACTCCATCCTCCCGTGAATCCAACTACCAGATACTGGATCCCGTTAAAAATGGCTTCCGCCGATTCCGGCCTGCCCACGGCGATCGTTTTTAATAAGAACAATGCTCCGACGAAGAGCCAGAAGCTGCCGACCAAGCTGATGGTCGTGATGACGACCCGGCGCCGTTCCCGCTTTGTCCGGGATTGATTTAAATTCATGCGGAGCGCCATGACCGAACTGATGAGACCGGAGACGGATGCCAACACCGCCGCCAGCAATGTGGTCTTGGCAATGCCACCCGCGCCTTTGCCGACCGCGGCGGCGGCGGCGCCAATTCCTGCCGCTTTGGCCGGGGGCGAAATCGTCGCCAAGACTGACATCACGCCGAACGTGAACAACTTGCCGGGAGTCGAGCGGGAGAGAGCTCCTTCCACGAAGGACATTGCCTGTTCCTTGAGCATCTTGCGCCCGCGGGACAGGCGTTGTTTCACCGCGTCCTCCTTCATATCGAGTTCCACGGCGACGTGTTCGATGGATTGGTGCTCCCGATAATAGAGCACGAGGGGTTCCCGGTATTTATCCGGAATCTGTTCGAGGGCGTGCCAGAGAATCGCCTGCTCCTCTTCGTGGATCGTATTGTCCGGCACCGAGATGTCATCGCCGGAGTGCTCGTTCAGTGCATCTAGCTCATCGGCGCCGCTCACGGGCTCGCGGGCATCTTTGCGCCGTGATCGACTGGCTTTGAATCGCACGATGCCACACAGCCACGGCCGTAGTTTCGTGGGGTCCTTCAGGTCGGCCATTTTTTGCCACGCGGTAATAAAAGCTTCCTGAGCGATATCTTCGCTTTCGCTCAGATTGCCGACGGCGGAATATGCCAACGAACACAGCAAGCGTTGGTAGCGTTCCACGATTTGACCAAACGCTTCCCGATCGCCCCCCAGGGAAGCGAGCACGAGATCCTCGTCGGCCGTTGTCTCTAGTTCAGTAAGCACGTCTACGTTTTTCATAGTGATTCAAAGGTAGGTGCCCGGAAAGCCCCGATTGGTGACAAAGAAAATGAACTTTTTTTCGCCCAACGGACTTTTTTTCGATTTCTGCAGTTTTTCTCAGAAATCCTGTCACCTCGCCGAGATCTGGGGGCACTCATTGGCAAATCAAAACGGAATCAGG
>JABIRI010000032.1 GCA_018667915.1 Opitutaceae bacterium | reverse complement strand
GCGGGACCTCTTCCAGAGCCGGAATATAGACTCCAAACGCTGTCCATTCTCCTATTTCAGAAATCCTTGGCGAAACTGAATCTCACCCAGAATCTTTTCCGACGCTTGACAAGGGGGGCGGGTATTTCTTCGCTCCGCCCTCCCCTTGATGCCAGAGTAGCTCAGTGGTAGAGCAGAGGACTCATAAGCCTTTGGTCGGCGGTTCAAATCCGCCCTCTGGCACCATCAATCCAAATTGGATTGGTGCCCGCCGTAGTCCCGCGACTGCGGGACGAAGGAGGGCAATGTCCGAAAATTGGATTTAGCTGGAGCTATTGTAACAGTCTCCGCCCGGAATTGTCCCTCTCCCGCTGGTGATTCATCCGCCTAGCTCCCCCAGTAAACAGGTTCAGTAAATACCGGTTACTCCGGTCTTGGGTTCGTCGTTCCTCCCCTTCAATTTGTGACGCTATGTCGGAACCCCTCTCGCTGCATGATATTGGTCGCCTCCCCACTCCTGACGACAATGTAGCGATCGCTATCCGCCAAATTGCCCCGGGAACTGCGGTGCTGTTGCCCGATGGCCCCAGCATCGTGTCGCACACCGTGTTGGAGGGACATCGGTTCGCCGTTCGATCCATCAAACCGGGTGAAGCTTTGCTCTCTTGGGCGCTTCCGTTTGGTCACGCGACGCGGGCAATCCATCCCGGCGACTACGTGTGCAACGCGTCGACGTTGGAGGCGCTTAAAGTCCGTCAACGCGACATAACCCTACCCGCCGAATCCAATTTTGCGGATCACCTTGAACCGTTTGCCCTGGAAAAATTCGCCCTGCCGCCCCCTGCGAAGGTCGAACCAGTCGCAGAAGTATCGACATTCTCCGGTTTTCTTCGGCCAGGGGCCCGCGGTGTAGGCACGCGCAATACCATCGTCATTTTGGGCACAACGTCGCGCACTGCGAGTTACGCCCACCAATTGGTAGCCCGGCTGAACAGCACTCATAAATCTATTCCCGGAATCGATCGCATCGTCGCGATCGCGCACACCGAAGGCGGAGATGCCGTGGAACCGAACAACGCCGAGGAAGTCCTGCGCGCGTTGGCCGGAATCATGGTGCACGCCAATGTCGGCGCGATTCTGGCCGTCGACTATGGCGATGAAGCGATCACGAACCGCCGGCTCCAGCAATTCCTGCGGGAAAACGACTACCCGCTCGATGAGGTGCTCCATGAATTTCTAAGCATCGATCACGGCCTCGCCGCTGCGTTGAGCCGGGGTGAAGAAATCGTGCAACAGTGGCTCGAGCCGGTCGCGGCGTTTCCCCGCTCGCCTCAGCCGCTGAGCGCCTTGCGGATCGCTTTGCAGTGCGGCGGATCGGATGCATTTTCCGGCGTTTCGGGCAACCCCCTCGCGGGTGCCATGACCTATGAGGTAGTGCGCCAAGGCGGTATCGGCGTGCTCTGCGAAACCGATGAGATCGTCGGAGCCGAGGAGCATCTGATGCGCAATATTAAATCGGTCGAGGTTGCTCACAGTTTGCTCCACAAGATCGCTCGCTTCAAGGAGCGGATGAGCTGGCACGGCGTGACTCCGGAAACCAATCCTTCCGCTGGCAACAAGTTTCGGGGCCTCTACAACATTGCCCTTAAATCGCTCGGCGCGGTGCAGAAAAAAGACCCGCGCACTCCCCTCGATCACGTCATCGACTACGCTGATCCGCTGACCGCTCCCGGGTTCTATTTCATGGACAGTCCGGGCAACGACTTGGAAGCCATCGGCGGCCAGGTGGGCTCGGGTTGTAATGTCATCATCTTCGTCACTGGAAATGGATCGATCACCAACCATCCTTTTGTCCCAACGCTGAAAATCACCACCACCTCTCGACGTCACCAGCTCTTGATTAGAGAAATGGATATTAATGCCGGGCGCTATCTCGACGGGGAACCGTTCGACGACTTGGTGGCGGAATCGATGGCGCTCCTCGCGGCCACCGCTTCGGGCCAAAAGTCCAAGGGTGAAATCGCGGGCCATTCCCAAGCCTCACTGTGGCGGAACTGGAGCCAAAGCGACGCCACCAACCTTCCAAAAATCCGTGCTCGCCTGAAGCCGGACGGCCAACCGCTCATCCTCAGTTCGAACCCACCCCACTCGTCTTGCCGCACGGAGCGCGTGGGTCTAATCCTTCCTACCAGCATGTGTTCGGCCCAAATCGCCCGGCTCGCCGCGGAACGTTTGAATGCCGCTCAAGTGGACGGTGTATCCGCCCTCACGCGCTTTGTCGCCTTACCACACTCGGAAGGCTGCGGTTTCGGTGGCGAAACCATGTATGAGACGCTCCGCCGCACCTACCACGGTTACGCCACCCACCCTAACGTGGGCGCGGCGCTGCTACTCGAGCACGGTTGTGAGAAGATCCCCAACGATGTCATGCGCCGCTATTTTGAAACCATGAATCTACCCTTGGATCGATTCGGCTGGGCCAGCGTGCAACTCGACGGCGGAATTGACGCGGTTCTCGCCAAGATTGAACAGTGGTTCGACGAACGGGCCACCGACGACGATCCGGCGTTCGCCTTCGATACGAATCAAAGTTGGTCAGGCATCAGCGTAGGACTGCTTTCAGCCGCTCCCGTAACCCCAAACACGGCCGATCAAATCCGAACCGTCGCACAACAGGTTCTCGCCGATGGCGGTTCCGTGCTCTTGGCTGAAAACGATCCGCTGCTGGCCAACGCACGTTTCCGCACCGCGCTCCTCGGCGAAGTTTCGCCCCGTGCGACCTTGGCCAATGGCGAAGCAGCAAAAACTCCCGGACTCCACTTGGTCCAAACCGACAGCACTCACTGGGTTGAAAACCTCACCAGCCTCGGCGCGAGTGGAGTGCAATTTTTTCTCGGACTCGTCGGCAACGCACCTCGTCAAGCCCATCCCTTGGTTCCGGTCATTCAACTCGCCGAATCCGACGCACTCCCGACGCATCATCATACCGATGTTGACCTCGTGCTCACGGAAGACCCCACCGCACTCGACGAATTGCTTCGCGCCGTGCGAGCCGAGAACCACACGCCGATCGCCAATCAGAACAACTCCGTCGATTTCCAGTTTGCCCGCGGCCCACTAGGTGTCTCCGCCTAAACCTGCCTACGGTTCAGCCGGCTCAAAAACCTGGTCCCGGACCACCCGCACCCGGACATCAGCTCCCTCCCGAAACGGCGGCAGGAAAACCAACATCACCCGCTCTTCTGCACCGACGCGCAGTGATTGGTCGAATACGACGATCGGGCGCCCCTGACGCTCAAACGCCACGCCGATCCGCGCATTCTCACCCACCCGACGTGGGGCCAAAGTCGCTCGCGTCGTATCCACCCGAAAGGTCTGCCCATCAATTGTGCCCTGAATCGGCTCTTCGGCCAAATTAACGACCCGCACGTGCTGCCCCGGAAAGGCGGCCGGCGAATCATCGAGCACCGTCACCGTCAAAGCATCATCCGCCGCGGGGCCCAGCATCAACATTGCTTGCCGCGGAATCCGCTGATCCGTAATCGCCCCAATCATCCGCGTCGCTCGCAGCGCGTCTCCTTCACCCGAAGTCGCGACCAACCGCACGGGCGCCGGTCCTTCATAGCGGTAAAGATCACTGCGTCCCTGCGAGGATATCCGCAGCGGAAGGATTTCGAAGTCTGCCGCTACCGGCCTCGGTTTGCTGCGTGCCTCTGTTTTGATCTGAGCGTAACCCACATCACGCATGCGTTCCCAGGCCATCACCGAGAACTCGAAATCGAGTGCTGTTTGCGGGGCAGACTGCGCCACCACCAAATTCGAGAACAAAATCACGCCCCCTAAAACCACTAAGAACCTACGTCCATTCATCTTCATAAATCGTCCTCGTTTAACCAACGTAACGCAATCACGCGGAATCGACGGCCCAATACGGGCGCATCGATCATCTGTGACCAGTCGCCCGAATCGCCGTTAGTAAAATCGCTCTCCAAAACACCCTCCGGATAGCGCTGCACCACCGCCTCCAACCAAGCCCGAGCGGTCGGTTCCGAACTCGTGTATTCGGCCGTCGCCACCGGATCCACACTCTCACCATAGGCGCGAATCACAAACGTATCGGAGCGCACGTTCACCACCGGAGCCAAGGCCGTCATTAAATCAGCCGACGTGATAAAACCGGGAGCCGCCGTATCCATCTTCATCGGCTCATCCGGGAAATACTGATCCCAATTAATCCGCCCACTCGCGACGACGGAATCGTCATATTCTGAAATTGAATACTCCAGCACATTACCTCCGCCAAACAACGCATCGGGCGCGAGAAACGACTCAACACTCCTGTAAGGTCCCTGCGCCGAAATCCGTCGCTGCACATTCGATGCTATCTCCCGCGCCAATCCACTGACCTGCGCGTCGGTCAACCCGCGCAATCCTCGCCGATACTGCCGTAAAACCGCCTGGAAATTATTGGCCGTTGGTGAGAGTTCCCACATTTCACCCGCGGATTGACCAAGTCGGGCAATGGGAGTCGACAGCGTCGCAATCGAATTCCCTGCTATCTCAGAGTCCCCATCATGCGTTGTCGCCGTAAATGAATACGCCGATCCACCCGTTCCGATTCCGCGCAATACTGCTTCCCACGCCGTCTCACCTACGGAATTAAGGTTGAACGTGGCGGGCTGCGTGGACGCCGGGGGCGATCTCGAAGCCTCTTCTGCATCGGAAAAATAGTAGCGGTCAAACCAATCATTCAAAGCGCTCCACGAATTTCCCACGTTGTATACTCGGCCATCAACAAACGGAAGATGCTGCAGGCTACCGACCGAGCGCCAATCCTGTCGGGGTAATTCAAACAAGGCGACATCGCTGTTAAAGCTTGGTTGATAGTAACTGAGATAGGTCCGTTCCACCGGATCGCGATTGAACAACTGGCGTGCCTCCAGTCCGGAATTCGGCGCTGAGAAGGACACGTTATAGGACGCACTTTCCAAATCGATAGTAGGTTCCCAGAATGACTCCGGCAATTCGCTTCGGCGTAAGTCGCTGGGTAGATCTTCGCTCAGCCAATCAGATGCTCCGTCCGCGTCCTGCGATAAAACACGATCAACCAGTCGCACCTGTATCCCAAAATCGGGCCGCGTCGAGTTGGCGTCCTGCCAGGCAGAATCTACGGCCGCAAACTTCGGTAACAACGCGGTCTGCAGAACCTCACCATTACTGCGCTGCAGCTCCACCCGGAGATTCCAATCTTCGGATCCGGTGAATCTCAATTCACTTGAATTCAGTAGTGAGTCGGGACCATCCAATCCTCCCCCCGGACGCTCGCGCCAGTAACTTGTCCGCGTGCTCGCATCAAATTGCAGTTCTCGATTCGCGCCCTCACCCATCGTATTACCCGATTGATTTCGCCAGGTGATTACTCTGCCGGGTGCCCAGTCCGACACCTCAAACGGAAGATCAAACTCGATCGCAGCCGCTCCCTGGGAATCGGGGTGCAGCGCATAGAGTGGCTCTAAGGAAATCGTGGCGCTTCCGTGATCCCGATTTGTGCCGGTCGTGCGTGATTCAATTTCTAACGAATCCGGCAGACCACTCACGACCACGCGTAAATCTTCCGCCGCCAAAGCCGAACTGTAGGGGTTGGCCAATTCGATAAAAAACCGCAGGCGGGTTTCCAAAGTGCGCGAACTGGACGAAATCGTGTGCACACTAAATTGCAGTCCAATCTGCGTGATCAAGGGATGGATGCCGTCATAGATCGAACCCGATGCCGTAACGGTTCCGGCCCGGATCGGATACAACGGACTCAACGTCTCAGCTCGTTCATCCGTGATCAGATCGCTGAATGCCGCCAACCCCGCGATTACCGTATCGCCTGAGTCAGTCAGATCCGTCTTCAATTCACCGCGAATAACATCCGTGCGCACCCCTTCGCTCCAAGCGGTATAGTCGTGCCAATATTCTCGCGACAAATCACGATCAACTCCATCATCCATGGCGGCAATCTGCTCCCGACTGGAAAACGATTCTAGCCGGCTCTGAAATATTGCGCCTAAGGCGTCTACGCTAGTTTCACTCGTAAATCCGAGTGGGCGGGCGCCGCCCAAAATCAGTTTACGTTGGACGACTAAGTCATCTGCCCCGGACGAATCCAAAGCCGGCATCAACCGAGCCTTCACACCTTCATCAGCGACAAAATAAGCAAATGCACCTCGCGCTTCACCCGATTCGGAGAGCACTTCCAGCGGAGCGACGACTTGCGTAATCGAGGCACCGACAGATTCACTGACTAATTCAATACGTTCCCGAGAAGGCGTCGCCTCCGCCGACGGAGCACTACCCTCACCGCTCACCAACCAGGACAAGGGAGCGGTGCTGGTATCATCGCTGCGCCACACACCCGTCCAATGGCGATTACTGGTAGCACCCGTAGCTTCGGCCGTGGCCGTGATCCGGCGATCCGGACCGGCCAACTCCTGTAACTGACCGAGCGCGATATTAAGTGCGAATTGGGCGTTTTGACGGGCTTGATTTTGCGTGGCCCGGACGGCCCCCACCTGCGTTTCGACCCGCGTGATCACGGCAAGGCTCACCACGAGCAAAGTTACCAGCGCCATCAGTGAAACAACCAGCAATAGAGCGAGGCCGCGTTGGTCGCGATTTACCATGGGTAACCTCCTAACGAAACCCATTGCACAAATCGCCGAGAGGTTTGCACCACGATTTGATCCACCGATTCGTTGGACTCACCGGCCGAAACCGCCGCCAAGCGTTGCACGCCATCCGGCGAGAGCAGCACCAAATTGATCTTCACCATCAAAGGCCAATCTGTCGCGGACGGTGAAACGACTTCGGTCGTCCGGTCGCTAAAGAATTGAAGGCCAAAAGTCCGCACACCTTCGCTCAGTAAAAACTCATCATCGGGTTGCAGAGGCTGGAGCTGCGGAGCATAGCCGCTGCTCAACGCCGCCTCCGCCGTGCTTTCCGTGCGATAGAGTGAGCCCGATTCGCCGGCCCCTACCATGCGGTAAATCACTTCGCGAATCGTTGCGGGATCAGCGTCGTCCCCCGAGGTATTCGCCAACTCTCCAAACATACGAAATACACTGATCCCTCGCTGGCCTTCCGTTTTTTCCAACCACGTCACGTCGATATCGCGACGAACCACCGCAGATTCCAAATCCTGTTGCAGGCGCTTCAAGATCAGCGTGGCTTGATTATCCATCGACAGCGCCACCGCGGACCTCCCCCACAACGTGAGGGTTGAGGTGACCAGACTCAGCAGCACGGCCGACAATACCGCAGTAATGCCCAACGCCACCAGTAGCTCCACCAGGGTAAATCCTCTACGACTGGATTTCATCGATTGATCACCAACCTGCGCCTAATAACTTCCTGATTCTCAGCCGCCACGCGAGCGGCGCCGTCCTGCCGCAGCGGCCAGCGCAATTCGAGTTGCAAAGCCATGTAAGCCTCCGACCCATTTGATGTTACCGCCGAGGTCCCCGTGTCCCGCGTAAGCGTCATAATGTAATACCCCTCGTTTTCACTGACCGTATCGACCCAGCCGATTAAATTCCCCTCCCGGTTCGCAAAAACCTCTGCTCCCGAATCCACGCGCGCCAGCGCATCAGTCCAGGGCAGTTGCTGAACCAATACCGCACTTGATTCGGCCACCCGCTGAGCCGTCGCGACGGCCAAACGCTGACTCGCAGAATTCGTGGTCTGGGACAGCAACGCAACCGCTGCCACCACTCCCGCTACAAACACGCCGATCGCAACCACCACCTCTACTAAAGAAAAGCTCCGGGCTGATTTCATAAATCCGTCTCCCATAAAGTTACGGCACCATAACGACTCACCAAAATGCCACGCGCCGGTGCCTCGGAATCAATTCTCCAGCCCTGTTCGTCTCGCACGCCGACACCTAACCAAATCTCTCCTCCTCCCGGTGTGGCGAGTTGCCCATCCGCTTCAAAGACCACCGCCGAACATGTCGTGGTGGCATCACCCGGACCAAGGGCCACCGCCAGAGTTTGATTCAGCAATGAACCCGTCTGAGCAATGTCGCGCACCATAATGCGATGAGGCAACATCGTGCCGTCGTGGATGGCGCGCCATCCCCCCCCCTTCCTCTACCGCCACGGCCAAGAACCGGCGATCACGCTCGAGAGAACCCACATCGGCGACGACAACCAACGCAGTCCGTGATTCGCCCAACGCCGCTTGCGATCGTGCGGCATTGAGTTGGGAAACTAACAGAGATTGGCTCGCCTTCAGCGCGGCGCCTACTCCGCCTCGACTTAGACCGATGCCAACAAGGGTCGCCACCACCGCCATGACCCCGATCACGACCAAAACTTCAATCAGCGTAAAAGCACGTTGGCGGAGAGGCTCCCGGGACGAGGTCATTTCTTCACCTCGCTCTACTTCCAACTTAGCACCAGATCGGTTTCGTCCCGACCCCGCCCGGCCGAATAAAATACCACTCCGGCCCGCACCCCATTGATCGGAACTGCTTCCGGCAACGAAGTCGGATTCAGGGAGGACGCTTCAGCGCCGTCGACACCCACCCAACTTCGCGTATCTGAACCATTGATACGTCCATCACGATTCGTATCGCGTCGCATCGCGATTTCGGCGTTGCCAAATGCATCCACCAAATCGTTGCCACTCTCGTCGAGGTCGCCCGCCATTAGGGCGTAAAAACCGAGCCCCTTGGTATTGCCCCAATTCTCATTTCCTTGCACGGAGGTGCCGGTCAGGGTTCGACCGGTGAGCTCCGCCGCAAAGCGGTCCGTATCGATCAGGCCATTGGGCGCAATATCGGGGTAGAAACCATATTCCTGCCGATACAATTCCATCGCGGCAGCCCATTGATTAAACTGAGCTTTGGTCGCGGCGCGATTAGCGGAGTCGCGGGCCTCACCGACGGTCGGCACAATAATGGCCAAGAGAATCGCGACGATCGCGATCACCGTAAGGAGTTCGATCAAAGAAAAGGCACGAATGAGGCGAGACGAGGCCATGAGAGCTACGTTTAAAGATGCGCGTAGATATTGTCCAAATTTTCGTCAGCCCATTTATCGAACACCCCGGAGCTCGTGGGCGGCACATCGCGACCATCTTGCCCAATTGAGTAGAGCCGAAACCCCTTCCGCACACCGCTGTTGAAAGGCACATACACGTAAGGCTGATCCCACGGGTCCACCATGGCGTCCTCCGCGTCACTCAGCACCAAACCTGCAAGGGTGATGAAAGGCGCCCGAGTATCCACCCCTCCAGACGGCGTGCGGTTGCCGGACAGAGCCTGTAATAGCGCGGTTGGATCCTGCTCGTCTTGGGGATACGCCCCATACACCGCTCGATAGCGCTCGAGCGCAGTGCTCAAAACGGCTAACTCCGACCTCGCCCGATCTTGAGCAGCCTTGTCGCGTGCACCGCTGGAGATGCTGAGCGTGATGGCCGCCAATACCGCCACGACGGCGATCACGACGAGCACCTCGATGAGCGTGAAAGCGCGGCGGCGGAGAATACGCCTCCGACCACTCTCGAGAAGTCGAAGCCTAGATCTCATGATTGAAATCTTGGCTTCGGCATTCTCGGGCAAGTCGCGAACCGGCGCGGCGTTGACTACTTGTTGGCCTGCAAGGCGGCCACGACGGAGAAGTCTTCCAATGTCGTGGTATCTCCTTTAACCAATTGGCCCGCGGCAATCTGCTTGAGAATCCGACGCATAATTTTACCGGACCGCGTTTTGGGTAAGGCCGGGGCAAAACGCACCTCGTCCGGTTTGGCGATCGCACCGATTTCTTTACCCACGTGATTGCGCAGTTCGGCTTTCAAGGCGTCGTCGGTTTTGATACCGGATTTCACTGTTACGAAAACGACCAGCGCTTGACCCTTGAGGTCATCAGGGCGTCCGACGGCAGCAGCTTCGGCCACTTTCGGATGAGCGACCAGTGCACTCTCGACTTCGGCCGTGCCGAGTCGGTGACCGGAAATATTCAACACATCGTCAAGTCGTCCGACGATCCAGAAGTAACCATCTTTATCACGCCGGGCGCCGTCTCCGGTGAAATAGATCCCGGGGAAGTCACTGAAGTAGGTATCTTTGAAGCGCTGATCGTCTCCCCAGAGCGTGCGCAACATCGAGGGCCAAGGTTGAGCGATGATGAGCTTACCAGCCATGCCCAGAGGAACTTCCTCGCCGAGATCGTCGACCACCTTGGCATCGACCCCGAAAAACGGGAACGTTGCCGAACCCGGTTTACACGGCGTCGCACCGGGCAACGGGGCAATCATGATCGAACCGGTTTCGGTCTGCCACCAGGTATCCACGATCGGGCACTTCTTTTTGCCGATGTTTTTGTGATACCACATCCACGCTTCCGGATTGATCGGTTCTCCCACCGAGCCGAGCAAACGCAGCGATTTGAGGCTGTGCTTCTTCACGTGTTCGTCGCCCCATTTCATGAAGGCGCGAATCGCAGTCGGAGCGGTGTAGAAAATCGTTACGCCATGGCGATCAATCATGTCCCAAAAACGATCCGGGCCAGGTTGATTCGGCGCACCCTCATACATGAAGACCGTGGAGCCATTGGAAAGCAGACCGTAGACCACATAACTGTGACCGGTGATCCATCCGATATCGGCGGAGCAGAAATAAGTGTCGTTCTCCTTGAGATCGAAAACGTATTTGGAGGAGAGTTTAGCCCCCAACAGGTAACCGGCACTGGTGTGGAGCACGCCCTTGGGTTTTCCGGTGCTGCCGGACGTGTAGAGAATGAACAACGGATGCTCGGAACCGAACGCCTTTGGCTTGTGGTGATTGGTCACCTCAGCAGTGGCCTGATGCCACCAAATGTCGCGTTTGCGCTTCATCTTGATGTCGTTGCCGCAACGTTGGTGCACCAACACGTGTTCAACACACTTCGCTTTCGCAACCGCTTCATCCACGGTGGCCTTCAGCGGGAAGATTTTCCCACGGCGCCAACCGCCGTCAGCTGTAATCACGAGTTTCGCGCCGCAATCAATGATGCGATCCTTCAGGGATTCAGCACTGAATCCGCCAAAGACAACGGTGTGAATGGCACCCACCCGGGCGCAGGCTAGCATGGCGAACACCGCTTCGGGCACCATGGGCATGTAGATCGCGACCCGGTCGCCTTTACCCACGCCGAGGTTAGCAAAGACGTTGGCGAGTTTGGAAACCTCGAAATAAAGCTGTTTGTAGGTGATGGTGCGGACATCACCCGGCTCGCCCTCAAAAATCAGGGCCGCCTTGTTTTCGCGGGCGGTGCCGAGATGACGGTCGATGCAGTTTTCCGCCACATTGAGCGTGCCGCCGCCAAACCACTTGGCATGAGGCGCCTTCCACTTGAGCACCGACGTGTAGGGCTTACGCCACTCAAGTAAGTCCTTGGCCTGTCGATCCCAGAATTTTTCTGGGGAGTTGACAGACTGCCGGTAGAGCTTCTTATAGGCAGCCATGCTGCTGAGCTCAGCTTGGCACTGAAATTCGGCCGTTGGCCGGAAAACCCGTTTTTCACGGGACACTGAGGTAATGGTTTGGTCCGTCACGTTTAGGATCGTTGAGGTTGGTTATTTGTAACTTGCCGCGGCACATCCTGCCGGGACCTCGAATTCTCTCGCTGCCCGTCAGTTGCGTCAAGCGCCCGCCGCTCGATGCGTCCATTCTACTTCAATTTTTTCTATAATTTAATGCCTAAATCCGAATCTCCCGCCGAACCGGCTCCCGAAACTCCCGTAGAGGAGAAACCTACCCCTAAGCCCGCTCCGGAAAAGGAGCTTAATCTGGTGGAGGTCGAGGGCATCCTCGATATCGACAAACAGAAAGGCGGCAACGGTGTGCTGTTGGACCTGAAACGTTACGGCAAACGGCGCCCCGACGATACCTTCGTGCCGAAGGAACTGATTCGCCGCTTCAAACTCCGCCGCGGCAGCCAAATTAAAGGTCAGGCCTTCCCCGCTGAGGGTCGTTTCCCGAATCCCAAAATGCGATTTATCGATACCGTCGATGGGCTCTCGATCGAAGACCGTAAGGCGAAATGGGATTTCCTTAACTTCACCAGTCTTTCCCCGGAAGAAAAACTTAAGCTCGAAACCAAGGATGGTCGGATCACCACCCGCGCCATCGACTTATTCTGCCCGATCGGCAAGGGCACCCGCGGACTCGTCGTCGCACCGCCGCGCACCGGTAAGACCACCCTCCTCCGCGACATGGCTCTCGGCGTCATCGAAAACCATCCCGAGTGCCATGTGATAGTGCTCTTGGTGGATGAACGCCCCGAAGAGGTGACGGACTTTAAACGCAGCGTCAAAGGTGCGGAAGTTTGGGCCTCATCCAATGATGAACAGGTCCAGAGCCATATTCGGATTGCCGACATGGCCATCGACCGGGCCCGACGTTTGGTCGAATGCGGCCGTGATGTGGTCATCCTGCTCGATTCGCTCACCCGTCTCGCCCGGGCCCACAATACCCAACGTAACTCAGGCCGCACCGGCTCGGGTGGTTTGGATGTGCGCGCACTCGAAAAACCACGTCAAATCTTCGCCTCAGCCCGCAACACCGAAGAAGCCGGCTCCCTCACAATCGTTGCCTCGATTCTAGTGGAAACCGGTAGCCGAATGGACGACGTAATCTTCCAGGAATTCAAGGGCACCGGTAACAGTGACCTCGTGCTGGATCGCAAGTGCGCCGAGATGCGCCTCTGGCCCGCCATCAACATTCAAGGTTCCGGCACCCGCAAAGAAGAAAAGCTGATCAACGCCGCGGATCTCGATAGTATTCACTTTTTCCGCCGCGCCTTGGTGCAGCAGAAGATCGAAGAGGCCACCGAGACCATGATTTCCCGCCTTTCGAAAACCAAAACCAACGCCGAATTCCTTAAACTGATCGCCAACTAAGGCCCCCCGGGCCTCGGCCGAACTCTGGCCTGTTTTCCCAATCTCTGCGCCCACCGCGTTTTCCCCCTTGCGCAGACGTCCAAAACTCTGAACTAATTCACTTTCCGCTGAGCAATCACGTCTTGGCGCAGTCCAAGCCGCAACTCCCTCCGTATGCATAGTTTCTCCGAGCAGTGCCTCGATATGGCCCGATCAATTCTGGGTCATAATCTCGCCTCCATTCAGCCTGACGGCACCATTACTCCGTTCGATGGAGAATCATCCCGCGCCGACGAACCCGGCCACGCGGCCTATGCCATGGGAGAATACTTTCGTGCCACCGGTGAAGCGACTCTCGAGGGACACGATCTGGTTGATCTGACCGCTCGCACGGTGACTGCCCAGGTATTCACCGAACCCGCCGAGGAAAATGGCTTGGCCTACGCCTCGTTGGGCCTGCTGAGTTTTGGCCCTTCCAAAGAGCGTAACCAAGTTTGGGAGCGCCTCGTTCCCGAAACCCAGGAACGCATCGACAAGTCTCTGCTGCACCGTTCGGACTATGACAATCACTGGCAGTCCTTCAATATCGCCAAGGCTGTCGCCCGATTCTCGTTCGGTCTCTCCAAAAAGGACGAAACCTCCCGCCTGATCGAACGCTACGTCGATCGCATCAACCAAACCAGTTCGAACGGCTTCATCGACGATTCGACCGAAGGGTTCGGCGGTAACTTCAATCTTTATGGCGTGATGTCCCTCGTGTTCATCCGCTCCGCCCTCCAGCTTCACGCCAATAGCGGCGTGCGTGATCGCAAGCTCCCCACGCTGCGCACCTACGCCGAGAAATACATCAAGATGATGCCTGATTTGGTGCGCTCCGATGGACTCGGTTGGGCATTTGGTCGTGCGGCTGGTGCTTACGGCCAAATGCACTGCATCAGTCTGATCCTCCAAGGACTTCGTGACGGTTGGATCGCCGACGAGCAAAAGGCTAAATATTTCGACATCCTGCGTCGCCTCTTCCTGTTCTTCTATCAGACCTACCTCGACCAAGATCGCGGTGATCTCGATATTCGCGACGGTGAACGCACCGCCTACGAGCCGCACACCACGCGGATGGCCAATTTCGACGCCGCGCGCTACTTGTGCCAATGGTCACGTCTCGCGAAGACCGTCCACATGCCTGCCGGTCAGGTCACGCCCGAGGCAGCTCGGACCGCCGGAAGATTTGTTATCTTCGACAAATCGAATCGCAAGGAACAGGGCGTGTTTCTCTATCGCGATGCCGGTAGTGGTTTACATGCCCAAATCCCGCTCAGCGCGGCCGCCGGTTCAGCAACGTCTGACACCCTGCCTTTCCCGCATTGCCCCGGTGTCTTCGATTGGCCCAACAATGTGTATGCTCCAATCATGGTGCCCGAACTCACGTTCGGTGACAAAGTCACCGTGCCTGCGTTCTATGGCAAAAATTGTGTCACTGGCCTCGGTCTGCGTCGCAGCTTCTTCTTCCGCTACGATCAACCCGACTTAATCACTACTGAACAAGAGGTCCTCAAAGGACTCGGTTCGGTCAAAGTGCAGTGGAACTTCGCCGGACCACAAATCAGCGCCGAATTTACTTACAAGGTTAACCAACAGGTTACCTTGGACAAATTCCGCTTCATGTTGGCCATCGCGGCTCCCCACTCCATTTACCATGTGGGTGGCTCCCTCGCCCTCGGCGCGGAAGGCCATCGCTGCACCGTCACCAAGGATGATTTCCAAGGTGTCTGGCAGGAAACTGAAGTGGTGACCAACGATCCGAAATACCGCACCAACTACGGCAAGGTCCACTACCTCCAAACCCTGGAGCGCGACCACCCGTTGATCATGCGTCCCGGCAACGTCTACAAACTGGCCGTCAGTTACGAACCTGACGTCACCACGTTGGACGGTTGAATAAGTAAGAAGAGTGAAGTTCGAAGTAAGAGGTGAAATTCACCTCAAATTAGATTCGGTAAATCAGTATGGGCTCCTTACTTCCAACTTCTAGCTTCATACTTGGATTATGTTAGCGCGCCGCATCATTCCCTGCTTGGACGTGACCAACGGTCGCGTCGTGAAAGGGGTTCAGTTCGAGGAACTGCGTGATGCCGGCGATCCCGTGGAATGCGCCAAGGCCTACGACGCGCAAGGTGCGGATGAACTCGTCTTTCTTGACATCACGGCCTCGAGCGATGGTCGCTCCATCATGCATGACGTGGTCGCCGAAACCGCCGAGCAGTGCTTCATGCCTCTGACCGTAGGCGGTGGTCTACGCACCGTGGCAGACATCGAAGCGATGCTGAAATCCGGCGCCGACAAAGTCTCGCTGAACACTGCGGCGATCAAAAATCCCGATCTGATTAAACAAGCGTCGGAACGATTCGGCGCTCAGTGCATCGTTGTCGCCATTGATGCCAAATGTGAACCCGATGGCCAATCCTGGCGCGTTTACACGCACGGCGGTCGTAACCCGACCGAACTCGATGCCGTTGCCTGGGCCCAACAAGCGGTCGACCTCGGTGCGGGCGAAATTCTGCTTACCAGCATGGATTGTGACGGCATGAAAACCGGCTACGACGTGCCCCTGACCCGGGCGATCAGCGAAGCGGTTAGCGTGCCGGTTATCGCCAGTGGTGGCGCCGGTGAGCTTCCGCACTTCGCGGAAGCCCTCGAAGCCGGCAAGGCCAGCGCCGTTTTAGCCGCGAGCCTGTTTCATTTTGGCGAACTCACCGTCTCCCAGGTCAAAGACTACCTCGCCACCCAGAACGTGCCGGTGCGCCGATAGCGGGTCGGCCGGATCGAACTACCGGATCAGAGCTGCAGGCCTGCACCAATGCTGTGGAAGGTGGCGTCGGCGGGCAGAACGACTCGATCACAGAAGTCGCCGAACTCTTCGCCTTCGTTGCGCTCCGTCGCATATTTCTTGATGACCGGACGAAGAATTTCGATCGCTTCATCAATCGTGCATTTGGGCGAAACGAGACGGTTTAAGCGGGAGCCATTGTAACTCGCCCCAATGTAGAG
This sequence comes from Opitutaceae bacterium, assembly GCA_018667915.1. GTDB lineage: Bacteria > Verrucomicrobiota > Verrucomicrobiia > Opitutales > Opitutaceae > Actomonas. The sequence continues at coordinate 14,828 of JABIRI010000032.1, read as the reverse complement.
CGCATACTTGCCGGGCGCTTTGCCAACAAATCCAATTTCCGCGAGATACGGACGGGCACAACCGTTAGGGCAACCCGTCATGCGTAGACTGATAGCGTCATCGGCCAATCCGGCTTCCTCGAGGATTACATCAAATTTTTCCAACACTTCCGGAAGCACGCGTTCGCTCTCAGCGAGCGCGAGTCCACACGTTGGCAACGCCACACAAGACATCGCGTTCAGACGCAGCCGGCTCTGTTTGTTCTCTCCGGATAGTCCGTGCTTGTGGAGAATCGCGTCGATTTGAATTTTCGCTTCGGTCGTTACTCCCGAGATCGTGACGTTTTGCGTCGGGGTCAGACGGAAGTCTCCCGTGTGAATTTCGGCGATTTCCCGCAACGCGGTCTTCATCGGCCAATCTTCGCGGTCTTTGATCCGACCACTGAGGATATGCAGGCCGTAGAACCACGAGCCATCGACACATTCCTGCCAACCGTGGGGATCCTCAATGGTGGTGAAGTTCACTTCGCGCGATGGCGAAAACGTAATACCGGAGCGGCTTTCCACCTCGCCCTTAAACCATTCAAGTCCCCGGTCTTCGATCGTGTATTTGAGACGGGCGTGGCGACGATTTGTGCGGTCACCGTAGTCGCGCTGTGTGGCGATGATCGCTTCACCCACGCCATTGATTTGATCAGGCGTGATGAATCCCAGCGGCTCCGCCAAACGCGGGAAAGTTGCTTCGTTGCCGTGACTCATGCCGAGTCCGCCACCCACGGTTACGTTGTAGCCGACGAGTTCACCATTTTCGAGCACGCCAATAAATCCGAGATCCTGCGAATACACGTCGACGTCGTTGGAAGGAGGAATCGCAAAGCCGACCTTAAATTTGCGCGGCAAATAGGTCTCCCCATAGAGCGGCTCCACTTCAGGTTCGCCACCGGCAACCTGTTCGCCGTCCAGCCAGATTTCGTGATAAGCGCGGGTCTTGGGCAGGGTGTGCTCCGAGAGTCCCTTGGCATGCTCATACATCGCGGCATGGGCAGGGGTGCGCTCCGGATTGGGCGCGGCCATGATATTCCGATTCACGTCACCGCAGGCGGCGATCGAGTCCATGAGGGCATCGTCCATCCCTTTAATGAGGGGTTTGAGGTTACCTTTGAGGATCCCGTGGAATTGAAAGGTTTGCCGGGTCGTGAGACGCAACGAACCATTGGCGCGCTCGTCGGCCAGCTTGTCCAGCATGAGCCATTGGGCGGGCGTGCAACGTCCACCGGGTAAACGCACGCGCAACATGAATGAAAATGCCTTCTCTAATTTCGCCTGACGGCGCTCTTTTCGCAGATCTCTATCGTCCTGCATATAGAGGCCATGGAATTTCGTTAACTGCTGATTATCTGCAGTTATAGATCCCGTGGAGTCATCCAATAATTCCTCCGCAATCGTTCCGCGAAGAAAATTCGACGCAGACTTAATGCCTTCGTTAGCAGCTAGTGGCTTGGTTGCTTCTTGGTCAGTGCTCATGAGCAAACGCTGAACGTGCCGACGAGCCCCCTGTCCATCAAGACTGTTTTACTAATTAAGGTAAGTTAGTAAGGATGGTGCAGATATCCTTAAATATATGCCTCTGACGGGTATCATCCTCGCCCGCTTTCCGTCCAAAACTACTCGACCCAATGTTTAGCCCGTTCAATCGCCCGGGCCCAATCCTTCCTCAGGACTTTCGAGTGCTCCGTAATGTTGGCCTCAAATCGATGACCTATGGCTAGCGCTCCCGCGACTTCGTCGCCATCGGTCCATAATCCCGCCCCGAGACCCGCCAACTTCGCGGCTCCCCAGGCAGTTGTTTCTAAATCAACGGGGCGAACCACTCGTTTACCGGTGAGATCGGCCTGAATCTGCAACAGTGGGTCGCTGGCTGCGGCCCCCCCATCCACCCGTATTTCCTGCAGTTCCATTCCGCTATCGCGTTCCATGGCTTCAATCAGATCACAAGACTGCAGCGCAATGCTGTCTAAAATTGCCCGGCATATTTGCGCTCTTCCCGTTCCGCGGGTCAGTCCCATTAAGGTCCCTCGAGCATAAGGATCCCAATGGGGTGCCCCCAAACCAGCGAAAGCAGGCACACAGATCACTCCGCCGGCATCGTCCACCGAATCAGCCAGCGCACTCAATTCCTCGGCACTGCTTACCAGTTTCAATTCGTCGCGCGCCCATTGCACCGCCGATCCGGCGACAAAAACGGCACCTTCCAGCGCGTAGGATGTTTTACCCGCCAGTCGCCAAGCTACCGTCGTCAATAATCCATGTTGAGACCGCACTAGGTCGGATTCGGTCTGCATCAGCAAAAAACAGCCTGTCCCGTAGGTGTTCTTCACCATGCCCGATTTGAGGCAACTTTGCCCGAACAGTGCCGCCTGCTGATCACCGGCTACGCCCCTCAAACCGATTCCGGCCCCGGGCAGTCCGGCCGCGACGGTTCCAAAATCTCCCGCTGAGTCACGAATATCGGCCAACACGATTCTCGGCACCTCGAACCGATCCAGCAACATCGGGTCCCAATCACCTGACTCCAAATTAAACAGCAAGGTTCGGGACGCATTGCTTGCGTCCGTGGCGTGAACCGCGCCCGCCGTCAGTTTCCAAATCAACCAAGAATCGATCGTTCCCGCCAGCACACCCCCCTGCTCCGCCCGCTGACGAAGCCCCGGCGTTTCACGCAATAGCCACGCCAATTTTGTCCCCGTGAAATACGGATCGAGCCTCAGACCGGTGCGCAGCGAAATATCCACCCCCATTCCGGCTTTCTCCATGCGCTCACAGTCCGGCGCGGTTCTCCGGTCTTGCCACACGATGGCCGGAGCCACGGGTTCACCCGTCACCCGATCCCACACCACCAAAGTCTCCCGTTGATTGGTTATTCCTATCGCGGCGACCCCCTTTTGCTTCTCCCCTAGCTCCGCCCAGACGTCCGCTAGCGCTTGGCACTGCGTCTCCCAAATTTCAGTGGCGTCATGTTCCACCCAACCCGGTTGTGGATAATGCTGAGTGAACTCGGCTTGGGCGGTCGCAATCCGTTGTCCCAACAAATTAAATACAATAGCGCGAGAACTGGTGGTGCCTTGGTCTAAGGCGATCAGATACGGAGATTCACTCATTCTATTCGAGATTACGGGGAGTCGAATTTATCACGATCCTTAATGGGCTCCACGACAAATATCATCAAGTCGAACTGGGCGTTCCGAAAATGGGATTTCCTCTTCCCACCGTCGCTGTTTTTCCGACAACAAACATTACTCAAAAATAATATGAATATTTTATTTCATTGATTTGCAGCTATTTAAACAGAAAACGTATCCGTTTGGCACACATCATGCGGTGACGGTAATCAACTTCAAATTAACCTGATAATTTCAAAATCATCATGAATTCAAAACTTACTTATATCGCTCTCTTCTCCGCTATCAGCCTCGCTGGTGTTGCCCTCGCCGAAACCGCCGGTTTGCCCGTCACCTCGGCCGCTGCCTATGCCCTGCCGTTCGGCGCATTCATCGTATCACTGGTATTGATGACCTTCACTTCGGACTATGGTCGCCCCCTCTTGGTATTGACCACCGATTCCCGCGCGGCGCTCCTGCCGGCGGATGAAGTCTTCAGTGCCACCAACGTAATCAGTCGCCGCCCTGCGATTGCTGCGCGACGTCGGGTGGGCCACTCTCTAGCCGCCACCCGTTAATCGCCGACACCGCAGCTTGACAGCTCTCGAACCGAATCGGTCACTCTAATCATGCCTTCTTCAACCCCGCGCATTCTTATCGCTGACGATCAACCCGACGTCCTCGAGGCTCTTCGGTTACTGCTCAAGGGCGAAGGCTACCAGATCGACACGGTTAAATCCCCCGCCGCGGTATTACGAGCGGTGGAGTCACGTGACTTTTCCCTCGTTCTGATCGATCTCAACTACGCCCGCGATACCACGTCGGGTGAAGAGGGTCTCGATCTACTGGAAAAACTGCAGAACCTGGACGCCAATCTTCCCGTCGTTGTGATGACGGCTTGGGCCAGTGTTGAAATTGCCGTCGAGGCCATGCGGCGCGGCGCGAAAGATTTCGTCACCAAGCCGTGGGACAATCCTCGATTGCTGACAATCGTTCGCACTCAAGTCGAATTGGGGAGCGCGGTCCGCGCCTATCGTCGACTCGAACAGGAAAACCAGATCCTCCGCGGTAAAGAAGCCGGCCCGACCCTCATTGCCGAGTCCGTCGCCATGCGGCCGGTGCTGGACATGATCGCCCGCGTAGGTCCATCCGATGCCAACATTCTTATCACCGGCGAGAACGGCACCGGTAAAGGGCTGATCGCCCGCGCGCTTCACGCTGTTTCGACCCGAGGAGCGGATCCTTTCATCTCTGTCAACATGGGCGGACTACCGGAAGGCATTTTCGAAAGTGAACTATTCGGCCATGTTCGCGGCGCGTTTACCGATGCTAAATCAGATCGCGCCGGACGCTTTGAACTCGCGGACGGCGGCACGCTTTTCATGGATGAGATCGGAAACATCCCCCTCTCCCAGCAAGCCAAAATTCTCCGAACGCTGGAGACCGGCGAATTCGAACGCGTTGGATCTTCCAAGACTTACCAAGCCAACGTGCGTCTCGTATCCGCCACCAACGCCGATGTGCAAAAACAGGTGGCCGAGGGTGCCTTCCGTCAGGACCTTTTATTCCGCCTCAACACGATCCACATCCATTTGCCACCATTGCGCGAGCGTCGGGAAGACATCGAGCTGTTGGCTCAATTCTTCCTCAAAATGCACGTCAAACGCTACGCGAAAAACATCACGGGATTTGACGATGCTGCCATGGAAGCCATGCGGGGTTACACGTGGCCGGGCAACGTTCGGGAGCTGGACCACGCGGTGGAACGCGGTTGCCTGATGGCTCAGGGGAAAGTGATTCACGCTAACGATCTTGGCCTCAATGCCGGGCAAACCACGCCACAAATTGAGGACATGAGCATCGAGGAAGTTGAGTCCTATCTCATAAAAAAGACGCTCGCTCGATGCGACGGCAACGCCCGCAAGGCCGCCGAAGAACTTGGCTTAAGCCGCAGTGCCTTCTACCGCCGCCTAGAAAAATACGGGCTTTAGTTTCGAGCCATCGGAAATCAGCTTTCAGCCCTCAGAGATCAGGAGTCAGCCTGCAAGCGCCATCGTGAAGGATTACCACAATTTAGAAGTTTGGAAAAGAGCCCACGCGCTGGTTCTAAATCTGTATAAGCTCTCAAAATCTTTCCCCGATGAAGAACGTTACGGGCTCACATCCCAAATTCGCCGATCAGCAGCGTCAGTGCCCGCAAATTCAGCTGAAGGCTGCGGTCGTTTAAGCGACCGCGAGCTGGCAAGGTTCGTTGAAATCGCCCATGGTTCGGCAAGTGAAACCGAATACCACCTTTTACTCGCCCGAGATCTTGGCTACGCCGATGTCGACTCTCATTACCGCCTCGCAGACGAAGTGTCGCAGATTACGCGAATGCTCGGCGCTCTTTCTCGCAAGCTGAGATCTGATAGCTGAAACCTGAAAGCTAACTGAGCATGGCGAAGCACAAGCGAAGAAAACTTACCCACGACCATCATGTATTGGTGGGGACACTTCTGGCGGGATTGCCGGGGGTATTGGTGGCGATGGGATTTCTTTGGTTGGGCGAAGGTGAAAGTGCCAAAATGCAGTGGACGTTTTCGCTGCTGGTGATCGGTTGCTGGTTAGGATTTTCGTTTTCGGTGCAAAATCGCGTCGTGCGATCGCTGCAGACCATGGCCAATCTGCTCTCGGCTGTTCGTGAAGGAGACTTCTCCATCCGAGCCCGCGGAGCCAGTCGCGAGGATGCGCATGGCGATGTGATGACGGAGATCAACTCTCTCGGCTCTATTCTTCGCGCCCAGCGCTTGGGCGCGATCGAAGCCACTGCTCTGCTGCGCACCGTGATGGAGGAAATCGACGTCGCTATTTTTGCGTTCGATTCCGACGGCGTTTTGCGGTTGGTAAACCGATCAGGCCAAGAACTGCTGGCGGCCTCAGCGGAAAAAATTCTGGGACGATCCGCCCAAGAGATAGGTCTGGGCGAGTGCATCGAAGGTCCCCCGACAGGTGTTTTACAGCATACGAAATTCCCGGGGGGATCCGGGCGTTGGGGCATGCGGCGCACGCAATTCCGGGAAGGCGGCTTACCTCACGAGATGGTCGTCGTCGCGGATCTAAGCGAAGCTTTGCGTGAGGAGGAAATCAAAGCGTGGCAACGCCTCGTTCGCGTTTTGGGTCACGAACTCAATAACTCCCTGGCTCCGATCAAGTCGATCGCTGGAACCTTAGACTCCACCTTACGTCGGCCTCTAGACGAGCGCGCATCGGATTGGGAAGAAGACATGCAGAGCGGTCTCAAAATCATCGCCAATCGCGCCGAGGGCTTGAGCCGTTTTTTACACGCCTATTCCCGGCTGGCGAAGCTGCCCAAGCCTCAGCGCACTCCCTGCGAAATCAGACCTCTCATCCATCAGGTGGCCCAGCTCGAGATACGACAAAAGGTCAAAATCATAGACGGCCCCGAAGTCGTGCTATCCTGCGATGGCGCCCAACTTGAACAGGTATTGATCAATCTCATCAAGAATGCTGTGGACGCCAATTTGGAAGCGGACCAACCCGATGACTCAAGTGAACCGCCCATGCCCCCCCCCTCAACTGGTGAGGTTTCACTCTCCTGGGAAGCCAGCGACAAGGCGGTCACATTCCGCGTGGCCGACGAAGGTCACGGAATTGGTAAAGCCACGAGTCTGTTCGTCCCTTTCTTTACGACCAAGCCCAGTGGCTCCGGTATTGGCTTAGTCCTCTGTCGCCAAATCGCCGAAAACCATGGCGGCACCCTAGAGTTGGAGAATCGCACGGATCGCACGGGCTGCGTGGCTATACTCAGTCTCCCACAGTGAGTTCCGGGGACTTCGGGGCGACATGAGTGAGAAATCGACGAGCGTCCCATTATTGGGACGAAGGTTTCCCGCCTTCGCAGTGTTTACCGGCGGTCCATAATTTATGATAATTTTATCTCATTGTCTTTGAGTTTTTTATGTGATTTTTCACAAGCTGGCACGGGGTCTGCAATGCTTTGAGCACACACAACTTCAACATGGACATCCCTCGGCCCTCTCAAGCTAAAGCTAAGCGTAAGAAACGCATTTTTCTGATCATCGTAGCAGTCGCCCTTCTCGGTACTGTCACGGTTGGTCTTTCCAAACTCAAACCCGCTGCTCCTACCGTCGATCGTGACTTAGTATGGGTCGACGAAGTGAAGCGCGGTCCGATGGTGCGCCAAGTCCGTGGTCTCGGAACACTCGTTCCGGAAAAGATCCGTTGGGTGGCCGCTCGCACTCAAGCCCGCGTCGAAACCATCATCCTGCGTCCCGGAGCCATGGTTGAGCCTGAAAGCATCATTCTCGAGATGACGAACCCCGATGTGGAACAAGCCGCTGAAACCTCCCGCACGTCGCTCCAAGCGGCTGAGGCTCAGTTGACCAACATTCGTGTCCAACTGCAGTCCCAATTGCTTCAAGCCGAATCAACCGCCGCCGGCGCCAAAGCCGCCTACGAACAATCCCGCCTCCGCGCCGAAGTGAACCGGGAGCTGTTTGCAGACGGATTAGTTTCTTCCCTCGAACTCCAACTTTCCGAAGTGACCGCTGAAGAGTCGGACACGCGCCACAAGATCGAACAAAAACGGTTCGCCTTCGCGAGTGAATCGATCGAACCGCAATTGGCCGTGCAACGCGCTGAAGTGGAACGCCTCCGGGCCCAAGCTCGCCTTCGTCAAGCTGAAGCCGACGCCCTGATTGTTCGCGCCGGTATGTCCGGTGTGCTCTCCGCCTTGCCCGTCGAAGTTGGTGCCCAGATCCAGCCCGGCCAAAACGTCGCTCGCGTCGCCGATCCCACGGACCTGAAAGCCGAGATCCGTATCGCTGAAACTCAAGCAAAGGACATCATGATCGGGCAGATCGCCAATATCGATACCCGCAACGGCATCGTATCCGGACGCGTCGTTCGCATCGATCCAGCTGTGCAAAACGGCACCGTCCTCGTCGACGTCACGCTCGAAGGTGACCTCCCCAAAGGAGCCCGCCCCGATCTATCGGTCGATGGCACGATCGAATTGGAACGTCTGGACAACGTCATCTATGTCGGCCGACCCGCATTCGGTCAGGAACGTTCCACCGTTGGAATTTTCAAACTCGATGGAGACGGCTACGCCGCCCGCACCCAAGTGCAACTCGGTCGCAGCTCGGTCAATACGATCGAAATCATCCGCGGCCTAAACCCCGGAGATCAAGTGATCCTGTCGGACATGTCCCAATGGGACAGCAACGATCGCGTTAAACTAAACTGACCAATTTCGCTTAAATATCCTGCAACTCTTCCTCTTCAACCGGGTTATCCCGACGAACTCTCAACTCAACTAACCCTAAATCAACTCACAACATGTCTGAATCCCTCATCAAACTCGAAGGCGTTACCAAAGTCTTCCTCACCGACGAAGTAGAAACCCACGCCCTCTCCGGCATCCACTTCGATATCAAACAAGGCGAATACGTCTCCATCGCTGGCCCTTCCGGCTGCGGCAAATCCACCCTGCTCTCCATTCTTGGACTGTTGGACACGCCCACCGACGGCACTTACTTGCTGAACGGCCGTCCCGTGCAAGGCCTCTCGCTTCCTGAGCGCGCCCGGATCCGTAACCGTGAGATCGGTTTCATTTTCCAATCCTTCAATCTCATCGGTGACCTCACCGTTTATGAGAACGTCGAACTCCCGTTAACCTATCGTGGTATGCCTGCCTCCGAGCGTAAGGCTCGCGTGCTCGAAGCATTAGAAAAAGTCGGTATGGGCCATCGCGCCAAACATCTGCCTTCCCAGCTTTCTGGTGGTCAGCAACAACGGGTGGCGGTCGCTCGCGCGCTCGCCGGCCACCCTGCGGTGCTCCTCGCTGATGAGCCGACCGGCAACTTGGATTCCAAAAACGGTGAAGCTGTCATGACCTTGCTAGATGAACTCCACCAAAACGGTGCCACCATCGTCATGGTGACCCATGATTCCCGCTTCGCCCGCAACGCCGACCGCACCATCCACGTTTTCGACGGTCGCGTCGTGCAGGAGCAAGTCGAGTCCGACCCGACCAGCTAAACCCTTTGGATTTCTCTCCCGAAAACCATCCCATTTCCAACCGTCTTTTCTGACGGATGGATGTTCAGATAAAAGTTAAAGTTGTAGTGTTGAACCTATACGGTCGGTTCCTTTCCGGGGCCGACCGTCTGAACACTGACCTCACCTTCCCGATACCCCATTTTTGTTTTTCGTCATGCTCGAAACATTTTTTCAAGACCTTAAAATAGGTTTCCGTATCCTCACAAAAGAAAAGGGGTTTTGTGCCCTGGCGGTATCCGTGCTCGCGCTCGGAATCAGCGGTGTCACCACGCAATTCGCCGTGGTCAATGGCGTCTTGTTGCACGCGTTCGACTTTCCCGGATCCGATCGTTTGGTCGACGTGCAAGTCGTCGACCGAGAGAATTTCGATCCCAACAATTTCCGTTCTCAGATGCTCATGGCGGATTATTCCGACATGCGGGAAAACCAAAAGAGCTTCGAATATTTCTCGGGCTACTTAAATGGTTCCACGGTGAACCTAACCTACCGGGGACAACCCAAAAGGCTAACCGGAGGATACGTCACTGAAGAGTTTTTTCACTCCCTCGGCGTCAATCCGGTGATCGGACGAAACTTCGTTGCTTCCGACAATCAACCCGGTGTGACCAAGGCGGTCTTGCTGAGCGACAGCCTCTGGCAGAGCGATTTTGGAGCTGACCCCGGCGTGCTGGGCGAAGCGATTATCGTTAATAGTGCTCCCGGTGAGATCATCGGCGTGATGCCTCCCAAGTTTAACTTCCCTCAAAACGAACAGTTATGGATTCCTCTGTTTACCGAATTTCCTGTCCGTCCCCGCAATCATACCACCCCAAACTTCTGTGCGATTCTCGGGAAACTTAAACCCGGTGTGAGCATCGATCAGGCGCAGGCAGAGATCACTTCGTTCGCTCAGTCCTTTTCTCAACAATACCCCGACACCAACAGCCAGTTCTCCCTTGGTTTTGTTCGCCCGCTCATCGCGAACTTCACTCCTCCGTTCATCACGGGACTGCTGCTCATCATGCTGGCCTTCTGCATCGGCGTGTTGCTGATCGCCTGCGTCAACGTGATGAACATGCAGTTTGCGCGAGCGACGCTGCGCGCCAAAGAACTGGCCATCCGATCCTCACTCGGAGCGACCCGGGCACGCCTAATCCGTCAGATGCTAACGGAGAGTCTATTGATCGCCTCGATCGGAGCGGTCTTCGGTATCAGTATTTCAATGTGGGCGATCGAGTTTCGCGACGCCGCAGTGCACAACGCTTCGAATCCCATCCCCTCTTGGATGCGATTCACCCTGGACGTAGAGGTCCTGGTCGTCGTGGTGTTCGCCACAACACTTTCGGCGCTCATATCCGGATTCGTGCCAGCATGGATGTCCTCCCGTCCCGACTCCGTGGAAGTGCTCAAGGAAGGTGGTAGGGGTAACACTTCCCGCTCCGTCATGGTAGTCTCCCGTGGTCTGGTCGTATTCCAGATCTTGATGACCTGTATCCTGCTGATCGTCTCCATGCTTCAGCTTCAGTCGATTCGCAATCAGCAAAATATCGATTTCGGTTTTGATACTGAGTCGGTCTTGGCCGGCCGAATGGGTCTCATGCAAGGCGACTACCCCGAGAACGTAGATCGTCGACTTTTCTACGACAAACTCCGTCGTGAACTTAAAGCCACGGGCCAATTCGAAAGTGTTTCGATTACCGGACGTTTCCGAATGGTGTTCGCCGGCAACGGTCCGATCGAAATCGAGGGTAAACAGTATCAAGATGAGTCAGACCGAACTCTCGCGAATATTGAGAACATCTCCCCGGAGTTCTTCAAAACCATTGGACTGAAAATTATCGAGGGGCGGGATTTCAATGAAAACGACACCGATCAAAACGAACCGGTCGCCATCGTGAATTCCTCCTTCGTAAATAAATATCTCTCAAACGAATCTCCAATCGGACAAAGAATCCGGACGATCAATGGCAACGGCACCAATCCCGGTCCCTGGCGTCGAATCATCGGAGTCGTTCCAAGCGTGCGCATGCAGGGGCCCTTCAACAATCAGGTTGGGGAAGAAGGTTTTTACATTCCTCTGTTTGCCACCGCATTCGGGACGGTGCCGGAAGAGCCGCAAGCCCCGCGATTTGGCACGATTGTAGTAAAACCGCGCGGAGGTCAAAATCCCACCGGGATGGTCAGTCAACTGCAATCCCTCGTCAACGTGGTCGATCCGAACCTCCCGATGTATTTCGTCGAGACACCACAGGCATCCCTCGATTCGTTTATGACCCAAGGGCGCCTCGTCGGCCAGATGTTCCTCGTCTTCGGCATCATCGCGGTGGTCCTGGCAGCCGTTGGACTCTACGGCATCATGAGCTTTTCCGTGAATCAGCGCACTCAGGAATTTGGCGTGCGCATGGCCTTGGGCGCCAACAATTCGAGTATTTTGAACATGGTAATGCGCCAAGCAGGAATCCAACTCCTCATCGGCTTAGTGCTTGGGCTCGGAGTGACCCTTGGCATCTCAATCGCCTTCGACGAACAGTTGGCCAACAACCTGAATGAAATCAGTTCCCGCGACCCTCTGACCTACATCGGGGTGGCTCTTTTACTCACCATGGTGGCGGCAGTTTCCTCCTTCGTCCCGGCCCGACGGGCGACACGAGTGGACCCCATGATCGCCCTTCGCGCCGAATAAAACGCTCAATCTTTCTATCCCATGTTTGCAATCTTTCGCTCACTCTTACTCGCTCCCGTTTTTCTGCTGGCTCCCAACCTTCTAAGTGCAGGTCTCTTCGATCACAAAACAACGACCGAATTTTCGGGAGAGTTCTCACCTTCCGCTTTCGTGGAACTGAGTAACGTGAATGGATCGGTAACGATCGAGACTTGGGAGCGCAATGAGTATCACCTTACGGTTACCAAGATCTCCAAATCCGAAGAAAACTTGGACCTCATGGAAGTGCGCCAAGATATCACGTCCGACCACGCGAAGATCGAAGTTCACATTCCTAAAAAGAAAGGCTGGTTCAGCTTCTCCCGAATCCAGGGTCAGATAAATTTGGTGCTCACGGTCCCGGCATCGGTGGACCTCAATAAGATACGCACGGTGAATGGCTCGCTCCAGTTGTCCGATCTCACCGGCTCGGTTAACGCATCCTCCGTAAACGGACGAATTGACGCTCAAGACCTGGGCGGCGCGACCCGACTCAATACGGTCAACGGCTCGATCAACGCATCCTTCATGGAACTCGCTCATAACGCCAACCTTTCGTTCGAAACCGTCAATGGTGGTATCCGGGTGCATCTTCCTAGCGACCTGCACGCCGACGTGCGCGGTTCAGTGGTGAATGGCACCATCAGCTGTGATTTTCCGATTAAACTCGAGGGCAGCAATTCTCGACGACGGCTTCATGGCCAAATCGGTGGAGGCGGATCAGCGATCGCCGCAAGTTCCGTCAACGGTTCCATCAAACTCCTCGAGCGCTAAACCACTTCAATCGTCATGAGCTCAATTCGTATCGCCCTCCGGTCACTGCTGAAATCTCCCGGATTTGTCAGTGTCGCCGTGCTGACGATCGCACTGGGCATCGGTGCCAACACGGTTCTGTTCAGTGTCTTTAATACGGTTGTGCTTAGCCCGCTAGAATTCACGCGTTCCGACCGACTGGTGCGTTTGTGGATAGATGACCCGACGGGAAATTTCAACGCCCCCGCCGCATCTTGGCCAAAATACCAGCACTATCGCGAACACGCCAAATCCTTCCAGCAGCTCTCGGCCTCCACTGGACACAACGCCACCCTGACAGGAGAGGGTGACGCTGAGCAACTCAACGGTCTCACTGTCACCGAAAACTTCTTACCCACCCTCGGACTGCAGGTTCAACATGGCCGCGATTTTGGTAACGAAGACGCTGTTACGGGAGGCCTGAATACGACCATCGTCACACATGAACTTTGGCAAAACCGTTTTAGCGGCCGCGACAGTTTGATCGGCGACATCATCGAACTCAATGGCGTCGCCACCACCGTCATTGGTGTGCTCCCGCCCGACCTTCCCTTCCCCTTTAACCAGGTTCAATATTTGGTGCCACGCCCGCACGAACAGGCCGGTATTCCACTCGAACAAGTAGAACAAGGCGGCGCGGTTTATTTGCAGCTCACCGGTCGACTTACCGACAATGCGACTCTCGCCGCGGCCGACAGTGAAATCCGGACACTTTCAGCGAGTTACAATACCGATCACCCCGAACGCATGGACGCCAAAAGTGACCATCGCGTGCTGACATTTGCTGAGGAGTTGGTCGGCAACGTGCGGCCCACATTCTATGTGCTGATCGTCGCGTGTTCGTTCCTTCTACTGATCGCGTGTGCGAACATTGCTTCGCTTTTCCTCGGCCGACTTACCGCCCGGCAAAAGGAAATCGCGGTGCGTTTATCACTGGGGGCTACGCGCAAAGACATCGTGCGACAGTTCTTGACCGAGAGTTTAATTTTTTCGTTGGGTGCCGCCGCCCTCGGGCTCATCTTTAGCCTCTGGGGAATTTCTGCTGTCGCGACCTTTGCCGCCAACCAACTGCCCCGCGCCGAAAACATCGCGTTCGATGGATCTGTTATTTGGTTTTCACTCGCTTCCGCACTTGTGCCCGCACTCCTGGTGGGACTATTTCCGGCCTGGCAAGCTTCCCGCGCCAACATCAATCAAGTCCTCAATGATACGACCCGTAGCGGCGGTGGCGGCACAACAGGCAAACGTTGGCGGGCCGGCCTCATTGTGGCGGAGGTGACGCTTTCCGTGATGCTGCTGGTCGGAGCGGGATTGCTGCTCACCAGTTTTTGGAAACTCATCAACGCGGAGACGGGGTTTGACGCTGAGGGCGTGGCCGTATCGTTCGTGAGCCTACCCACCAATCGCTATGACACGCCGGAAAAGCGGATCGCTTTTCACGAAACCGTTTCCGCTGAACTTTCTCGTCAACCCCACATCACCGCGGCAGCTCCTGTCATCGGTATGCCCTTAACCGGGTTTTCTCCGATTTCACCCTATACCGTTGGCGGCCAGGAAATCTTACCTTTGCCGCAACGCCCTCTCGCTGGCTTCCGAGTGGTGGGACTCGAATATAAAGACGTCATTAAACTCACGCTCCAACAAGGCCGCTGGTTCGATGCAACCGACACACTCGACACCCAAAGAGTCTGCATGATCAATGACTCGCTCGCCGCCAAAATCTTCCCCAACGAATCCGCGATTGGGCGCACCATTCTGACGGGGGCTGAAGGCGAGCAAGAAAACGTGATCATCGGCATTATCCGCGACGTCAAAACCACGGGCCTCAACCTACCCGCTCCGGACGAGATATATTACCCTGCCACGCAGCGGGCTTATGGCGGAATGGCCATCGCCGCCCGCACCACCGGCGACGCGATCTTATTGCAGTCGGCCATGCGCAATGCCGTGTCCCAAACCGATCCCTCCATCGCCCTTTCATCTTTCCAAACGATGGAAGCCATCACGCGAAATTCACTCGGCGTGCAGCGCATCGCAGCATGGCTGATTGGCTGTTTCTCAGGCATATCATTTCTCCTCGCGATCGTTGGTCTTTATTCTGTTCTCGCTTATAATGTCACCCAGCGCACAGATCG
>JABIRI010000033.1 GCA_018667915.1 Opitutaceae bacterium | reverse complement strand
CACTACGAAACAGCCGGTGTGCTAGCCGGCACTTGGAACCGCACCCCGCAACCCGACTTTCCGCAGTGGAAAAATTCCGCTGCGACCGTCGCATCCCAGGCCAACATCATTCAGATCGCCGTCGCCGACCCTGCCGCGGTGCAAAGCGTGCTCGAAGCGATTCTGACGTCTCTCGACAACACCAAGATCGTCGTGCAATCCAGCACCATCGATCCGGAAAGTGCCGATAAATTCCGCACCCAAGTCCTCGCCACCGGCGCCCGCTATCTGGAGTGCCCCTTCACCGGCAGCAAGCCCGCCGCCGAGGCCAAACAAACCGTCTTTTACCAAGGCGGCGACGAAGCCCTCATCGCCGAGCTAGACCCCGTTCTTTCCCTCATCTCGGCCCATCGCATCCGTATCGGCGACCACCGCCAAGCCTGTGCCCTGAAACTCGCCATGAACCTCAACGTGTCCGCTCAGATGCAAGGATTCAGCGAAGCTCTCACCCTCTGCCGCCGGGCTGGTATCGGCAACGAGGTCTTCCAAAACGCCATTGAGCGCAATACGACCTACTCCGGCCTGTTGCAGCTCAAATGGCCTCAGGTCCGCGACGAAGATTACGCCCCGTTTTTCTCCATCAAACACATGCACAAAGATATGCGCTTGGCGGAAGGGATGCCTGAGGTCGGTGACCTGCAACTACTCGCCCTCGTGCGTGAACGCCTCGCCACCGCCGAAGCCAACGGCCTCGGTGACGAAGATTTCGCTGCGCTGTTCAAGCTCCTGAAATAACCTCCCCCCATGAGGTTTCTTCGCACCCTCTCACGTAGCCTCGGAATCGGCGCTTTCCTCTGCCTTTCCGTCTTCGCTGAAGATGATTACGACCGGGCCAGAGTCCTGCTCAACGAGGCGTTTGCGGCTCACGGCGCCGAGGATTTTGGCACCCTTTTGGAGAAGGCGTCTGCTGCCGTCGCCATCCGCCCAGATCACACGCGATTCCAGTCAACAATGGCCGCTGCCCACGCTCTCAACGGCGACGCCCATGCTGCGGCGGCAGTCCTCCATGAAATCGCATCGTGGGGAATCTATTTAGGCGCATCAGGATCCCCCGCGTTCGATCGAGTTCGCGACGATCCCAAGATCCAAAGCGCATTCGCCGCGCTCAAAGCCAATCAACAACCGCGCGGCAACCGAAGTATCGCATTCGAACTCCCAGCCAATGGCGGCCTGTGGGAGGGCGTCGCTTACCGCCCTGCCACCCGGGATACGTTTCATTCCGATCTGCATCGCGCCACCATCTATCGACGCGACACCGACGGCTTGATCACCGAATTCGCCACCATGCCCACACCCGGATTCGGCTGCGGGGGTCTCGCCGTGGATGAATCTCGATCACTCCTCTGGGTAAGCTCACCCGCCATGCCCGAGGTCCATAATTTCGCGGCCGAGCTCGCCGGTCGCTCCCAACTGGTCGCATTCGACCTCACCGACGGTTCGGTTTCCCGTATCGTCGATTTACCCAAATCCACCGACGCACCTCACACCGTCGTCGATCTCACTATCGCCACCGTGTTGGGCTTGATCGGAGTCACGTGGTGGTGGCAGAAAATCGGGCGACGTTGGTGGCTGGCTTTGCGGCGCAAATCCAATCGACGCTCCGATCAGGATCCGGTGCGGCGTGAAGCATCACGTTGGTTGCGCCGTGGCGCAAAACGAGACGCCTTCCACTGGCCCGAGGACGTGCGATCTGAACTTTTACGACTTCGGTTTGGGAATGCCGATTCTTGGCAGGATCCTGATCGAGTATTTCAGGCAGCAAAAGCGACTTGGCGATCGACCTGATTGCACCGCCGTATTCGGCGGTCCTGAGTTGCAATAATCAGGCAGTGGGCTTAAGGTTCTGCTCACGATCAACGGAGAACTGCCATGAAGCCTACCCGCTACTTCCGATTCTTTTGCGCCCTAGCCTTTCCATGTCTATGGACACCAACGGTCTCAGCTCAAAAGGCTGAATTCTCTCCGTTCAAAGTCACCGTTGAACCGCTGTATCCCCTCGCGCTATCGCAACAGGAGATAACCGAAGGTATGGCTGAGTTTGTCATCGCTGTGGACAATCAAGGCACGTTGCGCGATCATCTATTGGTCAAGGCCTCTCACCCTCTGTTCGGCGAAGCGGTGGAAGAGGTGCTTCCCTCTTGGGAATATCGTCCTGTCCTGATCGGCGGCGAGCGGGTTAACGCCATGCATCGAATCACAGTCAACTTCCGGAGTTCCGGTATGTTCGTGGTGGGGTTTGACAGCGTAAACACCATCAAGGATTCACGGATCAAACTCATCGGCGGGTCACGCAACAACACCGAATACAGCGTAGCCCGGTTGCCCCAATTGGACGCTCCGCCGGCAAGGCTGCAGGCGGTTCATCCCAATATCCCTGACTCAGAAGAAATCCCCGCTGAGGGGCTCCGCGTGGTTTATAATTTCTTCATCGATCAAGAAGGTCGGGTCCGCATTCCCTGGCTCGATGAACAGGAATTCCAGCACATCGATGAGGAAATCCTCGATGCAACCTACGACGCTCTCATGCAGTGGGAATTTACGCCCCCGACGGTGAACGGTAAAAAAGTCGTGACTCAGGTTTCACAACCCTTCTGGTTCACCTCGCCCAAGCACAGCGTAGTGGACAGTCGCTAAGTCTGATCGAGTCTATTTTGAGGTCCCTTCGGCCACCTCGTCAAAGGCCGCAGCGAGGTCGACATCCTTCACCGTAATTTTCCCACCGGCACTGTGCGTGCTCAGCCGAACTTCCACGCGGTTATACACATTGCCCCACTCGGGATGATGGTTGCGTGCTTCGGCTTCAAATCCCGCCCGAACCATAAAGGCCAGAGCGGCCTTAAAATCGGCAAAAGAGAAGACTTTGAGCAAGTGGTCGCCAGAGCGGCTCCACTCCGAAAGGCGGCCAAGTGCGGCTTCGATCTCAGCCTCGGTCAAGGGGGTGTCGTTCATCCCGATACCTTAGGCGATCACTTACCTGAGTCAAAATCTACGATCAAGGTGGTAAAACCCGCGATGCTGCGGCCTTGTCAAAGCGACGGGCAGCCACCTAGATTGCGCCCCTCCTCGTATGGCAGAAACCTCATTCGCACATGTTCCCCGTCACGTCGCCATCATCATGGATGGCAATGGTCGGTGGGCTAAGAAACGGGGTTTGCCCCGAATCGAAGGTCATCGTCGGGGCGTTGAGACGGTCCGGCGCACCATTGAGACGGCTCGGGATTTTGGCATCGAATACCTCACGCTTTACGCGTTTTCAGTCGAGAATTGGCGCCGCCCCGAGGAAGAAGTCGGTGGATTGATGAATCTCTTGGAATACTTCCTCAAGCGGGAGACCTCCACATTGATCAAAAACAAAGTGCGACTGCGCACCATTGGCCGCACCGAGGATCTTCCGCCCAAAGTTAGACGAGAGCTCGAGCGCACTATCGCCGCGACCGCGGACTTCACCGAACATACCCTGGTCCTCGCCCTGAACTACGGTTCCCGCACGGAGGTCCTCGATGCCGCGAAATCTTACGCGGCGGCGATCGCAAAGGGGGACGTCGACCCCGAAGACACGTCATGGCAGTCCTTTGCCCAGCATCTCTATACGGCCGACTTGCCTGATCCTGATCTGGTCATTCGCACTTCAGGCGAAACCCGCGTGAGCAACTTCCTCCTCCTCCAAGCCGCCTACGCGGAGTTTGTTTTCCTGCCGCTGTTCTGGCCGGAATTCGATCGCGCCGCCTTCACCCAAGCGATCGAGGATTTCAATTGCCGGGAGCGTCGATTTGGCCGCACCGGTGACCAACTCACCGCTGAATCCACCGACACCAAGGTGGCCACATCCCACGGTTGACCCGCGCTGTCCGCGCCCCGATTCTTCCTTCTTCCTACTCGACCCGTGGTTTCTCGAATTATCAGCACCTTATTACTTTGGGCTGCCGTAGCGGGCTGTGTGATGTTTCTCGGCTCTACCGGCGCGGTTTGGCTGATTAGCCTGATCGCGGTCCTCACGCTCTGGGAGTTTTTTAAACTGATCCGGCGACTCGGCATCGAGCCCTTTAACCGGGTGGGTATGGTGGCGGGCGCCGTGCTTTGTCTCGCGCCGCTTTATCTGGAGCCGCTCGGCATCGATCACGGCAGTCTGCTGGCTTTAACCGCGGTCGTCTTCGCGGTCCGAATTCTGGGCGAACGCAGCGGTAACCAACGATTGGATACGCTAGCCTGGACCCTTTTCGGCATCGTTTATATCCCGTTCATGCTATCGTTTTTGGTGCGCATCGCGCTCATTTCCAGCCCGACGGACATGACGGGATTACTCCTGACAGTTTGGACCATCGCGGTGGCCAAGTTTTGTGACGTGGGGGCTCTTATTACGGGGCTCGCGATCGGCCGCCACAAAATGGCTCCGGAAATCAGCCCCAAGAAAACCTGGGAAGGCGCGGTGGGAGGGATTCTCACCTCAGCCGGTGTGGGGGCCGGGTTAAGCCTGCTCTTTGTCGATCACGTGCCGGCGGCGTTCACCCCCTTGCTGGCAGCCATCATTGCGCTACCCATCGCGGGACTGGCCATCATTTCGGATCTGGTTGAATCGATCATCAAACGTCACGCCGACGCCAAGGACGCGGGGGCGACCATTCCCGGTATTGGGGGCGTATTCGATCTTTCAGACAGTCTCATTCTGACGTCTCCGATCGCATTCTTGGCGTTTACCCTGTTGTGACAGCACCACCTCCAGCCAGCGGCCCCCAACGGATCGTCTTGCTCGGAGCCACGGGCTCGATCGGCGAAAACGCGTTACGCGTCATCGAAGCTTATCCCGATCACCTGCAACTCGTCGGTATCGCGGCCCGATCCAACGCCGATCAACTCGCCCAGATCGCGCAACGCCACCCCACGATCAGGAACGTCACGTTATTTGACCAAGCCGCCGCCAGTCGGGCCCGTTCGGAGGGATTGTTTCCGAACGGCGTGGAAGTTCACAAGGGACTCGAAGGACTCACCGCGCTGGCAACGCTAGCCGAAGCCGATGTGGTGCTCTGCGCGGTCGTAGGCGTGACCGGGCTGGAACCGTCCCTTGCCGCGATCGAAGCGGGGAAAGATCTGGCGCTCGCTTCCAAGGAAATCCTCGTGATGGCGGGCAAATTCGTCATGGCAGCCGCCCGGGAAAAAGGCATCACGCTCCGCCCCGTGGACAGTGAACACAACGCGGTTTACCAATGCCTCGGCGACAATCCCACCAAGGACATCTCACGGATCGTATTGACCGCATCGGGCGGGGCTTTTCGGGATCGGTCTCTGGAGCAATTGGCCGAGGTGACACCGGCCGAGGCCTTGCAGCATCCCAATTGGTCGATGGGACCCAAAATCACGGTGGATTCCGCGACCATGGCCAACAAGGGGCTCGAACTCATCGAAGCCCGATGGCTATTCGATCTGCAGCCCGAACAATGCCAGGCGGTCCTCCACCGGGGAAGCCTGGCTCACTGTATCGTCGAATTTACCGACGGCGCGATGCTGACCCACCTTTGTCCGCCTTCGATGACCTTTCCGATTCAGCATGCGTTGATGCACCCCCTGCGCCTGCCCCCGGTGGAACCTTCCCTCGACCTGCGCCAACCGTTCTCCCTCGATTTCGAACCCCTAGACCAACAACGGTTTCCTCTGCTCGGATTAGCCATCGAGTCCCTGCGCACGGGTGGCACAGCCCCCGCCGCCTACAACGCGGCCAACGAGGTCGCGGTTGAAGCATTTCTCAACGAACGAATTCCGTTTCTGCAAATTCCGCGAATCGTGGAACAAACGCTTGAGCAGATGGACCATCGTGACCCGACTGATCTTTCTGCCGTCATCTCCCATGACGCGGAGGCCCGCCGCCTCGCCCAGCACCTACTTTAAATCCACTTTTCTCCCGCCTAGCACTCATGTCTGCCGACTTCCTACCTGCCTTATTTTCCAACGTTTGGGCGATCTTCCTGATCGTGCTGTTTTTCGGAGGCTCAATCTTTGTGCACGAACTGGGCCATTTTCTGGCGGCTCGGCGCCGCGGCGTGCTCGTATCCCGATTTTCGATTGGATTCGGGCCGAAGATGTTTGGATGGGAGGGCAAGGACGGGGTCGAGTATCGGGTTTCTTGGCTCCCTCTCGGAGGCTATGTCGCCCTGCCCCAGCTCGCCGACATGCCCGCAATCGAGGGCGAAGGGGAAATGAACACGCGCCAACTTCCGCCGGTTTCCTACTCCACCCGCATGTTGGTCTTCGTCGCTGGAGCCACGTTCAACCTCATCTTCGCCTTCCTGCTGGCAACCGTGATCTGGCTGGTCGGGCAACCTACCACCAGTGATCAGGCAACCACCCGCATCGGCTATGTGGTCAACGATCTCGAAAACGCCGCGGGCGATCGCGTGCCCAGCCCCGCCAAAGAGGCTGGTCTGCTTATCGGTGATACCATTCGCGAAATCGATGGTAGCAAAGTAGATGACTGGCAGGACTTACTCCAAACGTTGGTCACGAGTGCCGGCCGCACCGACGAAGGCCGCCGCTACAATATCTTCACTATCGAGCGCGACGGCCAGCTCCAGGATATCACGATTTATCCGCAACTAGCGGGTGATGAAGAGATCCGGAAAGTCGGCATCATCGCGGCCTACGAATTGATTGTGCATGCCGTGGAGCCCAATTCGGCCGGAGCAGAACTGGGGCTCCAGCCCGGCGATCGCCTCCTGGCAATGGATGACACGCACATCCTCAACATTCAAACCTATGCGGACCACCTGACCGCTTACCAAAACCGGGAAGTGGCCGTGCATATTCTGCGCGAAGGCGAAGACCTCGTGCTGACGCTCCCCGCCCGGCCCGATGCAGAACAGCCCGCCGACCTGGGGCTCAATCTTACCACCGACTCCAAACTCGTTTATCCCACGCCCTTCAAACAGTTCGGCGATCACGTCGGGATGACGTTCCGCACACTGGGAAGTCTAATAAATCCGCAATCCGATATCGGCATCTCGAAGCTCAGTGGCCCCGTCGGAATTATCCGCGTGTTCCACATGGCAGCTCAGGCCGACATCCGACTCGTGCTTTGGTTCACCATTTTGGTGAACATCAATCTCGCGATCTTTAATCTGTTGCCGATTCCCGTGCTGGATGGCGGTCACATGCTCTTCGCCACGATTTCCCGACTCCGGGGGCGCGCTCTGCCCTCCAATTTCATCATGACGACCCAAAGCGTTTTCATGATGTTGCTCCTCACCATGATCCTCTACGTGAGCTTCTTCGATGTGCGCCGGCTCGTGCGCGACAACACTTCGCCCGCTGTAGAAGAAACGACCGATGAGTAATATCGCGGTTAGTATTCTCTAAACTGTCTTTCCCAATAATTCGTGAGTTACTGCGCCTCTCGCTTTCGCACCATTCGTCGCAAAACCACGGCTGTGAACGTCGGTTCGGTGGGTGTGGGAGGTGACAATCCGCTACGCGTGCAGTCGATGACGACGACGCTGACCCAAGACGTCGCCGCCACGGTCGCCCAATCGATCGCACTGGCCGAAGCCGGTTGTGAGATTGTCCGGATCACCGCGCCCAATAAAACGGCCGCGCAGGCCCTCGGTGATATCCGCCGAGAATTCTCCGCCGCCGGATTCGCAGATGTGCCTCTCGTCGCCGACATCCATTTTCTTCCTTCCGCGGCGATGGAAGCGGTGGAGCACGTCGAAAAGGTCCGCGTGAATCCCGGCAACTACGCCGATAAGAAGAAATTCGCCGTGCACGAATACTCTGATCAGGCCTACATCGAGGAACTGGAGCGGTTGCACGAAACATTTTCCCCCTTGGTAAAACGTTCCAAAGAGCTGGGCCGCGCCCTGCGCATTGGCACGAACCACGGTTCGCTCTCGGACCGAATCATGAATCGCTACGGAGATACGCCGCTCGGGATGGTGGAGAGCGCGTTAGAGTTTCTGCGCATCGCCGAAGATCATGGTTACCACGACATGATCCTTTCGATGAAGGCCTCGAATCCGAAGGTCATGATCGAAGCCTATCGCCTACTCGTGCAACGCATGGCAGCCGAGGACATGCACTACCCGCTTCACCTCGGGGTGACGGAGGCCGGGGACGGAGAAGATGGTCGTATCAAGAGCGCCATTGGCATCGGCAGCCTACTCCTCGATGGGCTCGGCGACACGATCCGGGTTTCGCTCACGGAGGATCCGGTTTACGAAATTCCGGTTGCCCAAGCACTCGCCATCAAAGCGACGGCTCTGTGGCAAGAACCTGCAGTAGCGGCCACGGAATTCCCGGTGGAGCCCCCCGATGCCCTCGATCCCTTCCACTTTTCTCGTCGCCAAGTAAATTCAGTCGAACTCGGCGCGGACTGCCTTGTAGGCACCGAACAACCTCCGCGCGTGATCGTGAAGGCGAAGTCGGTTGACGAACTCGCGGCGACGGCGGCGGCCTTGGATTCCCCGACGCTCAAGGACAACCCACCCGAGGGCCTGCAGGTTCCTATCCCCGATGCTCCCGCGTTGGGTCATTGGGCAGAAACCCAGATCGAATCAAATACGGTGTTTTCCGTTTTGGAAATCGCACCGGCCATCTCGCTCGAGGAAATCAAGTCGGCCCTCGCGAGCGCGATCCAACCCGTCGTGATCCTCCGCAATTTTACCGCGGGTGACACCACCGTATTGCGGGATTGGATTAATGCGGTTCGCAGTGCTCCCCCGCATCTCCTTGCCATCGCCACAAACGCACCGGGACTTACCGCTCTTGCCCCGGGGTTGACGGAGATCGGACACGACCGGCTCCTGATCACGCACGCATCCGGTGCCACGTCACCCGATCACACGGTCGGAGCTTACCGCCGACTCGCCTCCACCCTCGTGGGGCAACGATCACGCATTCCACTTTGGATCCGGAATACCGCGGATACCGCACTGACAAACGATCCGAGTTTCCTCTCCCGCCTCCTCGATGCGGCGATCCTGACCGGCGCGCTGCTTTGCGATGGTCTCGGCGACATCATGAGCTTGGAAACCGAATCCGATGCTCCCCGGGCGGTGAAGCTCGCCTACAATGTTTTACAGGGCGCTGGTGCTCGCATCACCAAGACCGAGTTCGTCGCTTGTCCCTCCTGTGGTCGCACGTTGTTTGACCTGCAGTCCACCACGCAGCGCATTCGCAGCAAGACGGGGCACCTCAAGGGCGTGAAGATCGCGATCATGGGTTGTATCGTGAACGGTCCTGGTGAAATGGCGAATGCGGACTTTGGTTACGTCGGCGGAGCCCCCGCAAAAATCAATCTCTATGTCGGAAAGACCTGTGTGCGTTACAACATCCCACAAAAAGAAGCCGACGAACGATTAATTGATCTGATTCGAGAACACGGAAAATGGATCGACCCCGAGACCGCTGGCGCAAGTTAAGGCCGCACCGTTACCAAAGCGTAACATTTGTTTAACTACGCGGTTGAAGCGAAATCTTGCCGGCTTCAGAGGAGGAATCAGTAATTTGTATTGGCCATGTCCTTACGCTAGAAGCCCCATTTCTGGGCATCAAAAATACCTAACTATTTTCAATAAAATTCTCCAAAAACTTATCCGCCACAAAATGTGAATAACTTGTTGGAAAGTTTGCGTTG
>JABIRI010000060.1 GCA_018667915.1 Opitutaceae bacterium | reverse complement strand
GCTTCACCGCCTCTCGCGAAATCCGCAAAAAAATTCCGACCATGGAGCAGCCCAAGATCATCGCCCTCACCGCCAATGCGCTACAGGGGGACCGGGAACTTTGCTTGGAGGCAGGAATGGATGACTACATCACCAAGCCCGTAAAACTCCATGATCTGAGTGAGGCGATCCGCCGACAATTCACCCCTTCCCCATCGAAAAGGTCCCTTCCTCTGAGGCGTAACTCTGGCCGCTGGGTCACACCTAAACAAGGTAACCAATCTAAGGTTAGACTGTTTAACGTAAATCTCCAATTGCTTGTCGTTAACTCGCAATCCTAGGTTTGGTGCCCCCAAACCTCTCGGACACCCCCATGCGACGTCATTCGAACACCCCTTCCCTCGGCCGTATCGCAGAACAAGCCGGCGTTTCCCGCGCAGCTGTTTCGATGGCCTTGCGCAACCATCCCCGCATCCCTGCCTCTACTCGCGAGCGCATTCAAGGTATCGCTAAAGAAATGGGCTGGAAACCCAACCCGCTGCTCGCCGAGGCCATGAGCGCCATCCGCGCCGGCCAACCCCCCACCGACCGAGTTACGTTGGCTTGGATCACGACGGGGCCACAGCGCGACGAATGGAAGAGCAGCTACTTCGACGTGCGCTGCCATGCCGGAGCTGTCGAACGTGCCGAGAACGCGGGTTACCGGCTCGAAACATTTTGGCTCGGCGACGCCAACAATAACCCCGACCGATTGGGCGATATTCTCTACAACCGCGGCATCAACGGCGTCTTGGTCGCGCCGCTTCGTGAACCGGGAACCCTGCCTCTCCAATGGGAGCGATTTGCCGCTGCCACTGTGGCCCATACCTTGATTTCGCCGCGCCTGCACTCCGCCAACGACAACCATGTGGCCGGTATTCGCGTTTGCGTCGCCCGCATGCACGCCCGCAATCGACGACGTATCGGACTCGCGCTGGCCGCCAAATTGGATCACCGCGTCGCCGATCTTTGGTCCGCCGGCTACTTGCTCGAAACCTTCGAAGAAGGTTTGTCTGACCCCAAACTACTCCATCGACCGGAAGACGAAGTTGATGAGGCCAATTTCATTCGCTGGGTTAAAAAGGCCAAACCCGATGCCATCATTGGCACTCAACGCAAAATCCCCATGTGGCTGGAAAAAGCCGGCTACGAGGTGCCCAAAGACATCGCTTTCGCGGGACTCGATCTCAATTCCACTGATGGCAAGGTCGCCGGTATTTTCCAAGATGCCCGCGCCATCGGAGCCGGCGCGATTGATATGATCGCAGGGCAACTTCTCCGGCACGAACGCGGCATCCCCGATAAACCCAAAACGAGTATTATCGACGGTCACTGGATCGAGGGCGCCACCATGCCCAAAAAGATCCACGATCAGGATCTGATCGAACGCGCCGAACGCTTGCTCAACAACACCGGCGACCCCGAACCCGCCCGCCCCGTCGTCTACGACTGAGCCGACTGCGGGACCAAGTTATTCCGTTCGAACGGATCATCCACGAGGTCAAACTCCAGCCAAGGGGATCCGTCTTCCGCGTTGACGACTTTCCGCTCCGCCGAGCGCCATCCCGACCAAACTCGATCTCCTTGATTGGGCAACGCTACCACCGACGGCATCGAAATGGGAGCATGGTCACGTTCACACCGCCAAGCTCGTCCTTCACTCCAAGCCCGGGACATCTCCGGTAGATCGAGCAATGAAACCGGCGATTGATCTTCCTCGCCGCCCACCCCATCGGGATTCCCCACCACTAGGAAAGGCACCCGCACACTCTCTTCAAACGGCCATCCTTTGCGAAACTTCCCGTGTGAACCGTGCATGTCACCGTGCACCGATGTGACGACCACAATCACCTCCTCCGGCAGCGCCTCCGCGAGCCGGCCAATCGCGCGATCCGTCGCAGCAATGTGATGGTAGTAACCCCGTAAATCTCGTTCGGTCCGCTCCCGTGCCGAATCGGGGACATTCTCGCGCAACAACAGATCTGGGCCTGGACTCTCAACTCCTTCGGGCACAGCGGCATCATACGGCGGATGCGGCGCCTCCATACTCACCACCGCGAACCATGGAACAGTTTGTTCGGCAATCCATGCTCCCGCTCGATTCACCAAGACATCACTTTGATAGCCCGGAAGCTGAACCGGATCCGGTAATCGAGAACCGTGCAACCAGGGGTCGTTGAGCCTGAACCCGCTCTCAAAGCCTTCCCAAAACTCAAACCCACCTCGCGATTCCGGCGGCACAATCTGGCGGGCATGAGCTTCTCCCACCAACGGCGCATTTCGAGACCGCTTGGCCAAATGCCATTTCCCAAAATGCGCGGTGCGATAACCCGCTTCACCTAAATCATGCGCGATCGTGCGCGCGGCCGGCGGCAACGGATCGTAATAGTCCTTCACTCCATTTTCCGGCGACGGCGTTCCGGTCAACAGTGCCGCACGGGCGAAAGGTCCAAACGGATGCGGCGTCGTCGCCTGATTGTAATGGGTTCCACGAGCCGCCAACGCCGCCAATTCCGGCGTGGAAGCGTTGCGATCCCCGCCTCCGCTCCACGCCTGGCCCCGCCATTGCGTGGTCACCACCCATAAAATCGATCGGCCCCTTTTCATCTGAGGGTGTAAGTGACCGTCGCCCGCCCCGCGTGGCGCAGTCGAATCACTGAATGAGATAAGATACCAATACCGATCAAGAATTGGACTATCGAGTTGCGACGTGCTCGAGGCAAACTCACCTTTTCTCGCTCATGGTCCTGCCGATTGTTAACTACAACGAACCCGTTCTCCGCCAAAAGGGCGCGCCCATCACCGCGTTCGATGCGGATCTCGCTCAACTCGCCGATGACATGGTCGACACCATGCACGAAGCATGTGGCATCGGCCTTGCCGCCCAACAAATCGGCCAAGCCGTGCAGTTCTGCGTCATCGATCTGTCTCAAGCCCCGCGCGAGTTTGATTGGCAACTCGACGGCATTCCGACCCCACTCGATCTGATCATGCCCATGGCCTTGGTTAATCCGAAGATCGAGTTTCTCGCCGGCGAAGACACCATCTACGAGGAAGGATGCCTGTCCTTCCCCGGCATCAACGGCGACGTCGTGCGGCCCGATCAAATCCGCGTCAGTTTCCAAGACGTGGGCGGCACCGCCCATACCTTGTCCTGCAACGGCCTGCTCGGACGGTGCATCCAACACGAAGTAGATCACCTCAACGGCGTGCTTTTTATCGACCGCATGGCTAAAAAAATTCGTCAGAGTATCGACACCGAAATCAAAGAACTCGCCAAACAAACCCGCGAATCTGCCGAGTAGTTTCGCCTTCCCTTTTCCTCCAGTTCTCCCCCCTATATGAAACTTCGCATCCTTACTCTGCTCGCTGTTTTTTGCGCAGCGCTCACTGCCGCTGAAACCGCCAAGCCCAACATCATCATCATCTACGCCGACGACGTGGGTTATGGAGATTTGAGCGCCTATGGAGCGGAGGCGATTGACACCCCGAGCTTGGACAAACTCGCCGCCCATGGCGTGCGCTTCACCGCCGCCTATGCCAGCGCTTCGACCTGCACCCCTTCCCGCTATTCACTGCTCACCGGCGAATATCCCTTCCGCAATGAGAAGGCGCAAATCCTGCCCGGTAACGCGCCGCTAATCATCGATCCCGCCAAGCCGACACTCCCTTCCGTGCTCGAATCCGTCGGCTATAAAACCGCTCTGGTGGGCAAATGGCATCTCGG
>JABIRI010000036.1 GCA_018667915.1 Opitutaceae bacterium | reverse complement strand
CAGCCTGTATCGTATGTCACCGCTTCGGCTACGACGGCGGCGGCATTGGCCCCGACCTCACGGGATCGGGCAGTCGTTACACGATTCGCGACCTGCTCGAAAACATCATCGAACCCTCCAAAGTCGTGAGTGACATCTACGAAGCCGAGCGTTTTGAAACCGAAAACGGCAACGTCATGATCGGCCAAGTCGTCGGTGAAGAAGAAGGTTATTACACGGTAATGGTGAACCCATTCGCACCGGAACAAACGCGTCGGCTCAACCCGGAAGAAATCGTTTCCCGCAGGACACACGATCAATCGCTCATGCCTCCCGGCTTACTTAACAGCCTAAACCAAAACGAACTGCGCGACCTGATCGCCTACATCATTTCGGGAGGGAATGAACAGGATCCGATGTTCCAACAGAAGAAGTAGATTCGTTTCAACATGGCCAAATCAACGAAGTCTCCGACTAAACCCAAACGGACCACCGTTCTCGGTGCACCCTCATGGCGATTCGCCAACGACACCGTCGAGGCCCACGTCGCTGCAGTGGGCGGCCACCTCGCGCCCGTTACGTTTCAGACCTCCAACGGCCCCATCCAACCGTTCTCCGTCGCCCCTTGGGCGGAGGAGGAGTTGGCCGTCGATACCCCCGATCTCCTAAAAACGCTGCGCGGTGATTTCTTCTGTGCGCCCTTCGGCGGCAACGGCACGAAGTGGCGCGGAGAACTACATCCGCCCCACGGAGAGTCCGCGAGTTGTAGATGGAAACAGCCGCAGCTCTCAAAACCGGCTGCCGGTGTGACTCGCTTCGCAGCTACCCAACAGCAAACCGTTCGTCCGGGCGCCGCGCACAAACAGATCGAGCTACGCGACGGCGAAACGAATGTCTACCTCAAGCACACCTTGTCGGATATGACAGGCCCCATGTGCCTCGGACACCACGCCATGATCAAATGTCCCGATGGCGCTCCTGGAATCATTGGTCTAAGCCCCTACTCCGCTGGCCAGGTATTTCCCGATCAATTCGAAGACCCCACCATCGGTGGTTACTCCGCCCTAAAACAGGGCGCGAAATTCAAAAACCTGCGTGAGGTCCCGCTGATTTCCGGCAAACCGACCGATGTCACCCACTATCCTGCCCGTGACGGTTTTGAAGACCTCGTGATGGTAACCGCACGCCCTCGCCCTCAACCGGCGTGGAGCACCATCAGTTTCCCCGAGCAGGGCTACCTTTGGTTCAGCCTGCGTGACGTAAACGTCATCAAGTCCACTGTCCTGTGGATGTCCAACGGCGGACGCCACTACGCACCGTGGAACGGCCGTCACCGCCGCGTCATCGGCATCGAAGACGTCACCGCCAATTTCCACCACGGCCTCGCTGAATCGGCCAAACCCAATGACCGCTCTAACCGCGGCCTCGCCACTCACGTGCGCCTCAATCCCCGCAAACCCACCGTCGTGAACTACATCATGGGCATCGCGCCTATCCCGAGGAACTTCAATGGCGTGAAATCGGTGCGATTCAACTCAAGCGGAGTGACTTTCGTTGCGAACAACGGCGAGAAGGTTACGCATCAAGTCGCCCACGATTTTATCGCGATCACCTGATTGCGGACGCTGTTCAATTTTTCGCCATCACCAATCCGGCGGCGCAGTCTTTTTCCCACTGCTCGTGGGCTGCGATCATGGCAGCTACGCGATCTGGTTGCGCAGCGGCAAGGTCATGGGTTTCCGTGCGGTCGACCGACATGTCGTAGAGTTCCCAAGGTTGGTTTTTGTATTTCACCAGCTTCCATTTTCCGTCGCGCAGGCCTTTGCCCATGCCGAAGTCGAAGCCCATAATCGTATCGCGCTTCGGTAGTGGTTCGGCAGAAAACGAATTCACCATACTCACACCTTCGACGGGTTTGCTGGTTCGACCGGCATATGTCGCCGGATAGTCCTGCCCCGTGAGCTCCATCACCGTGCTCATGACATCGACGAGGTGCACGGATTCATCATACCACGTATTGGTGGCCGATATCCCTGCCGGCCAATGCGCGATCATCGGTGAACATACGCCGCCTTCGTGACTGGTTTTTTTGTGCCGGGCAAAGGGAGCGTTGAGCACCAGCGACCATTGCATGCCGATGCATTCGTAGGAAAAGACGCTCCCCATTTTATCTCCTGGTTGGTCCTCATAGTTCGACCGATAGCGTGTGTCGCGCTCTTCGCTGGCGCCATTATCGACGAAGAAAAGAATGAGCGTGTTGTCCCATTCGTCCTTGGCTTCGAGGTCCGCCAACACCCGGCCGACATTCTGATCGAGGCTATCCACCATCGCGGCATGGATTTCCATGCGCTCGGCCTCCAGCCGTTGTTCGGAGGCGGGCAAACTGTTCCAATCGGTGATTTCCTGCGGATGTAAAGGAGCCGTTTCGGGATCGATAATCCCCATCGAAGCCATGCGATCATAACGCTCCTGCCGAATCGCTTGATATCCGCCGTCATAACGGCCGCGGTATTTGGCGATGTCCTCGTCCCGGGCGTGTAACGGCCAGTGCGGCGCGTTGTAGGCCAAGTAGAGCAGAAACGGTTTCTCTTCACCGGCGTATTCATCCAGCCATGACAAGGCGTTATCCGTGATCACGTCCGTCATATAGTAATCGGGATCATCCGGAATGTAAGTCTCCAGCCATTGATCATCGACCATCCACTCATAGGCTTTGATGTGTGGAAAGGGACTGCCATCGGCCATACTTGGGCCGGGATTCCAAAAATTGCAGGCTCCTCCTTGGAAACCATAGAAACGATCCCAGCCGTGTTCGGGCGGACGAATATCACTGTGGTTCTTCCCACTCCACAAGGTGCGGTATCCTCCGGCATGGGCGATTTCGCCGAAATTGGGTCCCGCATCCAAGTTAGCATCCCACGAGGTCCGGGTCACATAGCGGCCGGTCAGCAGCGAAGAGCGCGTCGTCGTGCATTTCGACGTATTATACATCTGCGAGTAGCGGATGCCATTGGCCGCCAATCTATCCAGATGGGGCGTTGCGATCTCACTGCCATAACAGCCGAGATCTGAATATCCCATATCATCCGCCATGATGATCACGATGTTGGGCCGCTGGGAAGATTCAGCCACGGACAGTCCGGGCAAAATCACCAGAGCCAGAAAACCGATAAGACGTTTCATTCCATGCATAATTGTGGGGGAGTTCGAGGGGGTATCTTTCAAGACCCAAATATAAGGATCATGAAATTTCAGGTGAGCACCCAAGGCAAAACCCATTATGGTCCAGATGTTACCCATTCCGCCCAGATTGGACTAAACTCGGCCCCAACGGGACGCTTCAGCCCTTTTTAGGAACTCTCACCAATTTTATTTAGAATAGTTCTAATTCCGTATTGCGAATTAGAATTATTCCAATTGTGTGCTGAGACTTCTTCTCAACATGGCTGAATCCGATACGATAGACTCCAAACCACTGGCCAAAGTGCTCAACGAGCACGGTGTGCGGCCGACCTCCCAACGGGAAACCGTCTACGAGAGCCTGCTCCAAAAGCGCGATCATCCGACTGCCGATGAAGTGTTTGCCCGCGTTCGGGAGAAAGCGCCTACCATCTCGCTAGCAACGGTTTACAACTGTCTCGATGTGCTCGTGCAGAACAAACTGGTCCGGGCGGTGAACTTCGAACGCGCGCCCACCCAATACTGCGCCAACCTCGCTCCTCACGCCCACTTCCACGACGAAGCCGGTCGCACGCTCGATATTGAAATGCCAACCGGCGTGATCGATCAACTGCGCGATCTCCTGCCTTCGGACTTCGATGTGAAGCATATTGAGGTCAATTTCCACGGTCGCGCTCCTCACAACGACTGAGCACCGGCCCCTTCCCTCTTCCTTTTTCCCACTACTTTTTCCAAAACTATGAAATCCCTCGAAATCCGAGACCTGACTGTCGCTCTCACCGAATCTCCTGATCAGCCCATCGTGAAGGGCCTTTCCCTCACGATCAAAACGGGCGAAGTGCACGCCATCATGGGCCCCAACGGCACCGGTAAGTCCACCCTGTCCAAGGCAATCGCCGGACACCCTGACTACCAGATCACCAGCGGTGACGTGTTGATCAACGGCGAATCCATCATCGAAATGGAGCCCGACGAGCGCGCCCGGGCCGGGATCTTCCTCGCCTTCCAATACCCGGCCGAAATTCCCGGCGTTTCGATCGCCAATTTCCTCCGCGCCGCCGAGCAAGCTCGCCTCGCCGATGGCGAAAACGTCGATGCCGCCGCTTACTACAAGCGCCTCTACAGCAAGATGGACATGCTGAAGATCGATCGCAAATTCACCGCCCGTTCCGTCAACGATGGTTTCTCCGGTGGCGAAAAGAAGCGCTGCGAAATTCTCCAAATGGCCATGCTCGAGCCCACGTTCGCTCTGATGGATGAGACCGACTCCGGTCTCGATATCGACGCCCTCAAAATCGT
>JABIRI010000037.1 GCA_018667915.1 Opitutaceae bacterium | reverse complement strand
GTCTTTTCTATGTGGCGCGTCCAGTGATTTTGCTGGGTTTTTTGGCCACGATCGGTGCGTTGCTCATCAACTTTGAATTTATGCCGCGGGCGCGCACGGCTTACAAAGCGATCTTGGCGGATGCGGTGCAGACCAATCCGCTCAGCTTTATCGTGCCCCGCACTTTCGTCCGCGATTTCCCCAATATGGTGGTCTACGTCGAAGAGAAAGAAGGCGCAGAGTTGAGGGACATCTGGTTCTGGCGACTGGATGATGAAAACCGCGTGGTGGAATCGGGTCGGGCTGAATCGGGTGAAGTGACGTTCGATGAGAACGAGGCTTCGCTTTCGGTTATCTTGCGGGAGGTCTCAGCCGAAGCCCGCACCGAAAAAGACCCGGAAGATTTCAGTAAAGTTCGCGGCACGTCTACGGTCGGAGAAGTGCCTTTGACCTTCGCGGTCGATGATCTTTTCAGCCAACAGAAGCGGCGCGTGAAATATAAATCCATGACGCTGACTCAACTCGCGACCGAGCGTGACCGACTGCAGGCCGCCGGTGATCGGGCCACGGGTATGAAAGTATCGCTCGCGATTTCGGAAAAGGCTTCCACGGCCGTGGCGGTGTTGGCCTTCGCGATCATCGCGGTGCCGCTCGGTATTCGCGTCTCACGCACGGAGACCTCCGCCAATCTCGGTGTCTCGCTGGTGTTGGTGATGGGATACTATTTCCTGACGATCGTCGTCTCCTGGCTGGAAGCCAAACCTGACTGGCGACCGGACCTGCTCATGTGGCTGCCGGCGATTCTGTTCATGAGTCTCGGTGTTTGGCTTTTCAGCCGCGTAGAGCGGACGTGAGTGAGGAACCTAGGGTTCGATAACTTGTAGGTTGTAGCGACGAATTTGCCGGTCCGTCGTCATTAGAGGCAGGGCTTCGCAGGATGCTTGAGCAATCAGCGTGCGGTCAAATGGGTCTCTATAAATAGCGGGCAGCTTTGAAGAGAATTCAGCATGTTTCATCGTAACCGCCAGTTCGGTGAATCCCTCTTCGAACAGGCGTGAAATGTAGTTCTCAGGAAGATTTAGATTACCTTTGGCCCCAGTTCCCAGATAGACACGGGGCTTATGAACACTTCAGTTTCGGGGTTGGTGAGAAGCGCAATGGTATTGGCTTTGAGCAGATGAGGGAATCCGACCCAGTTCACCACTACGTCGGAATCGAGTAGAACTCTCATGCTGGATCTTCAGCCAATTTGTCTGGTTGGCGGTCATCGTGGCCGTCCGGAAAGATTGAGCTTTCGTAAAAGGAATTGATCAACTCTTCGTCTGGCTCCCAGCAATCGGGAGATTGCCAAACTTGTCCTGCAAGCAGACCAGGTGTGCGTGGTTTCTTGGCGGCCTGGTAGGGAATGACCTTCACCATGGGTTTACCGGCTTTGGCGATGATGATCTCCTCGCCGGCGGCCGCTTCCTCAACTAACTGGGAGAGATGGGTTTTCGCCGCCTGAATGTTGATGATCTTGCCCATACGTCAGACCAGACCGGACTTGGTCTGGTCTGGCAAAATCAAATCCACCTACCAGAGGATGGAAAACTCAACTGTCACTTAGCATATGACAGTTGAGCTGTGAGTTGGACCTTTGGTGGGGGTGGGCGGATGTGGGATACCGGGCTCGGCGAGCCCGGTTACAGCGCAGCGCTACGGCGTGGGATTAGCGTTTTAATTGGATAGAGCGCGGTTGATGGCGCTGACTACGCCTTTGATCGAGGCGATTTCGATACTGGTATCAACGCCCGCACCGTAGAGGGCAGGGGCATCCTCGGGTTTGATTTGGATGTAGCTGATCGCCTGGGCCCGGGCTCCGGAACCGAGCGAATGCTCAGAGTAGTTTAGGAACTCGAACTGCAGCAGACCTGTTTCACGAATTGCGGTGACGAAGGCGTTGATCGGACCGTTGCCAGAGGCGGTGAGTGTTTTGGCTTCGCCGTTGATCGAAACGGAGGCTTCGCAGGTGACGACCCGGTCTTTTTCCGTCGAGCGGAAGTCGTGAATTTCGATGGGGGAGCGCCGGTCGAGATATTCCGCGCGGAAGACCCCATGCAGTTCGTCAGCCGAAAGTTCTTCGCCCTTGGTATCCGCGACGCGATTGATGATCGGACCGAACTCGCGGTGCATGGCCTTCGGTAAGGTGTAGCCAAATTCCTGTTCGAGAATGTAGGCGACGCCGCCTTTGCCGGACTGGGAATTGATACGTATGATTGCCTTGTAGTTCCGACCGAGGTCGGCGGGGTCCACGGGGATGTAGAGCACATCCCAGGGATGGCCGGAAGTTTGTTTGTCCCACGACTTCTTGATCGCGTCCTGGTGCGATCCCGAGAACGCGGTGAAGACGAGATCTCCACCGTAGGGCTGGCGGGCCGGCACTTCCATGCGGGTGGTGCGTTCGTAAATTTCACGGATGTCGTTGAGATTGGAGAAGTCCAGCTGCGGATCGATCCCGTGGGTGAAGAGGTTGAGCGCTACGACAACGATGTCGAGATTGCCGGTGCGTTCACCATTGCCGAACAAGGTGCCTTCCACGCGATCGGCCCCGGCGAGCAGAGCCAACTCGGTCGCGGCGATACCGGTGCCGCGGTCGTTGTGGGTGTGCAGAGAAACGATCGTCAACTCGCGGCGCGTGAGGTTGCGGCACATCCATTCGATTTGGTCGGCGTGCACGTTGGGCGTCGCATATTCAACGGTGGCGGGCAGATTCAGGATAATCTTGTTGTCCGCGGTAGGCTGCCACACGTCGGTCACCGCTTCGCTGATTTCCAAAGCGAAATCCAACTCGGTGGAGGTGAAGCTTTCGGGGGAATACTCCAGCTTTAGGTGGGTGCCGGCTGCGGCGAGGCTGTCGACTTTGGTTTTCAGCAACGCGATAGCATCCGTCGCGATTTTTACGATGGCGGGTCGGTCGGCGTTGAAAACGTAGGTGCGTTGCGCCGGGGAGGTGGAATTGTAGAGGTGGAAGATGGCGTTCTTGGCGCCGGCGATTGCTTCGCAAGAACGGTTGATCAAGTCCTCTCGGCATTGGCACAGGATCTGGATCGAGACGTCATCGGGGATGAGATTCTCGTCGATGAGGCGGCGGCAGAAATCGAATTCGATCTGCGAGGCGGAAGGAAATCCGACTTCGATTTCCTTGAAGCCGATGCCGACGAGCATGTCGAAATACTCGAGCTTCTCCTCGACACTCATGGGCTGAGCGAGGGCTTGATTGCCGTCGCGGAGATCCACACTGCACCAGATTGGTGCGGCGGTGAGAGTGCGATTGGGCCATTGGCGATCGGTTAAGGCGACCGGCGGAAAGGCGCGGTATTTGACGGAAGGGTCGACTGACATGGGTATGAATTGAGCTAAAGAGGTTGAAACACTTGGTGGTTCGAAGGGAAGGACTAAGCCCAAGCCAACGCAATCGGTTGGTTGGAGCTGCGATTAGATGAGGGGACGCACAATCAGTCCGCACCGGGACCCTCTCGGATTGTGCGCCTAGCTAAGTCGAAGCAGCTCGTTTGCGAATGTTCGCATTGACGGGGTTATCGGTCGCTGGGGGAGGCGAGTCAAGGGGCGGAATACGATTTTCTGACATAAAGTGTAACCGAATAGGGCGTCAGCCGTCTTGTATTTTGTGTATGTATGCTTTTCGTTCCTTCAATGCCGCCCGCTGACGTCGATACCTTCGACCTGCCAGCGTGCCTTGAATTGGTGCGCAAAGGCGATCAGTCCGCATCCCGCGAGCTGGTCGAACACCTCTATCCGCACGTCATTCGCATTGTGCGGTCCCGTTTGCCTCGCCGGGTCTCGGAAGAAGACCTGGCCCAAGATATCTTTTTAAAAATGTTCACCCGACTCGACCAATACCGCGCTGAAATGCCCTTCACCCATTGGGTGTCGCGCATCGCGGTGACGACGTGCATCGATCAGTTGCGTAAGCAGCAGCGCCGTCCCGAGTTGCGATATGCCGATCTATCGGAGGACGAAGCCACCATGCTCGATGTGGTCACGCAGGACGAATCGGCGGTGCACGCCGGGGAGGCT
>JABIRI010000038.1 GCA_018667915.1 Opitutaceae bacterium | reverse complement strand
GCGGATGAAGGTGCGCGGGTCGACGGCCGGGGCGGGGGCGAGGCCGTCAGGGAGGCGGGCGTGGATAAAGGCGTCGATGGGGTGGGCGCTGCCGGTGGCGGGCACGTCGGGGCGGGCGACGGGTTGGTAAGCCCAGATGCCTTCGGGTTTGTAACGGCGAAAAGTCCAGGAATCGGAGAGGCCGCCGCTGGTCGCGACCATGGAGCCGTCCTCGGCGTTCCACTGTTCGGCGAAGGCGGTGGCGATGGCGGTCTGGCGTTCGTCGTTTGGCCAAGGGGCGCCGCCGGTGATCCAATCGGCGAGCCAGGCCGTTTCCTCGGCGTCGAGTTGTTCGGCCTCCTTGGGGGGCATCGGTTCCCAGTCGGCGTGGTCGCGCAGCACGGCGAGGTAGAGCGGGCTGGTGTCGAGTTGGCCGGGGTCGACGGCGGGTTGATTGCTGTCGCCGCCGAAGATCATCTCACCCTCGGTGCGTAGATCGAGGCCACCCTCGAACTCCTCATCCTGGCCGTGACACGACACGCACTTCTCCTGCAGGAGCGGTTGCACCCGTCGCACGAACAGCACCTCAGCATCAGTGTAGGCGTGCTGGGCGGAAAGAGGCAGCGTGATGAAACACGCGAGGCCGGTGAGCAAATAGGGTAGAGGTCGACGGCGCATGGCGCGGGGGAGGATTTCGTTGTGGAGGAGTTATGAATTTACGCCAAGCAATTGTGAAATTTCGACAGGCTTTTGGTAATACTCCGAGGATGCGGATGAGTTAACACATAAATTTTCGCAGGAGGGTGAGTTCTCACTGGAGTATTTTTTAGATCCCGGAACTGAGAGGCATGGATGTATTGCCACAAAAGGCACAGAAGACACAAAACCAGCAGGATGAGATGTTTCACCTTCTCCGCATTGATGTGTTTTTTGTGCCTTCTGTGGCAAAAATACTCGGCGGAGTTAGAGCGCTGGGAGACAGAGAGATTGGTAACGCAAAGACGCTAAAGCGCGGAGGGATTGCCACAAAAGGCACAGAAGACGCAAAACCAGCAGGAGGACGATGAGCCGGTAGGTTTATCCTGAACTACTGCAGTAACTATGTGCCTTCTGTGGCAAATTCTGCAGGGTCGTGGAAAGGTTGGTTGAGCATTGCTGCGGTTCCAATTTCCGGTGGTTGGGTTAATTAACTGATAAACTGACGCAGGCTTGGCTCGCCGTTCGTGGTGAACGGCAGGATAGTGGGCTTATGACGATGGTTTGGAACCCCAGAACCCTGTTGGTCGGTGCCGCTTTGCTTTTGCCGGGTGGGGCAATTGCGGAGACGAAATCGGCGGGGCAGCTCGCCTATGAAACCCATTGTGTGGCCTGCCACATGGTGGATTCGCGCTGGGTGGGGCCGTCACTGGTCAAGATGGTTGAGACCTACCCAGACGGCGAAGTGGAGGCGTTTTTGGCGTGGGTGAAGAATCCTGGGAAGAAGGATCCTAAGATGATCCAGATGCCAGCCATGAGTCACCTGCCGGAAGATGTGGTCACGGACATTCACAACTACGTGGTGCAGGTGACCGAAGGCAAAGTAGAGAAGCGGGGGCGTCATCACTTTAAGGGCTTTAAGGAGCCTGAGCGTAAATTGCCCTACGTGGTTCGCTCGTTCATGCCGCATTCGAGCCCGGCTTCGATTCTGATAAAACTGCCCGGAGATTTGAACGCGTGTTGGGATACCGAGGCCTGCCGGTTTCGGTATGTCTGGTCGGACGAAAAAACGATCAACACGAGCGGGCGCGGAGAGCCGAAGTTTGGCGCTCCTCCTCAATATCGGGAAACTGCGCCGAGCTTGTGGTCGTTTGCCGACGGCGTGAAACCTCAGTTTAAGGGATATCGATTGATCGAAGGGTATCCGGAGTTCGATTACGCGTATGGCGCGATTCAGATTCGCGAAAAGGTCGTCAACGGGGCGGAACCGGGCACGGTGTTGCGCCAATTCAATCTCTTGGGTGTCACGGACGGAATCGTCATGGATCTCACCGATGAAGGCGTCGCCATGATTAGCGCGGATGCGGGCCGATTGGCCGATGGAAAGTTGACGCTCACGCGGGAAGAAGCGGCGTCGTTCACCCTTAATATTTCTCAGCCATGAAAACGTTTCTTGCTCTCTTCTTGATGGCCGCATCGATCGGCATGGCCGCGACACCGGATTGGTGGAATTACTATACGATCGAAGACGTTCCATTGCCGGAGACAGTCGATCACCAACTTGGTGGGGTGGATGTGCTGAGCGACGGTCGAATCGCGGCGTGTTTCCATAGTGGCGAGGTGTTGATTCTCGATCCGGCAACGGGGGAGTGGACCGAATTTGCCCGTGGATTGCAGACGCCGTTGGGCTTGGTCGAAGATGACGACGGTGCTTTGGTGGTCATGCAGTGGGCGGAGCTCACGCGGTTGCGCGATACCGATGGCGACGGAGTCGCGGATCACTATGAGACGGTGTTCGACGGTTTCGGCATCTCCGGTAATTACCACGAATTTGCCTACGGTCCGGCGAAAGATAAGGCGGGCAATTACTACGTCTCGTTGAATGTGGCTTCGAATTTCGCGGGCACCTTTAAAACCGTGCGCGGGCCGTTCTCGCAGATCGGTTTGACGGAGGAAACCATGAAGTCGTGGCAGGAGCTCGGCGACGAGTGGCCCAAGATCAAGGCGCAGGCGGGTCGCATGTATTCGCGGGTTCCTTATCGCGGGTGCGTCGTGAAGATCACGCCCGAAGGTGAAGGTTCGGTTTTCGCTTATGGGTTTCGTTCTCCAGATGGGATCGGCTTCGATGATGAAGGTCGTTTGTGGGTGACGGACAACCAAGGGGACTGGCGCGGCACGAGTCCGTTGTATCACGTGGAAGAAGGCGGATTTTATGGTCACCCGGCATCGTTGGTGTGGAAGCCGGGATGGACCCGCAACCCGCTAGATGTGCCGGTAGCGGAACTGGACGCAATGCGCACTCGGGCCGCGGGATTGTTTCCGCACGGCGAACTCGCCAACTCACCTACGCAACCCATTGCAACGATTGATCCGGAGCAGTTTGGACTGCCACGGGGAGAACTGATTATTGCGGAAATGAATCAACCGCTGTTCGCTCGCTTTTTGGCGGATGACGTCGGTGGCGCGCTGCAAGGCACGATGGTTCCGTTTCTGCAGGGCATTGAACTTGGTATCGGCCGACACCGGATGTCCTTTGATGAAGCGGGTTCGCTTTGGATCGGAAAGATTCACTTGGGTTGGGCGGGCGATGAAGGCCTCAAGAAGGTCAGCTGGAATGGAATCACGCCCTTCTTGGTCGAAGGAGTGAAACTACTGAAGAACGGGTTCGAGATTTCCTTCAACCAACCGCTCGGCAAGCAGCTCCCGAACCTGGAGGTTTCGCGCCATACCTATACCTATCACAAGGAATACGGTTCGCCGAAAATCGATCTACAGAACGTCGACGTATCCGGCGTTCGCGTGAGCGCCGATCGTCGCACAATGACCGTGGCGTTACCGTGGATCGATCGCGGTTATCTCTACACGTTGACCCTGGGCGAAACGGTCAATCACGCGGGTGCCCCGCTCATGGGCGATGTGCTGCGTTACCATGTCGTGAATACCGTAGGAGCCGATGCGGCTTCGAAATCGGATCAGCCGTTTGAAAACCTGTTGGCCGATGCTGATCTCGCAGCCTGGCGTCCCGGAGACAAAGCGGGAAGGTGGGCGCTCACAGAAGGCGTTTTAACTCGCGGAGAAATCAAAGCGGGTAGTCTCAATACGAAGGAGAAATTCCAAAACTTCGATCTGCGCTTCCAATGGAAGATTAGCGAAGGCGGCAACAGTGGGGTGATCTATCGGATCAACCACGGACGTGGATTGGAGTATCAATTACTCGATGATGAGAACCACGTGAGGGGGAAAGAGCCGCTGTCGTCATCGGCCGCGATCTACGATATTGTCGAAAGCGTGTACGCACCGTTGCGCCAAGCGGGGGAGTGGAACACCGCGCGGATCGTCGCCGATGGGAATCACATCGAACATTGGTTGAACGGCGTGAAAGTGCTCGAGACCGAGTTTGGCAGTGCGGATTGGACGGAACGTTTTCTAAAGAGCAAAAACGCCAAGGTTGAAAATTACGGTGAAGGCGGAAGTCAGATCCAGCTCCAAGACCACAGCGCTAATGTTCACTTCCGCAACATGCGCATCCGGAAATTGGACTGAGACGAGAGGTGGCGTGTTTTTACAGAAGGTAACGAAGGGAACAAAGCCGGAAGGGGAGAGCTATTTTACAGGAGAGAGCAGAGGGAACGGTGCTGAGAGGCAGGACTGATTTACAGAAGGAAACGAAGAGAACAAAGTTGGGTGGATGAAGTTATTTTGAAACGCTGTGAGGCACGGGCGGTCGGCCCAGCGGTCCGACCCTACGTTGATAATTTTTGTTCGTGGAGTTTGCGGTTAAAAGAATCGGTTGGTTGGCTCTGCTTAACTCTGCTTCCTTTTGTTCTTCAATCGCCCTTGAGGGCACCCATTTGTTCCCTTCGGTCACCATCTCCGCTGCTTCGCTCTCCGTCATCACCCCTTCGGGGCGCGCCTGTTCGGCGCACCATCTTCGCGCTTCCGCGCTTCGTGTGAAAAACAGCGCTGCGTTAGCCCTTTGTTCACTTCGTTACCTTCTGTAAAAAAGCGGTAGAGTTGTAGGTGGTTTGATAGGCGTTGCGGAGTGGGTTGGGTTTGCCACGTTTAAGGTTAATGGAGACTTCTTCACCAACGCAGGTAAGTGGTGGCGGCAAGACGCGGGTCACGCTGATCGAGCGCATCAAACAGCGTTACGACGAATCGGCGTGGCGGGAGTTTGCGGAGATCTACCGGGGTTATATCTACGCGGTGATTCGAAACCTCAAATTATCGGAACACGACGCGGAGGAAATTCACCAACGCGTGATGGTGAAATTGTGGGAAAAACTTCCGTCGTTGGATACCAGTGAGATTCGGCGATTCCGGAGCTATCTGGCAGGCGTGGTGAAAAACGAAGTAAAACAGTTTATGCGATCCCGGACGCGTCGGCAAAATCGAGAGACGCTGGTGGCGGAGGATGAAGGAGATGGCTTCGAAACTATCCGACTGCCGGAGATTGAAGCGATCGCGGAGGCGGAATGGAAAATCCACCTCACGAACGTGGCCCTGCAGAACATCGCCAAAGATTTCAGTAAAACTGCGCTGGAAGTGTTTCGTTTAAGTATCGAAGGTGTATCGCCGGACGAAATCGCCGAACGAACCGGAGTGGCGCGGGGATCCGTGGCGACGCTCAAGACCCGGGTGAAGGTGCGTTTCTTTCAGGAAATCGAACAACTCCGGGCGGACCTAGGGGGCGTGGAGTAGGCTGTTGGTTGCTGGTGGAATGGGGTAGGGACGGGATCGGTTTGTTCGCCATAGCCTCGGCGAAGATGGATGGGCCGTTCGCGGTTGCCTCTCAGATCGAACATCGAATGGAGAGGGAAGTCGCCTTGTGATTTTGCCTTACTGCTGCGGACGGCCCAGCGGTCCGTCCCTACCTTCCCTTAGGGAGACGGTGCCCGGACGAATTCTACGTTGGGTAGGAGTTGCTTTAACTCTTCGTCGGTCTGGGGCAGATTATGAATGATCCGCGTGAGCTGCAGGCGTTGGAGTAAGCGCAGCTGAGCATCGGGAAAATGGGTGAGCCCGGCAATATTGAGCTCTTTGATATCGGAGCCTTGGAGCTGAATCATATCGGTGAGCACGCCGTGACTAAAACTGAGCGAATGCAGGCCGAGTGGGTAGAGCACATTGCTATGCCTTTTGATGACAGGCAGAGGCAAATTGAAGATGCTGTAATTCTGGCGGGAAAGATCGAGGGTGAGGCCTTCGGGTTGGCGATCGAGGCGGAGTTCGGGCGTGCGTTCGTTGATGCGACCTTTGTGATTGAGACGGTCCAAGAGCACCTCGATCAGAGCCAGCAGGGCGTCGGGGTCTTCGCGAGACTGCGGCATCTGGAAATAGTAAAAGGCTAGGGCAAAATTCACCGTATCATAGCGGTTCGGTAAGGAGATCACGATGTCGCGCAGCACGTCGGCTTGCGGCCACGCGGGATCTTGGTGCATCTCGTCGTGATACTTTAGGGCGATGGCGTAGAATGGGTTTTCAGCGAGGTCCGAACCCGAGCGTTCGAATGACGTGATGGCGTCATCGAACTGGAAGCGGACAAACGACAAGATCGCGATGCGCTCGGCAATGTCGGCACGCTCGGCGGAGGTGA
The DNA here is from genome assembly GCA_018667915.1 of Opitutaceae bacterium. Taxonomy (GTDB): domain Bacteria; phylum Verrucomicrobiota; class Verrucomicrobiia; order Opitutales; family Opitutaceae; genus Actomonas. The sequence goes on along the minus strand of JABIRI010000038.1, from coordinate 4,831 downwards.
GATCGGGTTGTTGGAGTTGGAATTCGAGCAGGCGTGATTTCCCGGCGGCATCGAGGTAGTTTTGGGGGTTTTCCAATTCGTCCGCCGCGGAGAGGATGTTGGCGCCGAGCGCTTCGAAGCGGGCATTTTCTTGAAGATAGAGCCGGAGGTTTTCCTCCGCGACATCGCGACTGGCGACGGCCTCCCGGCGGGCTTGGTCGATGCGAACCGAGGAGAAGGCCAACGCCAGAGAGAGCAGTCCGAGCGAGAGTCCGGATATGAGGAAAAGGGCGGGACGTCGGCGGAAGTGGTGCTCGAGCCGCACGAAGAATCCGGCTTTTTGGGCCGACGTGGGAAAACCGAGTAGGTGGCGTTCGAGTTCGCGGTTGAACTCGCCGATCGTGGGGTAGCGATCGGCGGGGGCGAGGTTGAGTGCGCGGCGGATGACGGCCTGCAGCCCCGAGGGAATAGCGGTGATTTGGCCGGCAGGGGTGATCTGCCCCTGCAAGGTGTGTTGTCGCATCTGTTCGTCGCTCGCCGATGCGATCGGAGCACGGCGCGTGAGCGTGTAGTAGAGCAGCGCCCCGAGGGAATAGACGTCGGTGAGCGCGGTGACGGCGGCGTGGCCGTCGGCCTGTTCAGGGGCGAGAAAACCCAGCGTGCCGCGAAGGTAGCCACGGGGCGCGATATCGTTGTGGAGATCGCTGTTAGGCAGCTCGTCGGTAGAGGTGTCCGTTTGATCGAATCCCGGGGTGAAGACGCGGGCGAGGCCCCAGTCGCACAGGTGAACTTCGCCGAAAGGGCCCACTTGGATATTGGCCGGCTTGAGATCGAGGTGGGCGACGCCTTTGGCGTGAGCGTAGGCGAGGGCGTCGCCGACTTTTGTGATGATCTGAATGAGTCGGGGGCGTGGGTAGCGGGCGATGTATGCGTCGTCGCCGGCGTCCAGTTTGGTGACGATGTCCTGCAACGTATCGCCTTGCACGAACTCCATGACGAAGAAGGGCACTTCGTCTTCATCGATCCCCAGATCGTAGATCGAAATGATGTTGGGATGTTGCAGGCAGGCGGTGATACGGGCCTCGCGCAGGAAGCGCTCTTTTTCATCGTCGGTCGCGTGGACCAGCGGGCGAGCCATCGCGACGATCCGATCGGTCATGCGGTCGCGGACACGGTGAATTTGTTTTTCTCCACCGGAAGCGATTTCTTCGAGAATCTCATAGTGCTCCGTGTCACGTCGCAGCGAATGCAGAATGGGATTGAGCGCGGTGCGTTCATCGTCGTCCAATTCTCGATTCTCGGGATCGAGGAAGTCTCCCAGTGCCCGCCACTTCTGCTGGTATTCAACACTGAGTTTGGAGAAATCTTCGCTCATCTTGGTTCAATCGAGGGGGATCGTGGGGTGAGGGCAGGCGAGGGAAACGGGTGGCCGAAGGCAAATGATAAAAAGTGCCGTTTTCGTTCATCCTGGGTGGATCGGCGGCATCTCTAGATTTGAACCCCTCGTCCTTTGTTTTGAAAATTTCTCTTATGTCTACCCCCGTGCCACCCTCTTATCTGCTTCGATTGTCCCGTCTTTTCATTGGGTTGTCGCTCCTCCTGATTGCGCCCAGCCTAGCCCGCGCGGCTCATCACGCAGAGCCTGAGCTCGACCAATATGGCGGGTGGACCGGGCTCAAAGGCACGGCGACGGGATTTTTCCACCTTGAGGAGGTCGACGGCCGGGAGTGGTTTATCACCCCGGAGGGTAATGTTTTCTTCGGGGTGGCGTTGAGTCACATGCTCAGCGGCGAGACCGAGACGGCGGCGACGATTAATTTTGGTCGTAACAAGGAAAAATGGATCCGCGACTCGGTGCACAAGGCACGGGCGATGGGCTACAATTGTGCGCTGGGTGGGGCTTCGAGCCCGGAACGAAACCTTAATGGGTTCGTCGACATCGCTTTGGCCGAGCGAATTTTTCAGGAAGAGAAGTTTCCCTACGCCGCCGGGGTAATTCTGCTCAAGCACCCTTGGGAGTTTGTCGATGGCGAGGAGTTGCCGGACATTTTTGCGCCATCCTATCGCGAGTTGATCGAGTCACGGGCCAAGAAGGTCTGCCCTCCGATCAAGGACGATCCGATGGTGATGGGTTACTACTATGGTTTCGGGGCGTTCAATCATTCCGACCAGTGGGTGAATCATCACCTCTCGCTCGCACCCAACAGCCCGGGTCGGGTCGCGATTGTCGATGTATTGGCGGACCGCTACAAAAACGATGTTAAGGCACTCAATAACGTTTACGGCACTCGCCACAGTTCGATAGCGGCCTTGAAGACGACCGAAGAATTCACCTTTGAGAAAGCGCTCGAACGACGCAATTTCCCGGCCATCGGCGACAAACTCGACTCACGCCGCAAGGCGGACTTCGAGGCGATTCTATCGAAGATGAGCAACCATCTCTACAGCATGGCGCACACCGCGATCCGCCGGTGGGACAACAACCATGTGATCTTCGGATCCTTCATCAAAGAATGGGCGATCTCGGCTCAATCATGGCAGGCGGCGGCGCCGTTTATCGACGTGGTTTCTCCGCAGCACCTCAATCCGAGTATCGATCTTAATGCGATCGCTGATGCGGCCGACAAACCGATGATCGTATCGGATGAGGATTTTGGATTTCATTATCCGATGGGTAAAGGGGGCCGCTACAATGCCGTCGAATCGCACGACGCGCGCGGAGAAATCTACGTCGCGAACATGAAGCGGTTGTATGCCGATCCACAGATTGTGGGCGTGAGCTACTGTGCCTGCCTCTACGATCAGGACGGCAATACGCTGAAGAAGAATCTGCACAACGGATTCTATGATTTCCAAGGACGGTCGCGCCCCGGGTTGATTCAGCAGGTGACTGACATCAATGCGCAGGTCTATAAATTGGCGCCAAAATACGGCACCAAGGCAGAGGTCGAAGCACTGCACCACAAGCTCTTCGAGACGTGGGAAAAGTATGAGCTAAAGGGGCGGTAATTATCCGATGAAAACACATATTAATCGCGGCCCACGGTTTAACCGTTTGGTGGTGCTCCTCTTCTCGCTCTGCGCCTTTGGCGTGTCCCTGTTGCCGACTCCGGTGAATGCGGCGGCGACCGGTTTCATTCACGTCGAGCAGATCGACGGGGTGTGGTGGTTTATCGGACCGGATGGCGAGAAATTCGTCAGCAATGGCGTTAATCACATCGAACCGCACTTGTGGCTCGCGCCTTACAATAAGGCGGCGACGTTGGCGAAATATGGCGACGATCTGGTCGATGAAAACGGCCACTTCAGCTCCGCCGGACCGGCGGCGAAAAAGTGGATAGATGCCCAGGTGGCGGTTTGTGATGACCTGCACATCAATACGTTTGCGAAACACACCCACGAAGCGATCGATCCGAGTCTTTATGCGGATCAGATCTATTACGTGATTTCGCTGGAAACCGCTTCACTCGCGGGCTGGCGGGAACGCAAAGGCGAAGGACCTCGGCCCGATGTGTTCTCCGCGGATTTTGAGAAATTTGTCGACGACAAGGTGCGGGCGATTTGCGAGCAGCATCGCGATAGTCGGAACCTCTTGGGTTATCTTTATACCGATGTGCCCAGTTGGATCATGGGCATGGCAGAGCGACGAGAGCGGGGTAATATGGTTATGATCTACCCGTGGCTCAACGCCATCGTTGGCCTCGGTGAATCGTCGCCCGGAAAACAACGTTGGGTGCAACACCTGCAGGAGCGCTACGACAGCGCAGCGGATGCCGCCAAGGTGTGGGGCTTTGAAGTGAGTCCGACCTATGGACTTTCATGGGATCGCTTAGCCCGATTGAACACTTGGTTCGAACCGACGGATACCGAGCAAGCCGACGAAGACATGAAGAGTTTCATGTTCGTGATCGCTGACCAGTGGTATGGTCTGCATCGCGAGATCGTGCACCGCTACGATCAAAACCATCTCGTTTTTGGCGATAAGAACATCGTCAATTGGCACTATCCGTGGGTGCTCGCGGCGCTCAAAGACCATGTGGACGTCGTGGCGACGCAGGGTTACGGCCGCTGGGCGGACGACGGACCTATTGTGGCCGAGATTTACGCTGCGACCGGTAAGCCTATCTTTAACGGCGATGGCTGCTTCGGACTCGCGAACGAGCACCAGCAAGAATGGGGTGTGAAGGGGTTTCGCACGGGAGCCGAATCCATGACTGATGTCGCGGCGTTTTATGAAGAAACGATGCGCGGGATGATGGCTGATCCTTATTTCATCGGCTGGCATCACTGCGGCTACATGGAACAGTGGGACGCCGCTGAACGCGGAGATTCTCCGCGCAACGAAAACGGTTTTTTAAATCCTTTTGAGGAATATCACACGGAATGGACGGATGTGATCCGTCGCGTGAACGCCGCTGCCCCGCAGTGGCACGAAGCGTCACGCTAATATTCTCCACCCTTTGCCGACATAGGGTTGTTGGTGTGCGGGTGGCATTGGCGTTTATCCTCGGGACTCTTCCGGTCGCCAATGCCACTTCTGCGCGCATCGTTTCAATGGTTGAAATTGTTTCACTGCAGATTGACGCAGATCTGCGAGAGAGGGATGGCCGCGAAAAGGCGCAAAACCAAACCGGCGCAATTATTCTATAAACTCAAACCAACCGAAAGCCCTCAATCATGTGCTTTATGTGCCTTTTGTGGCAAAAAATCCGCGTTGGATTTGTGAACAATAAAGGCATTGCGGAGTGGGATGGGCTCTCTTGGCCTCATGCTCGTGATTGAGCAAGGAGATCAACCTTGGGCTGTTTTTCTCCGCTCTGGTGCGTTATATATCGATCTGGGTAATTAGGTT
>JABIRI010000039.1 GCA_018667915.1 Opitutaceae bacterium | reverse complement strand
GGAGGAATGGTCTTGCCGGGGGATGAGAGCCCTCAGGGTTCGACGACCGAAGGGAGAAGGGACACGCGAATGCGTGGTCTCGCGTAGAGAGATTGGCCGAAGGCCAACCAATCCCCCCCCTCTCCGCCAGGTTGTCCTCCAGATGACGTGATAAAACTTTAGGATCAGTCCTCAAAAACAGGAGGAATGGTCGTGCCGGGGGGATGAGAGCCCTCAGGGTTCGACGACCGAAGGGAGAAGGGACACGCGAATGCGTGGTCTCGCGTAGAGAGATTGGCCGAAGGCCAACCAATCCCCTCCTCCATGTCCGCCGAAGTCCCGCAGCGCGGGACGCAGGAGGACTCGCTTTGCGATTGCGACCGAAGGCCCGGAGTCGTTCTGTTCTCAGGTGTTTGTGAAGGCACAGATTGGCGTTCGATTTCTCCGATTAGGGAGGGTGCTACTGCTCACGTGTTTGCTGGCGAGCTTCACATCTGCCCAGCCCCCCGGCAACCTGGGCACAACGCGTCTGCAGGAGGAAGCCTCGCAGTATCTGGAGCGTTCGGCTTTTGCGGCGGCGGTGCCTTATCTGAGTGAGTTGGAGCGACGCCTGCGCGAGTCGGACGAATCCGCTGCGGTGCGCGCTCGTGAGACGATTCTGTTCTACCTTGGAGTGGGGCAATTGCAGTCGGCCGAGTTGCCCTTGGCCGCATCAACCTTGGCGAAGTTTTTAGACCTCTATCCCGACTCGGTGCATGCTCCCTCCGCGCGGCTATATCGCGGCGATGCTTTCTATTATCAGGGTAGGGCGGCTGATGCCCGATCGATCTACGAGCAGATGCAACGATTGGCGGATGATTCGCGACTGCCGTTCGAATTGCGGATCTTGTTCTGGGAACACTTCGCCGACGTTGTGCATGCGGAACAGGATTGGGAAGCTGCGCGGCCGATTTTTGATGCGTTCGCCGGAATCCTCGAGGAGTCACTCGCCATTTATGATCGCGGGGAAAAGCGAGCCAAGGCCGCGTCTTATCGGCTGCAAGCGGCGATGGGGCTCGATGATTTTGAGGCGGCGATGAGCATTCTCCCGGAGCTGAACGGCCGTTCGGGGAAATCTCGTTTTGATCTCGGCCTAAATCTTGCGCTGATGCGGGGTGGTGACGGCCTCTATGAAGCACAACGTTATGGGGAGGCGCTGTTTTTTTATGAACTCGTGATTCGCCCGGCCGGATTGATCCAGTTTTGGGCGGACGAGAAATCACGACTCGAACAGGAGCGGCTTCAGATCCGGGGAGTGGAGTGGTTTGCGGATCGGCTGGTTCAGTTGGACAGTGAATTGACCCAAGCGCAGTCGAGATTGGATCAATTGAGTGCTTCGACCGCTGAGGCGACCGGCGATGAAACGAAATCAGTTCCCGATTATGGAGCGGCGCTGAATTTTCGAATCGCGCGTTGTTACATGGCGCGTGGCCGATCGTTTGAAGCGTTCTGGGCGTTCCATCGATTGGAGCAGGAGATCGCTCCGGACGGGCGCGTGAAGACCAATGGATTTGCGGAGGAAGCGCTGTATGGTCAGGTCAAAATGTCGGCGGCGACTCAACGCGATGACCGGGTCCAGCGACTCGCTCGTCGTTATCTGCGCACCGCGCCGTTTATGAGATTCATCGGTGATGTCGCCTACGAACTCCTCCAGACGGAAGTGCGATCAGGAAACGTGTTGGGAGTGCGGGCACTCGCCGAAGCCTACATGGATCGGGTGCGATTGGACCCAACGCTGCAAGAAGCGCCGAAGCTCGTCTATCTCGTGGGGTCGACGTTGATGGAAGCGAACGATGCGCGCGGATTGCGGGCCGGGTTTGAACCGATGTTGGCCGAGTATCCCGACCGAGGTTTTAGTGACGGACTGCGCTACTGGTTGGGGTTGGCGGATGTATCTGAAGGCAAGTTTCGTCCCGCATTGACCCATTTCGAAATCATCGAAGCTGACTATCCCACGGGCAGTTACACCGAGGACGTTCAGTATCGTATCGGAGTGTGTTGGTTTGGGTTGCTCGATTATGGCAAAGCGCGCCTGCAATTGGAGGGTTTTTTAGCGGATTATCCAGAGAGTCGTTTGGAGAGTGAGGCGCATGCCTTGCTCGGAGATTTGGCGGCGGCCAGGGGACGGGTGGAAGCCGCCATCAATGCTTACGCCATGGCGCGTGAGACGGGCGGTTGGCTGAGTCCTCCCAATATGAACTACATCAACCATGCGGTATTTCAGGCGGGTGAGTTGTTTGCGGAAGAGGAGCGCTGGCTGGAAATGGCGGAGTGGTTTGAGGCTTATCTGCGGCGTTGGGGCAAAGAGGGTCGGGCGGGCGATGCCCTGTATCAGTTGGGCCGTGCTCAAGTTGCGTTGGGTAGAAATGAGGCGATGGTGGAACTTTGGATCCAATCCATTCTGGAATTTGGCAATGATCCTGAGGATACGGGTCCTGACTTGATGCTGGCGGAGTTCCCCGAGCATTACACTGCAGTGCGGGCGCAGTCCCCCCGCGCGGTGCTGCGCGATGCTTTGGCCATCGCGACTGCGCAGGAAAAACTGACGCTGCGTTTACGACTGGCCCACACGCTCGCTGAGTTGGGCGAGCCCCTGGAATCACTTCCGCAGATATCGCTCGAAAATTTGTCTGCCGCCAGCGGTGCGGTTCTACTCGCCGCCGCTGGACGCAACCGTGACTCCTCTCCGCAGTTAGCTTTGGCGGCTGTGGACCGCGTATTGGAATTAGACCCTTGGGGGCCATTTTCCGCCGATGCGCTGCGCACGCGGGCTGAGCTGCTGACTGCGCAAGACGAGGGGTTGGCGGCCATCGCATCTTGGCGGCAACTGGCACAAGATTTCCCCTCATCTCCACACGCCTCCGTAGCCCGTCTTCGAGAAGGTGATTTGGAGCGAGAACGCGGTGCCTACACGGCGGCAATCGGGGCCTATCGTGAGGTGCTCAAAGTGCGCCAGTGGCGGGGCGCGGCTTGGGCCGAGGCCAACTATAAAATTGGCCTGACATATTTTGAGTCGGGCGACTACTCGGCTGCTTTCGGGTTTTGTCAGCGCGTGTATGTGCTTTACGGCGCGGTTTCGGAATGGGCGGCGGAAGCTTATGTAACGAGCGGTTTGGCGCTGGAGGAAATGAATCGGGCGGCTGACGCCGTGGCGACTTACGAGGAGTTGCTGGCCGACGAAAAACTCAGCACTCAACCCGCGGCAAACGTCGCCCGGGAACGATTGGAGGCATTGGGTATCTCATGAGGTGGTGGCTCATCGCAGTTGGTTTTATCGGCGTGTTTTCGACGGGAATCTCGCAATCGAGTGAACCCCTGCGTGTGCGTTGGGGCACGGAAGGGCGCGCAGTGATGACTGTGATCGGAATCGATGAACAAGACCGATTACGTTTGTCCGCCAAGGATGGTTCTGCCGGCGAAGCCTTGGTGCCGATGAGTGAACTGAAGGACCTCCAATTCGTTTTGCCTCCCGCCTTTGATGAAGCGCGGCAGCGCGCGTTTGTCGGTCGTCCGGCGGAGGCGATCTTTTTGCTCCGTGATGTCGTGCCTGCCTTTGCGCCGTATGCGTTTATAGACGGCTCCAACGCGAGTGCGGCGGTTCAATTCTATCTTACCTTGCTCATAAACCAACGGGAATGGGCGGAAGCTATCGCGCTAAGTTCTGCCCTCGTGGAGCGCCCTGTCTCGGCGCGAATATTGCCCGAAATTCTTCGACTGGTGCGGGCACTGCAGGCGGAGGGGCGAATTGGAGATGCCGCTTGGCTCGTCGGCCGTTTGCCGCTCGGTCCAGATGGCGGGTCCGGTGTTTCCCTCATTCGCAGCGTGGCGGATGAAATGCGTCGCGGCGGGCATTGGGCGGAGGCACAAGCGATTTATCAACGTCTGCGAGATATAGACGGGGCGGATGATCCCAAGTGTTGGGATCGCTTGATTGCTTACACCGATTGGCATCGCGGCAGTGCGCTGCGGACGGGTGTGCTGCTGCGGTCGGGGGGAGAGGATTCACCGAGTTTACTCGCTCAAGGTGGGCTGCACGGTCTTTTACTCGGGCGGTTTTTGTTATCCGAAAAACAACCTCGCAACGCCCTGGATGCGTTGAGTGAGACGTTGATCGAGGTCGACGCTGCCAGCGAATGGAGAACCGAAATTACCGCGGTGATCGCGGAGGCTTACGATGCCTTGGGAGAGCCCTCCCAGGCTGATTTAATTCGCGCCGATCTTCGCCGCATGCATCCAAATTCTCTGTGGGTCTCGTCTCCCGAAAAATAGTCTTTTAGTGAAATATGAATCTGCCACCCCACGCATCGTCGGGCATAAAGTCCGACCCACAATAACCGTGCTTCGTCAGGTTGGTCGGGCTTTACGCCCGATAGCATATCCCCGTGATTTTTAACGCTTCTTTTTATGAAAACTGCCCCTCTCACTCCTTGGTTATCGCTAACGCGTTGGCTTCTTCTTTTCGGCTTAATACCCGTCATGTTGCATGCCCAAGAAGCGGCGACGTCGGGCGACGTCAGCTTGGGCCATCTCTGGCAGCAGGGTGGTTGGGCCATGTATCCTTTGGCCCTCTTCTCGGTCGCGGCGTTTGGCCTCATTCTTTACAATGCACTCAATATTCGCGAACAGCCCTTACTCCGCGCCGATGTATCGAGCGAATTGAATGAGCTGTTGGCCCAAGGTGACGTCGAGGCTGCCAAAGCGGCGTGTGATGCCAGTCCCTGTTTGGTAGCGAATATTACCCGCGCCGGTTTGGTGCGGGCAAACCCCCAATCCTACGATTCCGAGGTGGTTGAGAAAGCTATGGAAGAGGCCTCCGTGGAAGAGATTGCGGGACCGTTTGGCGTAATCAGCTACCTTTCGATTCTCGCCACGCTTGCGCCGATGGTCGGGATGCTCGGAACGGTCTCGGGTATGATCAAAGCGTTTCGTAATATTGCTCTTGGCGGCATGGGTAGACCGGAGCTGTTGGCCGACAATATTTCCGAGGCACTTATCACGACGGCGGTGGGGCTGGTCGTGGGTATCCCGGCGATGTTCGCCTTCTTCTTTTTCAAGAGCCGCTACGCGCGACTCACGAGCCGGGTCGCTCGTATCTGTGGTGACCTACACTACACCCTCAATCAGGCGATGCGGACCAAGCGCTGATCTTCGGTTTCAACGACCATGAGAATTTCTTCACTCGGCGGCGACGATGCTCGCTTCGACATGACTCCGATGATGGATATCGTTTTCCAACTCATCGCGTTTTTCATGATCGTGGCGACTTATGTCACACGAGAGAAGGTAGAGGTGGATCTGCCACTCGCCGTAAACGCGGCGATCGCAGAGAATCAACAAGGCCGGGTGCTCATATCCATTTCGGTAGACGGGCAAGTGTGGGCGGGATCGCGTCCGGTGACTCTCGACGAGTTATCGGAAGAAGTCCGCATTTGGCGGGAAACCAACGACGAAGCGCGCATCGTCATTCGCGCTGATCAAGGTAATCGTTATGGGGTGGTGAAGCAGGTTATGAAGGTCTGCCGAGATGCTGGAATTTCCGATATCATTTTCTCATCTCTGCAACCGGGAGGAGAGGGATGAAGAGCTACAATCCGATGGGTGACGAAGCGGACGGATTCTCGATCGATTCGATGTTGGATATCGTATTCCTGCTGCTGATTTACTTCATGGTCACGGCGGCATTTGTGAAAGAGGAAGCGGATATCAGTATGTCGCTGCCCAGTCGGCTCCAGCAGGACGAACCTCTCGATATGCCGGAGGAGCAGGTTCTGGATATAATGGCCGATGGCACGGTTTGGTTGAACGGCCAGCCCTTCGATGATGCGACTAGCGCGATGCTGCCCCAACTCACCCGCACGCTTTCGCGGTTTCGTCAGGCGGCTGATGATGCCCAAGTGCCGGCGTTCATCGTGGTGCAAGCGGAGGATGACGCCGCCCACCAACGCATTATCGATGTGCTCAACGCCTGTGCGGTCGCGGAGATCTCCTTGGTCTCATTCAATCTCGAATAGATCGCGCCATGTCCACCCCACCACGCCGTCCTCGTAGCACCCTCTTTTGGGTCATCGTCATCAGTGCGGGCGTGCATGTGTTGGTCGGAGTAATTTTTGCGTCCCTGAAAATTTACCGGTATACCCAACCCCCTGAAGCGACGTTTTCTTCCCCGCTCCCGACGAATCGGGTGCCACCCGCGAATTTAGAATATCGCGTGCAGATGCAGCAGCTTCAGCAAAGCAGCGCTCGTCCTCCCAGCCAAACTGCCGGGCAGGCGGAGTCGTTGCTCAATCAATCTCTTGATTCGCTCGATAGTCCCGGGGCGGCGTTCGGCACCTCCGCGTTGGGCGGCACTCCCGTGGTGGTTGGTGGCAGTGGTGTCGGCCGCGGCATCGGGAAACTTGGGGGTGGTGGCGGAAAACTCGATTTCGGCGTTTCGGCGGTGGATTTTTTCGGGATTAAGAAACAGGGCGAACGCGTGGTCTTTATCGTAGATTCTGGAGCGTCGATGGTGGAACCCGAACGGGGCGATTTACCCGGCTATGAACGCGTGAAGACCGAACTCGTGCAGATGGTGGAACAACTTTCCCCGGGGACGTTTTTCAACATCATCGTCTTTGAGCGTGCGATCGATCTCTACGCTCCGCGCATGGTCGTCGCGACCCAAGACAACACCTCGCAAGTTGCGGACTGGATCGCTCCCTATTGGCGCCTCGTGGATGGGAAATTCAAAGAGCGTGGCACATTCCGTAAAAACTACGACCCGCAAATGGTCGATTGGAACGGTGCCGGTGGTAGTTCACGCGTGGACGTGGCGCTGACCGCTGCGCTCGAACTACGGGCCGATCTCATTTTCATGATTACCGACGGCACTCCGTCCGTGCGCCAAGGCCGGAAGCCCGAGGAGGATAAACGTTGGCGCCAACGGGTGGAGCGTTTCGAAAAAGATTGGGCGCGGTTTGAGTCCAGTCAGAAGGGCCAGAAGGCGTTGGCCAAATACGAAGAAGCGCGTTCGGCCTGGCGAGCGGAGCGCGACCGCGTGATCGCCGAACGCGAGGCGAGGGGACTGCCTCCCGTCGTGCGTGAGGGTGGTTCCCGGGGCGCACCGTCCCGCCCGGGCCCTTCGCGGCCGAGCCGTCCCACCCGTTATTACGATTTGGATGAAGTGATCAAATATGTGCGTGGTCGTGCCCGGGTGCTCTACGAAAGCGCCGGAGCACGACTACCGACTCTAAATGTCGTGGGCTATTCTCCCAACGCCCGGGGCTCCGCGGTGATTGAGGCTTTGGCCGATACGTTTCCCGATGGCACGCACCGTGTAATGAGCACGTTTGATGCCTCGCGGGTTGACTGATCCGAGATTTTCGTTGGCGAAAATCTGCATCCTGCGTCACGCTTCTTTCTTATGCCTAACGTCACGAAACTTCTCCACACGCGCATGCGGGTTAACGACATCGATGCGACCGTCAAATTCTATAAAGAAGCGCTCGGACTCACCGAGTCTCGCCGCCACACCTCACCCCGTGGTGCTCAACTCGTGTTTTTGCAGACGCCGAACAGTGAGGAGGAAATCGAAATCTGTCAGATGCCGGACGGTTCCCCGTCCGTGCAAGTGCAGGAAGACCTCATGCATCTCGCCTTTGAAGTGGAAAACCTTGAAGCGTTTGCGGCCGAAGCGGCCGCGAATGGATACGAATTAAGCGACGGCCCGACCCAATCAGGTAGCGGTTCGATAATCGCCTTCTTCGACGCCCCCGAAGGCTACGAAGTAGAGTTGATCCAGCGCGCCAAAGGATAAAATCGCGTCAGCGCCCGCCGTGGCCGCGTTCCCAGGCGAACAGGTATTGCTGAGCGAGCCCGGCACTGGGTCCGAAGTGGACGCGGCCGAAGTGCGCCACCTGCGTTGGGCTCCAGCCTTCGAGTCCATACCGGCGAGCCATGGATTTAATCATCCAGGTGTCGACCGGGAAGGCCTGTTGGTGGCCGAGCCCAAATAAGGCGACGCAGTCGGCAATCTTTTCGCCCACCCCCGGCAAGACACAGAGCGCCTCTTTTGCTTCCGTGTAGGGCAACGTTGCCGTGTGCTCCAGCCATCCCGGATGCGCCGCAATATATTCAGCTGTCCCCTTGATGTAACGCGCCCGAAACCCCAGCTGACACGCGCGCAACGCTGCCTCCGGAACCCCTGCGAGTTGATCCCACGTCGGGAGGAGGTTATCAAGTTTGTCACCATTATGGTGACAAACTTGGGACGGCGAGCCGTGGTGATCGGCGAGGAGGGCGAGCATTTGCTTGATCTGCACGATTTGCTTGGTGGCACTGCAGAGGAAGCCGAGCAGGGTTTCGCCAAAGGGTTGCCGAAGAATCCTCAGGCCGGGGAATGCGGTGATGCATTTCCGCAGATGGGCGTCGCTGCGCCAAGGTAACACGTCTAGATACAGCTCGGGATGCTCATGCTCAAGTCGCAGGTAGTTGCGGACGTCTGATTCCGTGGTGTTGCCTACTGGAGTGAGGGGCCTCCACTGCAGTCTGGATGATTTGCCCCAAGCTACTTCGACGACATGGTGAGACCACATTCCTCGCCAGACTCCGTTGGCCCGCCGATGCCATCGGAACGCCTGACCACCGTCCAAAAGCTCAGCAATCGATTCCGCCGTGAATCGAACGTCGCTCTGCAGGGGTTGCCAGGAGCCGAGAAACTCACTCATACTACCGTGGCCTGGGCGGGGTCGTAGTTGATAAATGCTTCTTGGGTCGCGCGGTGCACAATGGCGACGCGATTTTGGATATCGTCGAGATACTCATGTAACCCCTGCGCGATCACCTGCGTGACGTCGGTGCTGGCCAAATGCTCCCGCAGAATAGTCAGTTCGCGTGCTACCGATTGATGGATCGGGTTGGATTTGGTTTTACAAATTTCAGCCAAGCAATTTTCGGCCGAAGTCACCGCCGCGAGAATACTGCGGGGGAACTCGGAATCACGTATCAGGTAGTTGGTAACGTTTTCTAATTTCAATTGACCGCGTTGGGTCCGCCGAAATGCCTCAAAGCCAGAGCAGGAGCGCAGCACCGAACCCCACTGAATCACATCCAAGGCGGAACCGACGTGATGACGATCAGGGAGGATCATGAAATACTTGATATCAAGAATGCGGGAAACGTTGTCGGCGCGCTCGAGGTAGCGACCGAGCAGATAGAACCACCAACTCTCCGTGCGCGGCATCATGGATTCGGCGACCGCATAGATCTGTTGGGTGCGCAGCTTGAGGTCTGCGAGATATTCGTTGGAACCGGTTTTGGCGTAGGTCTGGTAGTTGTGCGTCTTTAGGTTGAGATAGAACGTATTGAGAACCTCCCACATTTCGCTGGAGATCTGATCCCGCACGCAACGGGCATTTTCCCGGGCGGAGGCGACACATGAAAGTAGTGAAGATGGATTTTTACGGTCGAATAGGAGGAACTCGACCACAGCTTCCTCGGTGACGGGTTTCTCGTAGATTTCGAAAAACTTCTCTTCCTCCCCGGTGACATACACCAACGGCTCCCATGATCGGGGATCGTCGAAGTCCTGATGCGACTCCAAGTCGAGCACGAGCTGGGCATTTACGTCGATCAGACGAACGGTGTTTTCGGCCCGCTCCAAGTATCGAGCGGTCCAGTAGATAAGATTTGCGACTCGGGAAAGCATGACGATTAAACGGAGATTTTTTCGGGTTTGACGGTCGTGGAGAGGTCTTCGGCAACCTCTCGGATGTCCGCGATTTCCTTATTGTCGGCGAGGACCCAGGTGTCTTTGGATCCGCCGCCTTGGGAGGAATTGACCACCAAAGATCCTTTCTTGAGGGCGACGCGCGTGAGGCCGCCGGGAATGATCTTGATCGATTCGCCATTGAGCACGTAGGGGCGCAAATCGATGTGTCGCCCGCCCATCTCGTCGCCACAGATGGTGGGGCAGCGTGAGAAAGAAAGTGTGGGTTGAGCGATGAAGTTTCGTGGGTTCGCGACGATCTTGTCGTGGAATTCTTGGATCTGTTCCTTGGTGGAGTGGGGCCCGATGAGCATCCCGTATCCGCCGGCTTCGTTGACGCTTTTGACTACGAGTTTGGGTAGGTTTTCGAGGATGAATTTACGTTCCGTTTCGTCGGAGGTGAGATAAGTCTCTACGTTCGGCAGCAGCGCCTCTTCGCCGAGATAGAATTTGATCATTTGCGGCACGTAGTAGTAGACCGCTTTGTCGTCCGCGATACCGGTGCCAATAGGGTTAGTCAGGGCGACGTTGCCTTTACGATAGGCTTCAAAGAGTCCTGGCACGCCCAGTAGAGAATCTTTGCGGAAGACCTTGGGATCGAGGAAATCGTCGTCCAGTCGGCGATAAATGACGTGAACCGGCGTGAGACCGCCGGTGCGTTTCATGTAGACCTTGTCCTTTTCGATGACGAGGTCGCTGCCTTCGACAATTTGGATGCCCATCTGGCGGGCGAGGAACGCGTGTTCGTAGTAGGCCGAATTGTAGACGCCGGGAGTCAACAAAACGACGGTCGGGTCGGGCACGTGCTCCGGTGCGAGCCAATTCAGGAGGTCGAGCAGATCAGAGGTGTAACCGGAAACGGGTCGGACCCGATAGTTGCGCAGAAGATTCGGGAATACCCGCTTCATGATCTGGCGGTTTTCGAGCACGTAGCTCACGCCGGATGGCGTGCGGAGGTTGTCCTCCAGCACGCGGTAGGAACCGTCGGCGTCGCGAATAAGATCGGTCCCATTGATGTGGACGTGCCGGTTGCGAGGAAGTTTTACGCCGACGAGTTCGGGACGGAAATGGGAGCAGCTTTCGACCAATTCACGGGGGATGATGCCCTCTTTAATGATGCGCTGGTCGGAGTAAATATCTTTGAGGAAATGATCGAGCGCGGTCATACGCTGCGTCAGTCCTTTTTCCATCTGCGCCCATTCGTCGGCGGCAATGATGCGAGGAATGAGATCAAAGGGAAAAATCTTCTCGGTGCCCGCCTGGTCGGAGTAGACGGTAAAGGTGACGCCGCGATTAATGAACGTATCGTCGGCGGCCTTTTGGCGGGAAAACATTTCATCGATACCGGTCATGGCATCGTAGCGATCGAGCAAGGGTTTGTAGTGATCGCGCGGAACACCGGGGGAGGAAAACATCTCGTCGTAGAATCCGCCGAGGTCGTAGTTGTTAAAAAAGTCGGCCATGAAATTAGCGGTTCGGATCTTGCCAGAGAAAACTTGATTGCGAAGCGAGGGAGGAGCCGTCGTCAGAAAGAACAGTGAGGCGCCAAGCGATGGGCACTTCCGCTGGGTCTGGCCAATCGAGACCGGTTAGCCCAATAGGCACAGCATGGTTGCCGCGGTTCAGGTCGAGGTCGAATTCGTGGAGCTGCGGTTCGGTGTCGCCTTGTCGCGTGACTTCGAGCCGGATCTTTGCTCCGGCCACCGTGGTGTCCGTCTTGGTGCGCACGAGCCAATAGTAACCGGCCCGGTGCTCGGGGGAGGTGCGGCGGACGGTGAGTTCCGCCTTGGCGGCAGGTCCTTGAAAATACTCACTCGCGGAGGTGAAGCTAGCTGCGTCGCGGTATCCCGGCCACACCCGCACGAGTTCAAGATCGGCGAAAACGGAAGACGCCCCGGTCCACATTGCGAGGAGGACCAATTTGAAGCGGGATTGATTCATGTAGCTGGGCACCAAGATACGAAATAGATAGGAGGCATGCAAGGATCGGGCCAACTGCCGGCGAGGTTATTTCAGGATTAAGGCGAATCCGACGGGGAAAGTCGCACAAATTGATAGCGGTGAAATCCCAAGAGTGCCGGAGGCCACCCCTTCACTTCGGGGCGAATCAAGTAGGCTTGGGTGCCGTGGTAAATCGGGGCGATGGGAGCATCTTCGAGCAAGATGCGTTCGGCCTCCTGATAGGCGGCGTAACGGGTAGTCTCGTCACTGATCGCGGCGGCTTGTTTGAGCACCTCGTCATAGCGGGAGTTGGCCCAGCCGGTATTGTTGTTGCCGCTGAAGGAATAGAACAGTTCCAGAAAGGTGTAGGGTTCAACGTAGTCGCCGATCCAGCGGGCGTTGGAAATATCATAGGCGAGTTGCGTCTCATCGTTGAGCCACACGCGCTGTTCTTTCATGGCGATCCCCACGTTGATCCCTAGCTCGGATCGCCACATCTGTTGCACGGCTTCGAGGATGGATTGATTGATCTCCCGGGCGCGGGACATGACTTCCATTTTGGGAAAACCTTCTCCTCCCGGATAACCGGCTTCGGCCAAGAGGACACGCGCTTGCGCCGGATTGTGCGGGAGGGTGGCAGCGGCGGTATAGCCTCCCGTGTTGGGTGGGGTGAGGCGTTCGGCGGGTTGTTCGCCTCCCACCATGACTTTACCCGTCAGCGCTTCGCGATCGATGGCCATGGCCAGCGCACGGCGCACGCGAATGTCATCGAGCGGCGGACGGGTGACGTTAAAGCGCATGAAACCGGTCAAAACGAATGGATCGACCCGCAATACTTCGGGCGAGTCCTTGCGATAAGAAGACACCTTGGTCAGCGGCACTTCCGAGGTCAGATGAAGTTGACCGGCACGAAACGCCGCTTCCTGACTCACCGCATTTTCGTAAGGATAAAATACGATGCCATTCAAACCGACGTGGGTGGCGTCACGGAATTCGGGATTACGCTCCGTCCTGATGTGGCTTTGCGACGACCAATCCGTCAGGCGGAAGGGTCCGTTCGAAATGATCTGATCCTGGCGGGTCCAGGGATTGGCCCGATCGGTGAGGCCGCCAACCGATTCGATCATATGTAGAGGGGCGGGGAAGGCGACCGGAAGCGTGAGAATCGAGGCAAGCATCGGAGTGGGTTGCTCGAGCTCGATGATTAGCGTTTGCGAATCGGGAGCCCGCACGCCGATCGACTCCGGGTCCGAACTCTTGCCGCTATTGAAATCGGCCGCTCCGCGAATCGCGTAGAGCACGTAAGCATACTCGGATGCCAATGCCGGTGCTAATGCGCGACGGAATGAGTCGCGAAAGGTTTCCGCCGTCAGCGGTATGCCGTCCGACCAGCGTAAATCGGAGCGAATTTGAAACGTCCACGACATGCCATCCGGCGCGATGGTCCAACTTTCTGCACCAGCGGCAACGGGGCGCGAGGTCGCTTCGTCGACGGCGACGAGTCCTTCGAATAGGGCCAAGACCACTTGCATGTCGGTGTAGGCCGAAACCATGTGTGGATCCAAGTCGCGCGGTTCGGCGCCAATGGCCATGTGCAAGACACCGTCCGCGTTGCCTTGTTCGACGCGAGATTGTCGACCACCACACCCGGTAAGAGTGAGGAAGGTGGCAAACAGAAGGGGGAGGAGCGCGAAGCGAGATGGCATGCGATCACCAATGCAGAAGTGATCGGCGGCGGCAACCATCGGGCGGCATTCAACCTTGCGACTCTTTCGCGTCCCAGCTCTCATAGGGATTAACCCCTTTTGAATTATGCAATGGTTTTACGCAGTTGGCAGTGAACGACTTGGCCCCATCTCGTCCGAGCAATTATCCAATCTAGTGGCAGACGGCACCGTAACCTCAGCGACGTTGGTGTGGCGGGAAGGCTTCGCCAACTGGCAAGCTTGGGGAGAGATAGCCTCATCGAACCCCTTACCGGCTCCTCAAATCGGCGCAGTGCCGGTGGCGGCTTCTTCGGTCGATGATTCGACGGAAAGCGGTCCAGAGTTGGATTGGTCGATTGATGAATTTGAGGATCGGTTGCGCCAGAATGGTTTCGCGACCTCGGTCGGCGGCTGCCTCGCCCGGGCTTGGGAAAACTATAAATCATTTTTTGGCCTAGCGCTCGGCGCGGTATTGGTGGCTTATCTGCTCACGATGGTTGCGGGTTTTTTGCCTCTCGTCGGCCTGTTTTCGGGCATCTTGGTTACGCCTCACATGAATGCGGGCATGGCGTGGATCTTTCTAAAGAGAGCCCGCGGAGAGGACGTGGAATTTGGCGACGTGTTCGCCGGATTTTCGCGTTGTTACGGCAAACTCGCGCTGATGGGACTGATCCAATTTATCGTCATGTTCGCGCTGGTGATGATTTTTCTTATTCCGCTTTTTGGGATGGGCATAAGCCTCGATGGGCTCGAATCAGGATCCCCGCCTGAAATTCCACCAGAGGCCGCGATGGGGATTGGTCTGTTGTTTTCATTTGTTTTTGTGGTCGTGTTGTTTTTGGTCATTCGATTCTTCGTTTCGCACCTGGTGGCAATTGATCGACCCGACTCTGCCATCGATGCATTCAAGCTGAGTTGGCGCATCTCCAAAGGACGTTTTCTGACGATCTTGGGACTGGCTCTTATTCTGCTACTTTTGAATATCGCGGGAACTCTGGCCCTCCTTATCGGTGCCATTTTCACCTTGCCCATGGTCGCCGCGGTGGTCGCTCAATTCTACCACGATGCGTGCGAATCCGCGTCGGGGAGACCGCCTGAATAGAAAAAACTCTAAGAAGGGCTAAAGTCGCCCGTCTAATCCTGCGCAGGTCCTTATGAACAAGACCGATAATCATGAAAACGCAGGAAATTGGATCGCGGACGCGATGCGCGAGCATCAGGCGCCGCTGGTGCGCTACGTCGCCCGCCTCGTGGGCGGGGATTACGATCGAGCGCAAGATGTCGTGCAGGACGCGTTCTTGCGCTTGTGCCAACAACCCGAGAACGCCGTGCGTGGTCACGAGGTGGAGTGGCTCTACAAAGTTTCACGCAATCGCGCCTTTGATGTCATGCGCAAGGAGGGTCGTATGAGAGCGTTCGCCGATGGAGAAGTGGAACAGGTGCGCACGAAAGAGGTGCGCCCCGGGAAGGCCTTGGAGGCGGCCGAAACCCAGGCGGCGGTGATCGAGCTGATCGATCATCTGCCCGCCAATCAACAGGAGGTAGTCCGGCTGAAGTTTCAGAACGGATTTAGTTATAAAGAGATCAGCCGGATCACCGAGCATTCGGTGAGTAATGTCGGTTATCTGATCCACATGGCGGTGAAGAAAATGCGGGCCGAAATGGCGTCGCAAAACCGTTGAAGAATTTTAAAATGAAAGACCAAGCAATGAATGCCGACGACCCTCGCCTGACCGCTTATGCGCTCGGAGAGTTGTCGGGTGAAGACGCCGCCGAAGTAGCGGCCGCAATTGAGCGCGACCCTGCGCTGGCCGCGGAAATAGACGAGATTCGCGCGATGACCGGCGACCTCGCCGACGCGCTGCGGGCGGAAGACCTGCCCGAGACCGAACCCGTTGATATGACGGAGCACATC
>JABIRI010000040.1 GCA_018667915.1 Opitutaceae bacterium | reverse complement strand
GTCGCCAGCCGAAATGGACGGCACCGCGTTCTACTACAAACCCGATGGGGCCATCGTCCAATTCAGCGGAATCTTTCCCAACGACGAGGGTTCAAAACGTGCGAATTACACATCGGTCGCCGCCACCAAACCCCATGGCGAGTGGAACTTAGCTGAGGTAGTCGTGCATGGAGCGGAACGCGCCGAATACTACCTCAACGGAAAACTCGTCAGTGAGGTTACCGACATGCGATTCCTCGATGCCGACGGCGAATGGCAACCGCTCTCGTTTGGCCAAATCTCGCTCCAAGCCGAATGGGCCGAGCTCCAATACCGCACCATCCGAATCAAACCCCTGTAAGTCAGATAACGTAGCCGCCGAGGCGTTTCTACGCCTCTCGCTGTAGCCGAGCCAGGGTCGTCCAACTTCGCTAAGCTCGCCAGAAGGCGAGTGATGCTTCGTCGAGACAAGCTCACCCCTGTCGTTTCATTCTACCGGATACTGTGAGGCAACCGCTCCGGCCTCGACGAGGCTGGATACATCTGTCTTCCGGTCTGATCAATCGGATGAATTGACCACCTCACCTACTTTGTGTGAATCTGAACGGCTTCTCATGTTCCGACGCCTTTTCACCACCTCGCTACTCTGCCTGACCAGCATCGCGCTCACCGCGCAGGTGCTCGATCCATTGGTCGTGAGTGTGCATCGCGATGCTCTGCCTTTATCGCACCAACCCTTCGTCGTCGATGTATTGAGCGCCTCAGCCCTGCAGGCCAACCCCGCACTCGCGCTCGATGATCAACTCAAAGCCTCGGCGGCGTTCCGGCTCTTTCGCCGCGGCGGCAGCCTCTCTGCAAATCCTACCGCACAGGGCGTATCGCTACGCAACATTGGCCCCAGTGGAGCCGGTCGCACCCTCGTGCTCGTCGATGGTATTCCGCTCAATGATCCGTTCGGCGGTTGGGTGACATGGGCCAAAACCTCGCGACTCGACCTAGCAGCCGTCGAGCTCGTTCGCGGCGGCGGTTCCGGCGCTTGGGGAAGTTCGGCACTCGGTGGCACCATTCAAATTTTGTCGCAACCTGTGACCGAATCGACGCGTTCGTCCGCCCAATTCGAAGTCGGGGATTTTGGCACTCTCGCGGCCGAGATTTCGACCACTCAAGTGGCGCAGGCCAACGCATTCTCGGTGCGGGCGCGCGGTTTCCGTTCGGACGGATTTCGTCGTAAAGCTCCCGCAAGTGCGGGGACCATCGATCGCACTACTGATCTCGAACAAGGTTACCTTGAACTCGGTTGGACGCACCAACGCGAAAGCAGCACCACCAGCCAAATCACGGTGCGCGGTTTTTCCGAAGACCGCGGCAACGGCACCCCACTCCAAACCAACCGTACCCGCGAATTCACCGTCGCGGCCCGAGCCCAGGGCACCCGTGACGTTTTCGGTTCCACCGCTCGCTGGTCTACCAACGCCTACTGGCAATCGCAGGAATACCGCAGCCTTTTCACCGCCGTTGACGGCACCCGCGCAAGCGAACGACCCGTGCTCGATCAATATGCGGTGCCCGCCGAAGCAGCCGGCGCTTCAGCTTCGGCCAATTGGTCGCAGGAAAACAGCACCACCTCGCTCGGCGCCGACGCGCGTTGGGTTAAGGGCGAGACGCGCGAAAACTACTTCCGGGTCGGTAACAATTTTGTGCGCAACCGCATCGCCGGTGGCACGCAAGGCACCGCCGGGCTGTTCGTCAGCCACAACCGGTCGCTCGCACCCGATTGGCGCCTGGATCTTGGCGCTCGCATCGATGCTTGGCAACTCACCGATGGCCACCGCACCGAAACCAACCTCACGAACGGCGCCAGCGTTCGACGAGACCGATTTGCCGATCGCTCCGAAATCGCATTCAACCCTCGTCTCGGCGTCGTGTGGCAAGCGAACGCTGCCTGGCGCTGGCAGGCCGCAGTTTACCAGGCCTTCCGCTTGCCTACCCTCAACGAACTCTACCGCCCTTTCCGCGTAGGCAGTGTGATCACCGAAGCCAATCCGCTGCTGAAAACCGAACACCTCACCGGAGTCGAACTCGGCACCACGTGGTCAAATGAACGGGCCTCGCTTCGCGTTACGGGATTCGTCAACGAAGTCGAGGACGCCGTGGCAAATGTCACGCTCGGTTTCGGCCCGGGCTTCGTGCCCGGGGCGGGATTTGTGCCTGCTGGCGGCATCGGCCGCCAACGGCAGAATCTCGATCAAATTACCATTCACGGCTTCGAACTCGCGCTGACCCAACGTGTGTCCGACGACCTCACGCTACGGGCCGACTATCTCTATACCGATGCGGAAGACGACGCGACTGGCCGGCGCCTCCCCCAAGTTTCGGCCCATACTTTGGTCGGTGGCTTAGATTGGAATCCGTATGCGCGATGGCATGTTCAGCTGCAAGGACGCTACGTCAGCGATGCCTACGAAGACGACGGCAATACCCTCGTGCTGACCTCGGCGCTGACGTGGGACATGCGCGTCTCCCATCAATTCGACGAACAGACAGAAGTCTTTCTCGCCGTCGAAAATATCACCGACAAGAACCTCATCGTCGGCCGGACCACCAACCATCTCCTCGACCTCGGCACCCCCCGCTTCGCCCGCCTCGGTGTGCGACGGAGTTGGTAACTCCACGCTCAGTCATTGACCCGACGGCGGGTGCACCCTCCTCTTTCGACATGACTCAACCGATCTTAACTGGGGCCGAACGCCGCGAATTGCGGGCGCAAGGACAGCTCCTACCTGACATGGCAGCCATTGGGCAGCATGGGATCACCGATGCGGTGAAGGCCGAAATCGACGGGCAGCTATCGCGCCATCAATTGATCAAGATCCGCGCCACCGAGACCGACCGCAAGACGCGGAAAGCGCTGTTCGAACAGGTAGCGGAAACGTGTGATGCCGCTCTGGTGAGCACCGTCGGTCGCACCGCCTTATTTTTTCGTCCGGCCGCTGAATCGACCGATTCATAATCCCAAAAAAGCGCCGAGCCTCAGTAGACTCGGCGCAATGAAACGGCGGGTTTCACCGGTGGCGCGACAACCCTAAGGTCATCAACCGTTCACCCGGAACCGAAGGGGCACCCGCATGCGAGTATTCACAGCGCGGCCTTTCTTCTTACCGGGTTTGAATTGCCACCGGGAAACCCCGAGGATCGCCGCGTCCTCGAAACCTTCGTGAGACGAACTGCGGACCTTGGCCCAGGAAACTTTTCCTTTCGAATCCACGATGAAATCAACGACGACTTCCGCATAAGAAACAGTAGCCTTATATTTGTAGGGGAATTCCGGAGGGCGTTGCAGCAACGGCATGGGCTCTTCATCAAGGTCTTCCAGATTGAACAGGTCCTTGATCTCCGAAGGCCTCATCGGCGAGCGGGATATCCGTGGCGGAATTGACACGACCTTCGCCGAATCGAAATCCGGCTGAGGGAGCAGGGAGTTTAAGTCCAACCGTTGCACGAATACGGCATCCGAATTGAAGGCCGGCACATCGGCCTGCATCGGCACGTATTGCCCCGGATCGACCTCTTCCTGATCGTTGCTGGCGTCAAAGACATCTTCGGGTTCATCCAAGTCCTCGATCGGAGGCATCTCCATGAACGTGATCTCGAATTCGGTTTCGGCCGCGGTATCTACAACTTCAGGAGGGGGATCATTGAAACCCCACAACGCATAGGCGTGAAGACCGCCCGAGATGAGCAACCCCACAACGAAGGTAAGTCGCGTCGGTTTTTCACTGGGCTCATAGTGCCAGTCCAAATTCGGAGACTGATCCCGGGGCGGGGTATCGTTACGCGGATCGAGCCGCGGGGGGCTTTCGGTCTCGGAAGACCGAATCATGTCGGCGGTGTTTTGGTGGGAAACTCGCGACACCGCCGGCGAAACGGTGAGTGGCTGAGTATTCATGTTGCCGACAGTATATCCGACTACCCCGGTTGCGGCCACGCATGGTTTGTCCGTTGCCACGCATGGTTTGAACGCACCATTTTGGGTGCAACACGCATGGGACTCACAGAATACGGATGGAATGATGATTGGGCGGCGGCCTTCGCACCACACGCGGAGGCGGGCTACACGCCCGCGCGCGTGGTCTGCGAACTGCGCCGCAAGTTCTACGCGGTTCAGGACGAAGACCGTGAATGGCTCGGCGAATGCCGAGGCGGTTTCTTTCATCGTCATGCCGCAACCAGTGAGTTCCCATCCGTTGGTGATTGGGTGGCGATCAGCAAACGGGATGATGGCCAACGCGTGGACATTCACGCCGTGCTGCCCCGTCGCACCAAATTTTCCCGACGCGCGTCGGGTGAAGTGCAGATCGAACAAGTCGTGGCGGCCAACATCGACTTCGTGCTACTCGTGAGCGGACTCGATCGGAACTATAATCCTGCCCGCATCCAACGCTTCCTCGTGGCTACCCGGGAGAGCGGCGCCGAACCCGTCATCGTGCTCAACAAGAGTGACGTCATTGAGGACGGACAACGCGTGGCGGATGAGCTCCAAAAACTCGTGCCCGGGGTGCGCATCCTGTTAACCAGCACCATCCGCGACGAAGGACTGACGCCATTGCGCGAACTCGCCCAAGAGGGGATCACTATCGCCCTCGTCGGTTCGTCGGGGGTCGGCAAGTCCACCCTCGCCAACGCCCTCACCGACGACGATTTCCTACCCACCGGCGAGGTTCGCGAAAAGGACAGCAAGGGCCGCCACACGACAACCCGGCGCGAGCTGATTCGCACCAATAGCGGAGCGCTACTCATCGACACGCCGGGGCTACGCGAACTTCAACTTTGGGAAGTCGAATCCGGTTTGAAGGAAGCGTTCGCTGATATCATCGATCTGATAGCCAAGTGCCAGTTCGGGAACTGCCGGCACACCGGCGAGCCCGGATGCGCCGTGCGCGCGGCACTGGACAGTGGTGCGCTCGAAACCGAGCGCTACGAACACTTCAAAAAACTGCGCGGCACCTACGCTCTCAAACCCACCGCACGGAAATCAAGCCGCACCGTAGCCAACCAACCCGGCTGGCGTCGACGGGTCAACGAACCCAAACGCGGGGGTAAGCGTATTCACCCTGACGATACGTAATCTGTCGGGTGTATAGCCCGACAGCCAGAGGAGTAGCTCTATGCTCTCCCTCCTCCGTGATCTCTGTGACCAGATTCCGAAAACCTCAGCGCGAGTTTTAAATAACGACTGTTAAGACATCAGCAGCAGGCTGATCTCGGGCCGGCAATTGAACCGCATGCCGTGGAGATTACCGACACCGCGAGTCGTGAATATCTGGCGGCCCCGCCAAGGGTTCAACCCCGCCACATAGGCGTGATCCCGAACGGGCGCGAACGGGGTGCCGCCGGTCAGGGGGATGCGCAATTGCCCTCCGTGGGTGTGGCCACAACACATCACATCCCAGTCATAATCCGCGAAATCGTCCTTCGCATCGGGATTGTGATTGAGCACCAAACGCAGCTCGTTGGCCGCTCGATCGCCCCCCGATTTAAAGGTTCGAAACGGAGCACAGTCTCCCGCCCACCAATCTCCCACCCCCAACAACGTAATCCGCCGGGGTCCCAATTCGAGTGCAGCGGATTCATTCCACAGCAACGGAATTCCAGCTCCATCCAGCAACTCCCGGAGCGGGTCAAGGGTATGCCAACCGCCGTCTAATTGCGCCCAACGGCCGCCATCGTGATTGCCTGCGACCGCGAAAGTCGGAGCGACCTCAGACAGCGAGCGCAAAACTTCGGCATACGCATTGATACGGTGAAACTTGGTCGTCCAAAAATCACCGGTCATAACGACCAGGTCCGGTTTCATTTCGATGCCCAGCGCCACTGCCCGGGCGATCATCTCTAGCGGCACCACGTCTGATGCATGCAAATCCGAAAGATGTAGCACCCGCAGGGGGTTCTTGGATTCCGTGCGGCCGGTTTCACATGGCGTCACAGTCTGTTCAAACCAATCAGACTCACCAAACCGCATATAACCCAAACCTCCGCCCGCCAGCGCTCCCACCCCCCCCATTCCAGCGACAAATTTTCGGCGGGTCATTTTCATGATCAGACGATCAAAGACAGTCGCACATGGCGTCGGTCTTTCCCTGCTCAAAGCGCGTGAGGTTTTTCAAAAAATGGTCGATCAAATCGCGTTCCGTATGTCGATGTCCGCCGCCCGTGTGGGACGTGATGTGGCAATTAGGCGTGCGCCATAAAGGATGTTCTGGTGGTAGCGGTTCGGGCTCCGTAACATCTAAATACGCCTCACCCACCGTGCCTTCCCTGAGCGCGTCCATCAACGCGTTCTGGTCCACGGTCGATCCTCGACCGATGTTATAGAAACGCGCGCCCCGTTTAAGCAGCGCAAGTCGACGGGCGTTCACGTAATAATCCGTCGATGCATTATGCGGCAGAATGTTCACCAGATGATCCATTTGCGGTAACACGGCACTCAACTGCTCTTCCGCGATGATGTGGACGCCCGCCTCGCTGTAGGCCCGACGACGCAGCGCATAGATCTTCATTCCGAAAGGCTGTAAGAGCTCCACCAACCGGCGCGCGATCTTCCCAAAACTCAAGATCAACACCGTTTGCCCTGTCATGAGATCCGAAATATCGCGCCGCGCGTTGTAAGCCCACGGAGGCGACGCCTGCTGTTGATCGGCCCAAGAGTCCGGCAGTTTGCGATTCAACGCCAACATCATCGCCAACAGGTGTTGGGCACACGGGTCAGAAAATACGGATCCCATATTGGTAAACACCCCACCGCGCGCACGGAACCCTTCGCGAAACTCCGCCGTGTCATATCGGGTTATGCCGGCTGTGTTGATCGCCAACCAGCGCAGGGATTTCGATCGGGCACAGGCTTCTGCGTTCGGTTGACCGAGGACGATATCAAATCCGTTCAAATCGGTCGGGTCAGATGGCCCCGCTTCAACATGGGTCAAATGATGGGGAGCTGTGGCGTCGATTAAACGCTTTCGCCCTTGGGCCGATAAGTTGGCGTTGGACCAAATTTTAAGCACAGCCATTTCGGTTATTCCGATTCGCTAAAGGCGCACAGGGTGTGCACCGGCAAGTTGGCCGCACGCAGCTTTTCGGAGCCACCCAGTTCCGGCAGGTCAATGATTGCGGCGACCCCCGCGACTTCAGCCCCAATTTTCTGGAAGAGCTTGGCCGAGGCGAGCAACGTGCCTCCCGTCGCGATCAGGTCATCGACGAGCAGCACGCGCTTACCGGGCTCACAGGCATCGGAGTTGATCTCGATCGTCGCCGCCCCATATTCGAGCGTGTAGCTCTCCTCAATGGTTGTGTAAGGCAACTTGCCTTTTTTGCGCACAAGCGCGAACGGTTTGTGGAGTTGGTAGGACAGCGCGCCGCCAATAATAAAACCGCGCGCATCAATCGCGGCGATGACGTCGATCTCGCGTTGCGTGCATTTGATCGAGAACGCTTCGATCATCACCCGAAAAGCTTCGGGGTCATTGAAGAGCGTGGTGACGTCGCGGAAGTTAATCTCAGGCTGCGGCCAGTCGCGGACAGTGCGGACGCGTTTCTTAAGGTAATCGGAGAGTTGGTTCGTTTCCATGGAGCAACAGTGGGGGGAGGCGGGAAATTTGGGACAATACTAGATGGCGGAAGACCGGATCGAGGCAGCGGCAGCATTGATTGCGGCCAACGGATAGGTGTGCACCGAGTTTTCGCGACCGTTTTCGTCGACCAGTCCTGCACGCAATGGGTCGTCGATCGCTAGGTCGCCACGGCGAAATTGCGCCCAGGCATAGCCGAGTATTTCGGATTGTCGGATCAAGGACGTGAGCTCTTCACGTCCACCTCGAATCGTCGCTTCGAGCACACTCTCACCCCAAGCGGCATCGACCGAAGAGTTCGTCGGAACCCAATGGTAATCGACCACCAGTTGGGGAACGTCCCCCGCAACCAAATCGGTTTCCGTGACCAAGATTACATCCATGGTCGCGACGGCCGCGGTCACCACCTGCGGCGGCGTATGTTGATCGATCTGCGGACTGAACAACAAACAACCCGGGTTCACCTTCGACGCAGCCTCTCGGACTGTGGCAAAGTAGCGCACGGCAAATTCGGCGGTGAACGCTTCGAGGTCACGCTGATGCGCCGCAGTATTAAACACGACACCATCCCGGGTATATTGCCGCACCGCACCGCGACTGGGCAATTTAACACTCCAGATTTCAGCCAGTTGCGAAAGATCATCCCCATGGCGCGCCAATACAAATTCCCACGCGGCGTGGTAGGCGCGATAGGCTGGATCCAATCCGAGGCAAATCTGGAGCAGCCCCGGTCGATTCGGCGGCAAATCGTCACTCTGCCGATATCCGCCGCCCCAGCCCAATTCACGATCGGCGATCCAACCCGCCAACATCGTGGTGGGTTGGAAAGCGTTAAAAATCTGTTCGATCATTTCCGCCCAGACCGGATCAAACACATCCGGCAAAGTCACCCCATCCTCCCGGATAGCGGGCGCTCCACTGCGACTCAACTGCAGATCCGGCACATAGGGGAGCCCGTTGCCGCAGAACCCATCCGCAACCGGAGGCAGCAAGAGGTTCATGCCCCACTGCCCGACCTGGGCATCGGCTGCCAAGGTCCCGACACTCGCATCGAGCCCCTGCACCCCGCACACGACCTGCGCTTGATTATGCAGATCGATCCACCACCATTGGCCGGAGGTGTGTCGCGCAATCCGGAAGCCGGATTCGCCGCCACGCACGTTGGAAAATTCGGCCGGAAAGGTCGGGGGAGTGGACACGGGGGCAGACAGTGAGCATAAGTCGGAACGAGGGAAAGCGTGTTATCGCCAGATGGCTAATTCGCTCAATGCGCTGGACGCTTGATCGAGAACTGGTCGGATGTGCGGCAATAGTCGTCACCCCCCATGCGACCGATCAGGTCGAGTTTGGCGGGATCGATGTGCCCTTCTCCATCAAGCACGGCGTCTTGGACATGCGCACACAGGATGCGGCCAAACACCACATTGGCTATGCCGGGCGCATCGCCGAGATGCGTAATGGTCTCGAGGCGACATTCGAAGGAAATCGGGGCCGCGGCAACGCGCGGTGGTTTTACGCGGTCACTTGGCGCCGATTCGATCGCGAACCGCTCGAACTCACTCTCATCGTAAGGCAAGGCCGCCGCCGTATTGCTCATCGCCTCACCAAGCTCGGCCGAAACGAGGTTCACCACAAACTCCTTCGTCGCCTCAATATTGCGTAGCGTGTCCTTCGGCGTGCCATCAATTTTGGTGACCGGCACAAACATCAAAGTCGGCGGGCGCGACGTCACGCCGTTGAAAAACGAAAACGGCGCGAGATTGGTCACACCGGTTTCGCTCTGTGAAGACACCCATGCAATCGGACGGGGGACAATCATCGAGACCAACCAACCATAGGCGTCTCGCGGATCTATTGAGGAAAAATCTATCTGCATAAATGAAGACGAAAACCGACTCAGATCGCGCGCCAATCCTTTCCTCGTTTTTTACCCAAAAACACCCGTCGCACTGCCCGCATCAGGAGATCCTTCGTAAACGTAAAAAACCCCAAACGGGCTACGTAATCGCCGCATTTCGTCGGTAATCTACCCATTTTTTTAAAAAAAAAACGATTCACTTTGACCACTCATCTCAAATTAATTTCAGCCATAAATAGGGTTATTACCCTATATTGTAATTCGCCTGCAATAGACCCATTAGGACAAGAAAAACCACAGACATGATTTCCCGTTTATGCCTTATAAATAATGGTTTATGTCTCATCTTTGGTCAATAATTTCGCTCAAAATAACTTCCATGCTTGCATCTCAAAATGACAAGATATGCGTAGGCGAGCCTATTTCGACTAGGCCCGTACGGACCTATTTCGACATCCGTAATATTTTTACGAACACAATGGATTTAAGGGGATAAGTATTCTCACCAGTTGTAGAAAACAGCTAAATTTGATCTATTTTGGATAACCCGAAAAAGCGATGTATCAGACGAATCAAAACAATCACCAGGAAGAGGCCGGATTTACCCTTATTGAGGTAGCTCTGTCCGCCACCGTGATGCTGTTTGTGATCGCTGGCATGCTCAGCACGGTTACT
Source organism: Opitutaceae bacterium (assembly GCA_018667915.1). Lineage (GTDB taxonomy): Bacteria > Verrucomicrobiota > Verrucomicrobiia > Opitutales > Opitutaceae > Actomonas. The sequence continues at coordinate 27,981 of JABIRI010000040.1, read as the reverse complement.
TCGGGCGCTCAGATACTGGACAGCTCGAATCGGATGACTACCGCCAGTAACCTGATCACTCACCACGTGAACGAGCTCCGACTCGAAGGCTGGGATGAGGTTTCCCGCCTGCCGGCCAACCGGGCTTTGAGCGTTCCCACCCGCTTCGCCTCGGTCGCCAGCGGCATGAGCATCCAACGGACTGTCGTCGAGGAAGACACCGATCTCTACCGCGTCACCTTCGCCATCTCATGGACGGGAATAACCGGACGCGAATACACCAAAAGCGAAGACGCTCTCTTCGCGAAAAACGGACTCAGCGCTACCTATGGTTACTGATCTCCAGCCTTCGCGACAATCGTCCCAAGGGTTTACCCTCGTTGAACTCCTCATCGGAGCGACGATTTCCGGTGTCATTACACTGGGCGTGATCACCTCCTTTACCTTTTTGGGCCGCAACATGGTGCGCATTGCCAACAACAGTGAATTGCAAAGTCGGGCAGCCATCGCTTCCGCCACCGTGCAGAAGGATGTCGCCAATACGGACGCGGTAGTAGCAATAAGCAGCACCGGCATGACCCTGACGGTTAATACGGGAGCAGGCACCGACACGATCACCTATGCATACGATACGAATTCCGACCAAATAAGCCGAACGGATTCGAGTAATACTTACGTGCTGTTGCGCAAGGTAACGGCTGGCACGTTCACCTTCACCGATTCGAATGGCAACACTACGTCCACCGCGACGTCGGTGAAAAAGATCGAACTCGATGCGACTACCGCAACTGGGGGGGTGGATTCCGGCACTTACGTCACCCATCAACTTGTCTCGCCAGCCATGATAGTGGCCGGCTCCGGCATCTAATTTTGTCATGATCACCAACCGCGAACAATCAGAACGAGGAGCGACCATGCTGGCCGCACTTTCGTTCTCGTCCGTATTGGCCATTTCGATGGGCAGCTATGTGGCGGTGAGTTTCAGCACGCTTGAGCGCGTGGATGAGCAGGTGGTCGCAGCCAGTCAATTGCTGGAGGGTGAAAACGTCCTCGAGGAAACACTTTATCAGGTTTCCAGCTCGGACCTTGCCGACTGGTCGAAGAACTGCCTGAGGACTCAGTCATCGGACGCAATTTCATCGGGAATATGGTCGCCGGACTTTTTGCGGCCGGCGCCCTGCTAACGCTCGCTTGGACATCATACGACCTCTGGTCTGCCCGCCAAGGCATCAAGGATTGGGATGCACTCATTGGCAACGCGTCCAGTGAGCTGAAGGAGGTGGAACGACTGCAGGAGGAATACAGCCTCACCACCGATCAAGTGGATCAAATCCACGAAATGATGAACAATCCGATTTCCCTCACGAGATTGGTGGCCGAACTTGGGCGCCCCCTCCCCCAGATTGTGAGCTTGGATATGATCGAATCCTTTGAAGACGAAATCGTCGTTCGCGGCACCCTGGAGGCCAGTTCACAGCAAGCCAGTCGATTAATCGGTGACTACGTCAAAGGCCTCTCGAACAACTCGGTGATCGGCCCACACTTTTCCGAAATCAAGTTAACGGGACTGGAACGTTTCGACGATGAAGAGGGCCTCAGCTTCGAATTTATTATGATCCCAAACACGGGAGACGAAGATGCTTGAGCGGGCCAAAGAGTTTCTGCGGGCGCAACCCTTCGTCAGTGCCTGCACCGCCGTCTTTCTACTAAGTCTGATCGGCATATGGAGGGTCACTGACCAAATCGCCACGTATAAACAGGAGCTCTCCCGTGTGACCGATCATGGCACCGAGACCCTCGGGTTGGTCGCGATGCTCAACATGCTCGAAACCGAACTCGAGGTGGCGAAAGATGCGGTGCAACGCACTGAAGAAAATCTGATATCGGAGGAGAACCTCGCGGAAAATCTTTGGTATTTCTACAGCATCGAAAGCGAAACCGAAACTCGCCTGACCGAGCTTCGTCAACTTGACCCTTTCGCCCTCGCCAAAGGGGAGTCCTACAAGCGCGTGCCCTATGAACTCAGTGTCATTGGTGACTTTGTCGGTGTAAGTGAATTCCTCCGTCAACTCGAGATCGGCCCCCGACTGGTCCGCATCCAGGAGTTCACCCTGCGAAGAGAGACCGGAACTGAAGAATCACTCTCACTCGATCTAACCTTGGAAATGTTAGGAACCCCATGATGCGCCCAATTCACATCATCTGTTTCAGCGTGATGCTCGCCGGGTGCGCCGGGGTGGCATCGGCACAAGAAGAGATTCGTTCCGAACTGGAGAAACGCACGACGGCGGCTCGAGCCAAAATTGATGACCTGTTCGCTCAACGGGACCATCCGATTCCCGTGGTGAGATCCGACTTGAACCCGTTCTATCGCGTTGCCGGTTTCGTGCCTGAGGCTCCCGACGAAGCGCCCGCCGAGGAAGCCGTCTTCGTCCCGCAGCCCCGCAAAGAGGCGGAACTCTTGGACGCAATCGCTGCCAGTCTCAAGATCAACGGCATCGTGACCTACAACAATCGCGACATGATCGTGATCAATCACTCACCAACTGCTGCCGGACGAAAGATACGGGTCGAATTTGAAGGGAAGAGATACTTCGTGCAAGTGGAGGAAATTTTCTCCAACCGCGTGGTGTTGTCGCTGGGCTCAACTTTCACAATCCTCCCGATCGCGATCGAGTCAAAGCCCACACCGGGAGCAATTACCCCCAACCCGCCCGCCGGGAATTGATTGGGCTGTAGTCTGTCCGGCATCACGCGTATCCGGCATGAGCACGTCCACTGCGCATTCAGGTCCAGGTTCCATCCAGAAGATTTCAATCGTCATCCGCATAACCATCGGCCCTTACAGGCGCCTTGGGAGACGATACCAATCCCTGCTTGAACCACCAACCCGCCTTACTTCAGTTCTCTTCTCCCGGTTATGTTCTGCTGCTTTCAGTCCCTCTATCGTCTTCGCCACTGCGCTGCTTTGGCCGTGGTCGGTTTAGGGATAGGGATGTTCGGCACGGGATGTAAAAGCACGCTGACCGTGACCGTGCCTCGCATCGAACGCTTCACGGTCGAGAACCCGGATGCGTCTGCCCTAGAAATCGATCGAGCTCTGAGCGAACGCGCAGAAACTTACGCCCGGACCCGACCTTACACGCAAGTCTGGCGAGGGTCGGGATTATCGATGGAGCCCCTGATTCCGCCCAACGCATGGATCGTCTCGGAAACCTTTCCCTACGAAACACTCGAACGCGGCCAAGTGGTGCTCTTTAACCGCAGCCCCGGCCGCCGGGTGGCCCACGCCCTGTTGAGAAAAACCGGTGAAGGCTGGATTACCGTGGGCATAAACAACGAGAACGTGGACGAATATACCCGCGTCACCCGCCGCAACTACCTCGGCGTAGTCACGGCAGCGTTCGTGGCGGATCGGTAGAGCAACCCTTTCCCGCTTGGCGCGAGGGTCAGCAGCGGCCAGTTTTCGCGGCATGTCTGACTCGTTTACTTTTCGTGATGCTTGCCAAACGGGGCTTCGCGGAGCTCGGGCTAACCTGGTGCCGGGACTCGTTCTCCAAGCGTTCGCGCTCGCCTTGGTGCTGGGGTATTATTTTGCGCCGGGAGTCGCTGAGGCGCTCAAAGAGTTCGAAGCATTTCGGTTCCGAGTCGGCATTCCCTATAGTGTGATTTCTACCGCCGTATTCGGCGGGTTGATCCCTTGGCTATATATCAAAGCTCATCCCGCGACGCGGAATCGCTACAACGTAAAACAGGGCGCGGGGTTGCTCGCTTTCTGGGCCTACAAAGGACTGGAGCTGCATGTGCTCTACACCGGTTTAGCGGTGTTGTTTGGCCACGACAATTCGTTCGCAACCATCGCCAAGAAAGTCGTCTTCGACCAAACGCTTTACGGCCCCTTGTTGGCCGCTCCCGGAATGTGGCTCGCCTACAAATGGGTGGAAGGCCAGCTGGCCGTTGCGCCGGTTATTGAGAGTATCCGCCAGCCCGGCTGGTTTCTGCGCGAGCTCTTGCCGGTGATCATTGCCAACCTTGGAGTATGGCTGCCAACTGTCACGATCGTCTATACTTTGCCGACCGTGCTTCAGCTCCCGTTAGAAAACTTGGTGCTGTGCTTCTTCACACTGATGCTGGCGCATATGTCGCTCGCCGAAAACGCGGCCGAAGAGAGCTAACTCGATACCCTCTTTCTCTTTCTTCTTTATCGTTCTCTTTATCCTTACTCGTTCTCGTTCTCGTTCTCGTTCTCTCCGGAGCGGCAGTGACGCAAGCTGAAGGGCACCGTCGAGAGAAAGATAAAGAGTAAAGAGAAAGAAGAAAGATTTGGGCTCCGCCTTTGAGGCAGGGTTTTGAGAACGAGGAACGAGAACGAGTAAGAGAAAGATTAGCGCCTGCGGGGGGGATCAATAGGGACCGCGGATGTGGGCGGCGACTTGATCGCGGTAGATTGCTCGGAGTTGTTCGTGTAGTTCGAGGGAGAGAGCTGGCAGGGCTGAGGCTTTGATGTTGGTGTGCACTTGCGCTGGGTTGCGGGCGCCGGGGATGAGGACGCTCACGGCTTCGTGATCGAGACACCAACGCAGTGCCATCTCCGCCATGTTCATTCCTTCGGGGACCAGCGGTCGGATCGCTTCGATCGCCTCGAGGCCTTTCGCGAAGGTCAGCCCGCTGAAGGTTTCGCCGACGTTGAAAGCTTCGCCGTCGCGGTTGAATTTGCGGTGATCATCCTCCGCGAATGCGGTCGCGGCCGACATCTTGCCCCCGAGCAATCCGCTCGCGAGCGGGAGTCGCACGATGAGGGCAACCTCGGCGGCAAGCGCGCGGTCGAACAGCACATCAATCGGCTTTTGCCGCAGGGTATTGAAAATGATTTGAAGGGATGAACATCGCCCATCCTCGATACAAATCAACGCCTCCTCCATCGATTCCACACTGGCGCCATAGGCCTTAAGTTTGCCCTCCTCGACCAATTCATCGAGCCAGCCGAAGAGGTCCCCTTTGCGCAATTCATCGGTCGGCACGCAGTGAAGTTGCGTCAAATCCAGCGCGTCGATCTGCAGTCGCTGGAGGGAGGCTTCCGTGTGTTGGCGCACCGCTGCCCGGGTGAAGTTCTCGGGCCAACCGGGGTCGCCACCGCGTCCGAGTTTAGACGCGATAAACACGTCATCGCGCGCGCCGGACGTTTGCTTAAGAAAGCGGCCAATGCGCTCTTCGCTCAATCCGCCGCCATAGACGTCGGCCGTATCGAAAAAGGTGACTCCGTCATCGTAAGCCGCTTGCAGGGTCGCCGTCGCATCGGCCTCACCCACGTCTCCCCAATTTCCTCCGATTTGCCACGTGCCGAGCCCAACTTCGCCCACTGATCGACCGGTTTTCCCAAAAATTCGATTATTCATCTTCCTTTAATAGCGCTTGCTCTAGGTTGAACTCAACTACTCGACCACCAAATCGGGAACAAACTCCATGGGTTGCTCCTCCCATGAGAGCATACATCCTTTTCTTATGCCCAAGCGTATCCTGACATTTTTCTTCGCCCTACTCACTGCCGTAACCGCGTTTGGGCAGGATCAGGTAAAAGCCTCCCTCGTCTCGCCCCACTCCGCCGTCGCGCCCGACTCGACGTTCACCGCTGCGTTGCGGCTGGAGCACCAGGACCACTGGCACACGTATTGGATAAATCCCGGCACGGGCTATCCGACTTCGATCGAATGGGATTTGCCGGAAGGTTGGAGCGCTTCGGAGATTCAGTGGCCCGCGCCGATCATCATTCGTGACAGCCACGGCACGATCACGGGTAACGGCTACGAAGGGGTCACCTATTTACCCGTCTCCATCACCGTGCCAGCCAATGCCGCGATGGGCAGCGAGGTCACGCTCAAGGGACACGCCGATTGGTTGATGTGTGCCGATGTGTGTATCCCGGGAGATGCGGCGATCGAATTGAAACTCACTATCGCGGCGTCCCACTCCGGTTTCGATACACCTCACGCCGAAGCGATGAAAGCAGATCTGTTTTCGCTGCGCAGACTTCCCGACGGGGTCTCGGCATTCGCAGTGAAAACCGGCGACAGCATCACGCTCACTTTAAGTGGATATGACGGTGCGATCGAGAATCCATGGTTCTTCGCCAGCGATGCACTCGTGCAATTTGACCTGCCGCAAACCGCGGACCAATCCACTCCCGGAGAATTGGTCCTCACCCTCCCTGTTTCCGAATTTTACGATGGTGCCGGCGACCGCTTGATCGGCGTGCTGCGCCAGGATGGCAGTTGGGACAATGACCGCGAAATTCCCGGCCTCATCATCGACGTTGTTTTTGGTGAAATGTCCGCTGCGACTATTGATTCGGGAAGCGCCGCCGCGACCGCGGCCACAACCGGCTCACTCCTTGGCACCCTCGCTTTCGCCTTTGTCGGCGGCCTCATTCTCAACCTCATGCCCTGTGTCTTTCCGGTCCTCGGCATCAAGATCATGGGCTTCGTCAATCAAGCCGGTGAAGATCGTCGCAAGGTCGCGCTGCATGGCTGGGTGTTTTCGCTAGGCGTGCTCTCGTCCTTCTGGACTCTGGGCGCGGTGCTGGCCGTGCTCCGCGCGGGTGGTGACCAGCTCGGCTGGGGCTTCCAACTGCAATCACCCGTCTTCGTCTTTATCCTCGCGGCCATCATGTTGGTCTTCGCCCTCGCGATGAGCGGCGTCTTTGAGTTTGGCCTGTCCGCCACCGGAGTCGGCGCAAACTTGCAATCGAAGGACGGCCTCACGGGATCATTCTTTACGGGGGTTCTGGCGACGGTCGTCGCAACCCCTTGCAGCGCACCGTTTCTCGCGCCGGCACTCGGAGCGGCGCTCGCCTTGCCGACAGGGCAGTCGTTCATCGTCTTCACGGCCATCGCGGTCGGCTTGAGCATGCCCTACCTCCTGCTGTCGCTCTTTCCCGATGCCATCAAAATCCTGCCCCGCCCCGGAGCTTGGATGGAGACCTTTAAACAAGTCATGGCCTTCCCGCTTTACGGCACGGTAGGCGCATTGGTTTGGGTGCTATCGGGACAGACCTCGGAAGGCGGTTCGCTCAATGCGATTCTCGGCCTCACCGTCATTGCCATGGCCGTTTGGTTGTATGGCCGCTACGCGAAGTTTGGCGCCAAACCGTCCAGCCGTCGCATCGGCATCTGGGGTGGACTCGCCGTTCTCGTTGCTGGCGCCGCCCTGGGTTGGCCGCGGAGCCCGGCTCCGACCGATATTGTCTGGGAGAAGTGGTCTCCTGAAGCAATCGCCTCCGCTCAAGCCGAGGGTCACCCCGTCTACGTCGACTTCACCGCGCGGTGGTGTGCCACGTGTCAGACCAACAAGAAAATTGTGTTTGGATCCGATGAGGTGAAAAAGTATTTCCGCGACAACAATGTCGTAACGCTCAAAGCGGACTGGACGAAAAAAGACGCCAAGATCACCCAAGAGCTCGCCCGCTGGGGACGCAGCGCGGTGCCATTTAATTTGGTTTATTTGCCGGAAGCAGCGGAGCCACAAATTCTGCCCGAGCTCCTCACCCCGGGTATAGTATTGGAAGCGCTGGAATAGCGTCATCGCGTTTGCTGTCGGGCATAAAGCCCGGACCCAACCAGCAGCGCGCTCCTTAACGTGGGTCGGGCTTTAGGACCGACAATACGCCTGCACTCTAGGTGCACCGCACGATTGCCTCTATCCAAAAATCGAGATTGAGCGTGCACGCGCCTCCGGGGTGTGCCGAGATTCCAGTAGATCTATGCCCGCCAAAATTAAAGCCAACGATGACCGCATTCAGGTCACGGCCATTGCCGTGCTTTTACTCGCCCGAGAACGCATGGGGCGCGCGCAGGCGTATGGGTTGATCACACCTTCGCTCGCGGACTTTCGCGACGACTATGCCGGTTACAAAACGGCCTTCCCTACGCGAACCTGGGACGAAGCCAAAGATGGCAGCCCGCTCACCAACAAGGCGCGACGAAAGGACTACTTCAAATTGGTCAATGCCATGGACACCGTGCTCGGCCGCATCAAACGCAACAAAACCTCCTTCAGCAGCCTCCAGGAACTGGACAACTATCTCGCGTCCAGCCTGAAGGCGTTTGATTGAGGGCTGCGCTCAGACTTCGCGACCCCGCGGCACTTCTTTCAGGCTGATTGAAATGCTCTTGGTATTCGTTTTTCGGAGCACATCAACCGCGTTTACGAAGTCGCCATAGGTGATGCCTTCGCGGATGTGCACGGCGAGATACGGAGCCTCTTCCGTCGACATCGTGGCGTTGAGATACGCAACCAAACCTTCGGCCGAAATCGGCGCGCCTTCATGGCTGATGTGCGCTGACTCGATCACGAGAACGACAAATTTGCTCTCGTTCGTTTGAGTGGATCCTGAACTCGGGACCATCAGAGAAATCGGCGGATACGTGTCGCGTTGCGATTGAGCAAACGCACCGGAAATCAATCCGATGGAGATGATTACACTGACCATGAATTTCTTCATTTTCTTTCCTTTCGTTGGGGTTGTGGGGGCCGACCGGAAGACGGCTAAATGTTGATAAGTTTAGGGCAATTTGGCCAGCCCTGAATCACGCGCTCGGCAGAGCTCGGCTCTCGATCGAACCACCTCAATAGTCAGGCTCGCTCCCTTGGTTCCGGTTGGTTTAATTGCGCTCATGTTACGTCCCTTGATTCTCGCCTGCCTCGGACTCCTCATCCCTTCTACCCTCCTCGCCCAAACCGAGTTTCGTTCACCCGATATCGCTGCAGATGGCCACGTCACCTTTCGTTTAGAAGCACCTAACGCACAAAACGTTGCTCTCCGTGGACAACTCGCGCGTCCAGCTAAGCCCCTCACCCAAGACGAAAGTGGAATTTGGAGCCTCACCATCGGCCCACTGGACTCGGGTGTTTACAGCTACTGGTTTGACGTCGATGGAACCCGCGTGGTCGATCCACGCAATCGCTACACCAAGCAATGGCTGTTGATGGAGAGCGCGTTCGAAGTAAGCGGAACGACTGATCGCACGTCAGCGATGCGAGACGTCCCCGCGGGTAACGTCACCCGCCACACCTACAAATCGAAGGCACGAGAAGGAGATTTTACCGGCTACTTCGTCTACACCCCACCGGGCTACGATCCCCGAGGAGAAACCCGTTATCCTGTGATTTTTTTGCTGCACGGATTTGGCGATGACGAGCGGGCGTGGCAGGAGTTCGGTCGCGCCAACGTGATCGCGGACAACCTCATCGCTGAGGGTAAGGCAGTCCCTGCCATCGTCGTAATGCCACACGGTCATCCGGAACCCATTCCGTTTGGCTCCGGCTTTAATTGGGACTACTATGGCCCGGCCAATCACACCCGCATGAATCAGCAGGTCGTGGCGGAGATCCTCCCGCAAGTAGACGCACACTATCTCACCAAAACCGGCCGCGATCACCGAGCGATCGTTGGGCTTTCCATGGGCGGAGGCCACGCACTTGGGATTGGTAGTCAGAATTTAAATACATTCGGGTGGATTGGCGGCTTCAGTTCCGGAGGGGCCGCTCGCGACTATGAGGACTACCTTACACCTCTGTTGAGTATTTCGGACGCACCCCAAACCGCCCCCCACCTGCTTTGGATCGGTTGCGGCGAGGATGACTTCCTTATTGAGACCAACCGCAACCTCGTCGCGTGGCTCAAAACCAATAGGATCGAGCACACTTATGTCGAAACTGCGGGCAATCACAGTTGGCCCATATGGCGGGACTACTGGGAGCGTTTCCTCCCCCTCCTCCTTACGAATGAGTAACCCCTTCGTCCGCTGGAAGACAATCAACGTGTGAGCACTCCCGTCCAACAACGGCAAGCCGTCGGCCTGCTCGTCATTGCCGCCCTGCTGTGGAGCATCGGCGGGGTGCTGATCAAATACATCGATTGGCCCCCGTTGGCGGTAGCAGGCGGGCGCGGTATCTTCGCCGCGATTTTCCTGATCATCACCAATCGGAATCTGAATTTCACATGGTCTCGGCCCCAGCTGCTCGGGGCATTTTTCTACGCAGGTTGCACGGTAAGCTTTTGTGTGGCGACCAAACTGACCACTGCCGCCAATGCCATCCTGCTTCAATACGGCGCGCCCGTTTGGATCGCGTTATTTGGCTCGCTCTTTTTGGCGGAGAAAGCACGCCGTATCGATTGGGTTACCATCTTCGTCGCGCTCGCCGGCATGGGGTTGTTTCTCGCCGACGGTCTTTCGGCGGGAAATATTTTGGGCGATACTTTCGGCGTGCTTTCGGGAGTCTTTTTTGCCGGCATGATCATTGCGCTGCGGGCGCAGAAGGAGGGTTCGCCGGTGGAGTCGATCATACTGGGCAACCTACTCGCCTTCGTGATCGGACTCCCCTCCATGGTCAGCGGTGGCCATCTTACCGGGTCGGGTTGGGGCGCACTGGCAATTCTCGGATGCGTGCAACTGGGCGTGTCCTACCATGTTTACTCGCGCGCGATCAAACACGTCACCGCGATGCAGGCCGTATTGGTCCCCGTGATCGAACCCCTGCTCAATCCGGTATGGGTTCTGATTTTCATGGGCGAGCGGCCCACCCCCTGGGCATTGATCGGTGGCGTTATCGTGCTGAGCGCGATCACGGCACGTTCGATAATCAGCATCCGAGAAAGCAGTCGCACTGTCGCCCCATGAAACGCCTATTACTTATACTTACCGTTCTGATGACGACCTCGCCACACTCCACTCTCGCCGAGACGGAACCAAAACCCGTGGTTGTCGTTTTGCACGGGCTCGGTTTAGGGAAATGGGCGATGAAGCGCGTGGCGACGTCCCTCGAGGCCGAGGACTACCGCGTGGTAAATCTGAGCTACGAGTCGCGTAAAATTCCGTTGGAAAAATTGGTGAACACCTGGTTGCCCGAACAGCTAAAAGCCCACGGTATCGGCCTCTCGGCTGCCGATGCTCCGCTGAACTTTGTGACACATTCGATGGGCGGAATTGTGCTGCGCGGTTGGTTAAAATCGCAGTCCGTGATCCCGTCCAATCTGAAACGCGTAGTTATGTTTGCGCCACCGAACCAAGGATCATCACTGGTCGATCGCATCGGGACATGGAAGGCGTTTAAAATCAGCACCGGCGTCAACGGGGTTCGTCTCTCCACCGCGCCCGATTCTTACCCACGCCAGATCGGTCCCTGGCCCGACGGTCCAGAACTCGGGATCATTGCCGGAAACAGTCCCATCAACCCCCTCTTAGCCTACTGGACTGGTGGTCCGGGTGACGGAAAGGTACGGGTGGCCGAAACCAAGCTCGACGGTATGTCCGATCACATCGTGATGTCCTACTCGCACACTTGGATTCAATATCGTCGGAAGCCCATCGACCAAGTCGTGAGGTTCTTGCACGTCGGAAAATTTAAGCGCTGAAACGCGGCGGCGGCGGCCGCAACTGCAGCACCACATTTGCCCCCAAGATCAAGGAGCCCCCGATCAATAGTTGGGTTGAGAGCGCCTCATTGGGATATGAGATCCCTACCCACACCGAAAATAGGCCCGGCAACACCAGCGACGCTCCTGAGCTCCAGACCGGTTCCGCGCAATAAAGCAGGCCTGCCTCGGTCGAACTTATTTCCTTTTGCCAGCGATTCATCAGCAGGAACGCGCCCAACGTGCACAGGATAGTAAGCGCCAGCGTGAACCCCCACCATGCACCTGAGGCGAGTGGCGCAACCAAAGCCTGGGCAGTCGGGGCGGTGATCACACTCAGTCCGGTGAATATTACGGCCTGCACGAGGAACATTACCAAGGTCATGGGCACCACTCGATTCGGCACAAATTCTTCACGTTCCAGCATAAGGATCTGGCCCATAAAAAATACGGAAGCCACCAACGTCTCGGATTCACCACGCCCCAATCGCATGGTTTCCCAGTCAAATCGCCCCAGCACCGCCACCCCGGTTAGGACCAACGCACAGGAGAGCCAAACGCCCCACCCCGGATTGCGGCGCGTGCGCCAAGCGACCCACAGCGGAATCAGGATCGCGTAGAACTGCGAAAGAAATGCCGAGGTGGATGCCGCCGTGAATTGCAGCCCATCCGCCTGGAACAACATACCGCCACTGGCGAAGGCGCCGATCAACAGCCCCTGCTTCAGCTCCAATCGCGTAATACTCCGCAACATCGGACCCAACACGACGGCCAAGACCAGCGAAGCGAGGATGTAGCGCGGCATCAGCATCATGCCCGTAAAAAACCACGTCCCGGCATCGGGCGCATGGCGGGCGGCCAATTGGCCGGCGCCTTTCATCAGCGGGAAGCTCAAGCCCCAGAACAACGTGACGAGCAATAGCATGCCGACAGCGCGACGGTGTTGAGGGTTGGACGAACGAGTCATAGTGAGGGGAAACCAATACGGATCTCACCACCCCGAATGGAATACTCCCCGCAATCAACTTCGTAAGCTGGACAATCGCCCCGCCACCCCAACAAGCTGCGCGACCATGGCGAAGGCATCGGGTGCGACCACTCTTTCTCCCAAAAAGATCTACGAAGCGAAAGTCGCCGAACTCCGCCAGGAGTTGGTGCAGCTCCAGATCGATCTGCTCGGGTCCCGCACCAAGGTTGTGCTCATTCTCGCCGGCGTCGAAGGCGCCGGGCGCGGCGCGGCACTCAACACGCTCATGGGCTGGATCGATCCCCGCAACGTGGAGACCATTTCCGTGGGCAAACCCTCTGACGAAGAACGCGAACGTCCGCTGATGTGGCGTTACTGGCGCAGTCTCCCGTCTAGTGGTCGTATCGGCATCTTCGTCGACTCGTGGTATACCCGCACGCTGCGCGAAGAGGTGCGCAACCCGAAGGACCTCACCGAGCTGGGTGACGAGCTCCGGCGCATCCGGCATTTCGAACGGCTGCTCGTCGATAGCGATACGCTGGTCATCAAAATCTGGTTCCAACTCAGCAAAACCGATCAAGGCGAACGCTTCGCCGCTCTCGAGGCTGACCCAGATAAAGCATGGCGCGTGACCAAGGAGCAAAAACAGGCCCACGCCGTGCATGACCGCTGGGCCCTGACGGCGGACCATATTCTCGCGGAAACCGACCGACCCGGAGCGCATTGGGACGTGGTTGAGTCCGCCGACGCCAAACCGCGCAACCTCGCCTTCACTCAAACCATCGTCCGCCGCTTTCGCGCCCACCACCAACGCATCACGCGGTCCCGCCAAGCCTCGCCCGCCAAACCCAAGCGCATCATCGCGATGCGTCCGGAGGGTCGTCAACGGCTGCTGGAGCTTCCGCTAGAGCAGCATCTCAATTCGAAAACCTATGAGGAGAAGCGCGAAAAATGGTTGGGCCGCTTGAACAAGGCAGTGCGCAAAGCGGCCGCCGCCAAGCGCTCGATCGTCTTCGTGTTCGAAGGTCAGGACGCGGCGGGAAAGGGCGGAGCCATTCGCCGTCTGACCAGCGCGATGGATGCACGCGACTACCAAGTTATTCCGGTGGCGAAGCCCAATGATGAGGAAAAAGCCCATCACTATTTGTGGAGATTTTGGCGCCAATTACCCCGCGATGGACGCGTCGCGATCTTCGATCGCTCCTGGTATGGCCGTGTTTTAGTCGAAAGAATTGAAGGATTTTGTCATCCGCGAGAGTGGAAAAGAGCCTTCGCCGAGATCAATGACTTCGAGGAGCAACTCGCCGACCATGGCACGATCGTGGTGAAATATTGGCTGCAGATTTCCAAAGAAGAGCAGCTCACCCGCTTCCGTTCGCGCGAACAAACGCCCTACAAGCAGCACAAAATCAACGACGAGGATTGGCGGAATCGGCGGCAATGGTCGGCTTACGAAACCGCCGTAGGCGATATGCTGGCACTCACCGACAACGCATTCGCGCCGTGGCATCTCATCCCCGCCAACAACAAACGATTCGCCCGCCTCGAAGTCCTGCGCCAAGCGACGAAAGGGATTAACGCCGCCTTGAAGGGGTGATCTCGATCAATTCGCTAAGTTTTACTAACTATTGATTATCAGATACTAATACCTTTAATTATCGGTATTCAGAGTCAAAAAAACGCCGCCCTGCAAAACAGGACGGCGTTGAGGTTTAAATTCTTAGGTGGGGTTATTTGGTAACGTGTCCAGAGACCAGTTTGGTCATCTCGAACATGCTGACCGACTTCTTACCATCGAATACCGCCTGGAGCTTCGCGTCTGCGTTGATCTGAGTCTTCTTTTTGGGATCCTGAAGGTTGTTAGCCTTGATGTAGACCCAGAGCTGCTTGGTGAGCTCTGTGCGGGGGAGCGGTTTTGCCCCAACAACCGCCGCGAGGGCTGCGTCAGGAGTAACCGGTTTCATGAATGCTGCGTTGGGTTTGCGTTTAGCCATAACGGAGTCTGGGTGTAGACCTCGGGAAAACGAAAGCAATACGTTTTTCAGAGGTAAATTTGGGTATTTTTTTCGAAAAACCCTTGCCAACCCAATGGATTATAGAACCGCCCCGTTCCGACTTCTCCCAATCGATGTATTCAGTTACACAATACGGTGGCTAATTTAAGTGCTCAGCGAGCGTCCGCTGCTCCGGGTGCCTTGGCCGCCGCGGCTTGGCGGGCAGCTCTTCGGCGGCGCACTTCTGCGGCGACTGCTTCCAACCGACGACGTTCATCCGTGGGGGTAGGATTTACCTTCACAGTGCTGACCAAGTCCTGGGAATTGTTCTGTAATCGGACGGGGGCGGAGCCGCCCGCTCGGGAACCGGAAATTGTTGCCGATTGCATGCCGAGAGTAAGCACACGTCCGCCATGGCGAATATTGACCGTGCCTTGGTCCCGATCAAACGCTTCGACGGAGACCTCACCCGGACCTTCTTGATTAAGCCGCAGCCATGACGACCGGTTGGTGGTCACGTTGTAGATTAGGAACCGCTTATTGTCACCGTCACCGAACACACCGCAAAATTGCAGCTCGGCGTCTTCCACGACTTCAACGACGTCTTCGGCCTGCTCTAAAGGTGCGGGCATAAAGGGCGAACGGGGTGTTTGCGCGCTCAAGGCACCACTCGCGGTAAACGTGAGCAGGAAGGACCAGAAGTAGCGAAACGGAATTTTCATGAAGATGAGGCGAGGGATTCACTGTCTATGACGCACGGGAAGGGGTCAAGTGACGGGAATGTTTCAATAATGACTCGTAGCTTGCGCCCAAGGTTCCCCTCGGAGCATCCTGCGCCCGACTATGGAATCTTTACCGCTCTGGGCCTGGGGAGCCTTCATGCTGTTCATTGTAGCGATGCTGGCGGTCGATTTGGGGGTCTTTCACCGCAAGTCTCATGTGATCAGCCTTAAGGAAGCGCTGGCTTGGTGTGGCGTGTGGTTCTCTCTCGCGATGAGCTTTAACGCCATCGTGTGGTGGTGGCTGGGACCGGATCTGGGGTTGAAATGGACCGCAGGCTACCTGGTCGAGATCGCTCTGAGCGTGGACAACGTCTTCGTATTTATCGTGATCTTCAGTTTCTTCCGGGTGCCGAAGGAGTATCAACACCGGGTGTTGGTTTGGGGGATCATCGGCGCGGCGATGATGCGCTTCGTTTTCATCCTCGCGGGCATTGCGCTGCTCGAGCGGTTTCACTGGCTCATCTATTTCTTCGGAGCGTTCCTCGTGTTTACAGGTATCAAGCTCGCGATGCCGCAGGGTGACAATGTAGACCCGGAGAAGAATTTCGCGGTGCGGCTTTTCCGACGCTTCTACCCGGTGACGACCGAATATCACGGCCGGAAGTTTTTTGTGCTCATCGATGGGATCAAACACGCAACCCCACTCTTCGTGGTATTGCTGGTTATCGAAACAACTGACGTGGCGTTCGCGCTCGATTCCATTCCGGCGGTGCTAGGGATCACCAACGTTCCGTTCATTGTCTTCACGTCCAATATCTTCGCGATCCTTGGACTGCGTTCACTCTACTTCGCTCTCAGTGGCGTGATGGATTTGTTCCGATTCCTGAACGTAGGTCTCGCGTTGATTTTGGTGTTTATTGGGATCAAGATGCTTATTTCCGGTTACTTTCATATCGCGGTCGGCGTCTCTCTAGGAGTGATCGGCCTCGTGTTGGCCGTGTCCGTGGTGGCATCGCTGCTTTACCCTAAGAAGACCTGACATGAACCCCCCCCGCTTTGTTTCCCTTCGTCATCTACGGTTGTTGGGTGTCTTCGCGGTCAGCCCGGCTCTCGGGAACGAGATCACGCTCGAACCACCTGAAGACGAACCCGTCCGGGGCATTGTGATCTCCTGTCAAACTTGGGGGCAAGAATGGGGCACGGACGAAATGGTCGAAGCCATGCGTGAGGTGAAGGCACTTGGGGCCAATTGGGTGCAGATTCATCCGTATGGGGCGGTGACACGTGACGGCGAAATCCGGATGCGCCGCATGCCTGAAGATCCCGACGAGGCGCCAATCTGGTTAAAGCGTCCCATCGAGGAAGCACACAAATTGGGTCTGAAAATTTGTATCACGCCTCATGTGGCGCCATGGCGGGCCGGCTGGGGCTGGCGAGGCGAGATCACCTTCGACTCCAAGGCGAAATGGAATCGATTTTTTCAGGACTACAAAGTGTGGATTACCCGTCTGGCTCGCCTTTGTCGCGATGCCGACGGTTTTACGGTCGGCTCTGAACTCGACCAGACCCTCGAAGGCAATGAACGCCGTTGGCGGGACATTATTGCCGCCGTGCGCGAAGAAACTGACGCCCCGCTGACTTACGCCGCCAACTGGCCCGACTACCAAAAGGTGCCTTTCTGGGATGCGTTGGACGTCATTTCGCTCTCTGCCTATTTCCCGATGGTGAACCACCAACGCACTCCCGCGCCCGCCGAGCTCGACCGCACGTGGCAACGCGTGCGCGGCGAAGCTCTCGCCTACGCCCGCAGCCAAAATAAACGCATCGTCTTCATGGAACTCGGCTACGACGTCGGCATGAATGCCGCCCGTGAACCTTGGGAAGACGGCGATCGTCGCGAAGGTGGCGAGGCGCTGCAGGCGATGCTACTGGATCGCGCACTATCCGCCGTAAAGGAGGAGGACGACCTGATCGGCACGTTCCTGTGGAAGTGGTTCGCCGGCCCCGTGCGGCGCGAAACGTTTATGGTCAGCGCGCCCCACATGCGTGAGGTCGTGGCCAGGCATTGGGCGGAAGAGTCAGTCGACAACGCGGCGGATCTGTGAACGCAATCAGGGGTGCTACACCCTTGGAAAACGCTGAAGTCGAAGCGGCTGGTTGACGATGAATGGATTAACCTGCGAGCCGACACGTGCCAACGCGAGGACGGCCTCGTCATCGAACCTTACTACGTCATGGAATCGCGCGACTTCGTGCACGCAATTCCCGTGCTGGCCGATGGGCGGATCGTGCTCGTGCGCCAATATCGCCACGCCGCCGGCATTTTCGGGTTCGAGTTCCCCGGCGGTATTTTAGATGAAGACGAAGAACCGCTGACGGGGGCGCGCCGAGAACTTCAAGAAGAGTGCGGTGCGACGGGCGGTGAATGGTCCGAGGCAGCCACATTCTATCCAAATCCTGCCCGCCAAACCAATCGCTTTCATTGTTTTCTCGGTCAAGACGTGGAACTCAATGCCCCCACCGCTTTCGACTCCAATGAAGAACTGGAACTTCACCTACTTTCGGTCGCCGAAATCGACCGAGCTATCGCCGAGGGCACTTTCCATCAGGCTTCTCACATAGCCGCCTTTTTGATGGCCCGACCGAAGCTCACCGCGGCATAAAGAATTACCATCCGGTGCTTGTCCGCACGCACCAGGAGCGTTTAGATCGCAGCGTGAATTCTACCCCTCCGAACTCCACTCAATCCACCCGTCGAGATTTTCTGCGGCAAGGCGCCCTCGCCTCGTCGCTGCTGATGACCGGATGTCAGACTAAAATCTCCGGATCTGCTGACGTCGATCTCCTCGGGTTCAAGGCATCGACCGGCGGACAGAAAGTCCGGATGGCCGTGGTGGGAATCGGCGGACGGGGCAAAAACGTCATCAACTCGTTGATCGATTCTGAACTCGTCGACTGGGTCTGCGCCGCGGAGGTCGATCCGGAGAACAAACATTGCGCCGATTCGAGGGCCCTCCTGGGAGACATCCCCATCTATCATGACTTTCGCGACATGTTGGACCGCCACGCCAACGAAATCGATGCCGTCGCAATCGCCACTCCCGACTTCGCCCACTTCCCCGTCGCGATGGCCTGCATGCGGGCAGGCAAACACGTTTACGTCGAAAAACCGCTCGCCCACACCTTCCAAGAAGTGGAGCTCCTCATCGCCGAAGCCGCCCGCACTGGCGTCGTGACGCAGATGGGAAACCAAGGCCATTCCGGCGCCAACTACTTCCAGTTCAAAGCCTGGAAGGAAGCAGGCGTGATCAAGAATATCACGCGCATCGATGCCCACATGAATTCACCGCGCCGGTGGCATGGTTGGGAGGTGCCCGGCTTCGATAAAGGCACGCCCATCCCGCCTGGCATGGACTGGGACGTCTGGCATGTGGGCCGGCCCATGCACCCCTTTAGCGAGCGACTGCATCCAGGCAACTGGCGCAGTTGGTTCTCCTATGGCAGCGGCGCGTTCGGCGACTGGGCTCCCCATATTTTGGATACGTGCCACCGGTTCCTCGAGCTCGGCCTGCCTTCCAAGATCGAAGCGGTGAAACGCGACGGTCCCAATGATTTCATTTTCCCGCAGGCTTCGACCATTCGATTCAGCTTCCCCGCGCGCGGAGCCGAACCGCCATGTGTCATCACCTGGTATGACGGTGTAGACAACCTGCCTCCTGTTCCCAGTGAGGAGTCGCCGGACTTTAAGATGCAACGCAACGGCAAATACATCTACGGCGAAGACACCGTATTTCGCGGCGGCACCCACAGTGCGACCCTACGGGTTATTCCAGCTGATCGGATGCGGGCCATGGCGCCGACGTTGCCGAAATTTAGCCAGAAAAACTCCGACCACTTTAAGAACTTCGCCTTGGCTTGTCTCGGCAAAGAAACCGCACGTTCACCCTTCGCGATTTCCGGACCGCTTTCCCAAGTGTTCATTCTTGGAATCATCGCGCAACGACTCGGCGGCACCTTCCACTTCGACCGCACAACCAAACGCTTTATCAATCATCCGTTGGCCAACGACCTGCTCACCGCCCCACCCGCCCGCGCCGGCTGGGAGGACATCTACCGGGCGTAAACCTCGACGCGGAACTTCTAGTTTAGCCATCCCCCGGTAGCTTGGATCGGCGTGGGGTCATTGGCGCGGCTGATCCATACAGCGATCGCTTGACGCGGTGCCTTCACGGTCGAATCAAATTCGGGTAAATGCAGGAACGCTTTCCCGGCCCGAAGCGGTTGCTGGATCCAGCCCATCACGAGGAATTCGTGCTCCAGTTTTTTGCCACGGTTTTCCCCGGAGTGCACATTGCTTGCAATGCCGCCACCCAGGCGAGCGACATTGACCTGCAGGTCCTTCGAGCCCAGTTCAGGCGCGTCAAAATTTACGCTTACATTTTCCCCCGCTACGGAAACTTTCAGGGCGCCTCCCTGAGCAAATCCGGTTTCGTCCAACCCACCGTCGCGGATGCGCCACTCCTCGCCCCCTCTCACTAAACCGGGCGTATAAACCGAACGTGATTTCCACTTCTGCGCATACGCATATTGGCGGTCCGTATAAGCCCTATCGGCAAACTTGTCGGGCCACCCCAGTCGGTCCCAGTAATTCACATGCCAAGCCACCGGCACGAAGTCCCGCCACAGTTTATCATCGAAGCGCAGTTCGCCCATCCATCGCTCGGCGGGTGGGCAGCTCGAACAACCTTCGCTGGTGAACAGCTCGACCAACGGCACCGGAGCTTCCCCGCTCTGAAATATTTTCGCGGCGGGGGTTGCCGCGCCACTCGAAACCGTGAGCAGGGCAGATAGCAAAAGTGTCCTCATATCGCTTGAGAGCGACGAATGCGGATCCCTATTCCTTCGGCGGAGCTACGGTCCGAGCCACTTCGGGTAGGGCTAGGGTGGGTTCACCTTCCAGCCAACCCAGCGAGCCGAGAAAACGATCCGTGGCGCGGACCACTTCGTAGTAACGCAGATTACCCCAATCGCGTTTGTTGAAAAACCCGTGAGGTGCATTTTCGTAGAGATGAAAATCACAGCGTCCGCCTTCGCGACGAATCGCATTGGCGAATGTGCGCATTGATTCCACCGGAATCAGGTCGTCATGGGTCCCCAGAAAGGTGATGGTGGGAGGTGGAATTTGCGGACCAATATTGTGCAGCGGCGAGAACTCGCGGAACCGCTCACCAATGCGTTCGTAACCGTAGCCCGTGGGGCCGTTATCCATGACCGGATTATAGAGAATGAGCGCATCAGGAACACATGAGTCGTCGAGTTTGGCACCTGCCTCGTTTAACCCCGGAAGGAACGCCGTCGCGGCCGCCAAATGTCCGCCCGCTGAGCCGCCTCCCGCGGCGAGGCGTTGGGGATCGATTCCCCATTTTGCGGCATTTTTACGGGCCCATCGCATGGCGGCCTTGGCGTCTTCAACACACGCGAAGGGATCCGTGCCGTGAGATTTTTTGGTGCGATACTCAGCCGCCATCGCCACCATGCCGCGCGAAGTGAGGTATTCAGAAAACGGATAAAACTGACCGGGAGATCCCCCGTTCCAGCCCCCGCCAAAAAAGAAAACCACGGCCGGTCGTCGATCCGAGGCTTTGAAATCAGCCGGCAGAAACACATGCATCTTCAGCTCGGTGTCATCCACTTCGCGGTAAGTGACAATTTCGTCGGGTTGGTCGGACTGGGCGAACAATGCCGGAGCGACAAACGTCAGGATCAGGCCGAGTGTAATATTTTTCAGGATGCTGGGGTCACGCATTCCGAATTCATAGGCGAGAATCGTCCCAGCCGGCCAGCGGCAATCGACCGATGCCAAAAAAAAACGGCCTCACGCCGAAGCATGAGACCATGGTCAAAATTGTTGTTGGTGCCGCGAGGGCGATCAATCCCAGCTCAACACCATCCGAGTATACCAGGTCGTATCGAGCTCGTCGAATCCGGCCTGAGGCTCGCTGCGGAAATCGTTGGAAACGCCCAAACGAATTTTCCAAGGACCGGATTTGAGCGGCATTTCCAAGTGGCTGTCGTGGGTGACGCGGTAATCCGCGAAGTCTTCGAAGGAGGGAACGAAGGTGAAGCTGTTGGTCATCTTCATATTATCCCACTTGTAGCTGTGGGCCAAACCGAAATCCAAACCGACGCTACTCAGGTCACTCGAGCCCACCGGCGAATACGTTTCGTGACGGAACGAGAGACCACCCCGGAACGTGAGTGACTGGTGTGCTTTCGTAGCAAAGGTGTAACCAAAACCAGCACCCGCGACGTCATAAAAATCGATCGCCTTGATACGGTCGAAGCCTGCTTCGTTACGCACATACCAAGAGTAGCTGCTATTGAATTTGTTACTATAGTCCACTCCGGCCTTGAATTGGTCGGCCGACTTAAGACCTGCGGACTCTTGCCGATTGTAGGCCGTATAGAATCCGAGGCGGTCATCCTTGCCATCGAGCACTGCGGCAAACGCCACCGCGGAACCGAAGTTCTCGGAGTTGCCGGATTTACCGGTAACATCAAGCGAGGCCTCGTAGGCCCATTTACGTTGGAGCGCGATAATCGCGGGATCCGTGCCTCCGACGGCCCAGGTGGCGGCAACGTCCGTGACCGGTGCCTGCACGCGGCTCGCGCCACCATCGATGGTGATCGCGCCATCGCTCGTCGGAGCAATGGTGCCTTCCACGGTTGTGCCATCCTCGAGACGGATCGCCAGAGCGCTGTCCATCGTGAGTTTAGCGACTTCGCTTTGGGCCACTTGGATGTCGCCCGCATAGGATGTGCTGAGCGTGATCTTCCCGTCATTGATGCCCTTAACGGTGCCGACCAATCGAGCAGCATCATTGGTCTCAATCACATCGGCGAGAGTTGCCGAAACGAACACACAGGAGGCGATCGCAGTTTTGATAATCGATGAAATATTCATAGCTTTAATATAGGGTAAACACCCTATATTAAAGTGTCAACCCTTGGATTCTTTCAATGGATTTGCATCACAAAGCCAAGATTCATTTACAGCGCGCCCTGCTATATGGCATTGCTGGCCGCCACGATGAACCGCGAATCCTCTTCCATGGCCTTGGCCGACAAATGGTCTTCCTATCAGCTTTTGGACGCTGGGAACGGCATGAAAATGGAACGCTGGGGGCCGCATACCCTCGTAAGGCCCGACCCACAAGTGATTTGGCCACGGCGCGCCGGGCCTAAGTGGGAAAATTGGGACGGCTACTACCATCGCAGTGAAAAAGGCGGCGGCCAATGGGATTTCGCCCGACCCCTACCCGACTCGTGGCAAATCGACTACAAATCACTTGGACTGCGTTTTCGCATCTCCCCGACGTCCTTCAAGCACACCGGGTTATTTCCAGAACAAGCGGTCAATTGGGAGTGGTTTTCCCA
The DNA here is from genome assembly GCA_018667915.1 of Opitutaceae bacterium. Classification (GTDB taxonomy): domain Bacteria; phylum Verrucomicrobiota; class Verrucomicrobiia; order Opitutales; family Opitutaceae; genus Actomonas. Next base: position 5,472 of record JABIRI010000040.1, on the reverse strand, counting down.
GCTTATTCGAGACGCCCGGTCCGAGGGTCGTGAAATCTCCGTGCTCAATCTCTTCGGCTACACCGGCGGTGCCACCTGCGCGGCGGCCAAGGCTGGCGCATCGGTCTGCCACGTGGATGCCGCCGAAGGCATGGTCAAATGGTGCCGCGAAAACGCTCATCTCAGCGGCCTGGCCGATGCTCCCATTCGTTACATCACCGACGACTGCCTGAAATTTGTCCGCCGCGAAATCCGCCGCGGGCGACGCTACGACGCGATCATCATGGATCCCCCGACCTACGGCCGCGGCAAGGGCGGCGAAATGTGGAAGCTTGAGGATCATTTGTGGCCGCTATTGGAGGCCTGTGGCGAGCTCCTCTCGGACGCACCGTTGTTCTTCCTCATCAACGCCTACACCGCCCGCCTTTCGCCCACGGTCGTGACTAACCTTATGGCAGAGCTCATGCAACAACGGGCCGGCACGCTATCTGGTGGCGAAGTCGGCCTTCCTATCCAAGCCGACGAAAAAATTCTCCCGTGTGGCGTTTACGGGCGCTGGTCGGAGACGGCTTAAGTGCGACGTTCCGCGTGCGATGAATCCTACTTGGCGACGACTCCTGCTCGGCTACCTATTGCTGCTGGGGAGTGGGCACCTGGGCGCACGCGAAGTGGAGCCAGAACGGACCCCACTCAAAATCGCATCCCTTTCCCTGTATTCGGAAAACGACAAATATTTCGCCGGAACCGACGAAGATTACACCAACGGATTTAAGCTCTCCGTGGTGTCGACGCGCCTTTCCCGCCTCGATGCCGAACCGCTACCGAAGCCCATCCGTTTTCTAGCCCACCAAGCGCTCCGGGCGCTGCCCCGCGGTCCCGAATACAACGTCGGATTCTCCCTCGGCCAAAACATGTATACGCCCCGCGATACGTTGACGTCCCGGTATATCCCGGACGACCGCGCTTACTCCGCCTGGTTGTATGGCGGAGTGTCGTTCCACGCCCGGCTCAACCACACGCAGCCGTTCACCGACGGCCCCATCGTGGACCAACTTCATACCATCGAACTCAACGTGGGTGTGGTCGGGCCCGATGCGCTGGGACAAGAAACCCAAGACTTCATTCACGATCTAATAAACACCTACCGCTCCCGCGGCTGGCGACATCAGATCCCCCACGAGCTCGGCGCCAATCTCGTCTACGAACGCCGGTTGCGTTGGTCGAGTGCACGAGGTGAATCAGGCTGGGGCGTCGATGTCATTCCTCACTTCGGACTGAGCTTGGGCAACATCGACACTTACCTGAATGCGGGAGGTGAAATCCGGGCCGGATGGAATTTGCCGGACGACTTTGGCACGAAACTCATCCGCGCCGGCGGCACATCCAACCGGCTCGAACTCCCTCGGTGGAGCCTATTCGTTTTCTGCGCCGTCGACGGCCGCGCGGTGGAACGCGACATCTCGCTCGATGGCGAACCCGCCGGCCTAAACTCCACGATACAAAAAGAGCCCTTCGTGGCAGACCTTCACGCCGGTCTCGCCATCGGCGGACGCCACGCTCAGATCACCTACGCACAAGCCCTGCGCACCAAGGCATTCAAGGGCCAACCGGAATCATTCGTGTTTGGGTCCGTAAGCCTTTCCCTCTTCTATTAATCTTATGTCCTCCCCTGCCGATTCCTACTTTGCCACCGCTCGCGCCATGCTCGACCGCGCCCGCGATATCAACGCCGCCACCCTCAAAATCGGGGGGCGACTCGTCGGCGAATCGATCGCGGCCGGAGGGGTGCTCCACACCTTTGGCAGTGGCCACAGTGAAATCATCGGCCGCGAAATTATTGGTCGCGCTGGCGGTCTCATGCCCGTCTCCGGCATTTTCGATCCCGGCGCAGGTTTCTCCGAAAACATTGTCGGCTATGGCACACGTCTCGCGGAGCGCTACGACAATACCAACGGACTACACGCCGGAGAAGTCATCGTGGTGATCTCCAACTCAGGCAAGAATGCGTCACCCATCGAAGTCGCCCTCCACGCGAAAAAGAAAGGCCTCACGGTTATCGGCCTGACCTCCATCGCCATGAGTTCGACGGCCCAAACGGTGCATCCGGGCGGTCAAAATCTTCATGCCGTATCCGACCACGTGCTCGACAATCTTGGGGAGCCCGGGGACGCCATCGTAGAGCTTAACAACGGCAACCTGGCGGGCATGCCCGCCGAAGCCTCGGCGATGGCGGGGCCAACTTCGACGCTCATTGGTGCGACCTTGCTCAACCTCCTCGCCCTGGAAGCCATGACGTGGCTCCGCGACAACGGCCACGAACTGCCGGTCGTGCGCAGTCAAAACCTACCCGGAGGGATGGAGGCCAATATCGAGCTCTCCAAACGCTACCGCACCCGACTCAGCAAACTCATCGGCTGACCTCAGCCGAAGAGGGCTTGCAGGAGAAATACGGAGAGCACGGTCCAGACTACAATACTGGCCAACTTCGCGGCCACGGCTACGGCCACGGCTCGCTGTAGGGTGCTGGCATGCGTGGCGAGCTTCAGCGTGATCAATAGCGCGAAGAAGGAGACGCCATCGTCGATGTGATAAAACTGGTCCGTCTTAAGTAGAGCATAACCCCCTCCTCGGATAATCGTCCCAGCGAACATATCGACCATCGCGGGTAGAAACATCTGCCCCCAGTCGGCGTGAACGTCGGACCACTTAAACGCCAATTTTAACGCCAACATGGTGATGAAAACGCCGATAAAGGACTGCACCAAGAGCGCGATCCAAAACTGGCTCGCTGGCGGCGGGCCAAGACCGAGATCTGGCATACCGCCATCATACTGCGCCTCCAATTCCTCGATAGAATTCGAGATCGCTGCCATCGCCTCCGCATGAGCCTCGGCCATCTCAGCCTCCCGCTTCGCCGCCTCAGCTTGTTGGGCTGCATCGGTCGCCGCCGCCACCCGCTCGGCTTCTGCAGCCGCGAGTTTCTCGGCCTCCGCGGCGGACTCTTCCGCCGCAATGATCTCCGCCTCCGTTGCCATGAGCATGTTCGTGATTATTACGGCGCGACCTTCGGCAAACTCCACCCGTCCACCATCCGGATACATCCAGATCGCACGGTCTTCGCGCTCGAGCAGAGAAACCGGAGTGCCCGCCGCGGCCTTAACCTCCTCCGGCGTCATCTGATAGCTCAGACCCGCACCGCCCAGCAAACCCACCCCAACGCATAAAATCAATAACCCGACGATGCATCGCTTCATACAACTATTTGCAACAAACCTATCCGCACGCCTCAACCCTCAAACGGCTGCCTCCCGCAAACCTCCACCCTGCTCACACCGAAGCGGAGAACGCGGCATCTTAATTTTTGACTGAAAATCGCCCAACGTGTGATGTCAGTCGACATATGGAGACTTCCTATCGCATCGGAGTGGACGGCGGCGCCAGCAAAACAGATCTGGTGTTGATGAACCAATCCGGAAAAGTCGTCGCGCAACACGCCGCGCCGGGCTGCAATCCCAATGTGGTGGGATCGGAGCAGGCCCGCTCCACGATTCTATCGGCCTTGGGAGAGATCCACCGCAGTCCCGTCACGCACACCCAACTTTACATGGCGGGGATCCCCGAGTTCTGGCAGGAGCTCGCCCGGAGCCTCACCGACTTTGGGCAGGTCACAACCGAGAAGGACTCATTGCCGGTATTGGAACTGGCGACCCGAGGCGAAGCAGGCCTGGTCATTCACGGTGGCACTGGATCATTCGTCGCCGCGCGTGATCCGCTGGGGGATGTGCATTACGCCGGAGGTTTAGGTTGGCGACTGGGAGAACCGGGCAGCGGGTTTGATCTGGGCCGCCGCACGGTCACGCGAGGCATGATGGAACTACAGGGGTGGGCGCCCGCCACCCGCGTGGGCCAAATCGTAAAGGATCACGGCGAGAGTATCGGAATTCATGATACAGCCGAACTCTTGCGTTACTTTTACCAAAACCCTGCACCCAACAAGGTCATCGCGTCACTTGCGCCGGCTATGCTGCATCTCGCTTCGGAGGGCGACGAAATGGCGACGTCGATGGTATTAGATTCCGCCCAGCCGTTGCTCGACATCGCTACTCGAGTCGCTACCCAACTTTTCCCGGAAACTCCCCTCGATGATGTCCCCGCCGGCCTCACCGGGCCGATCATGACGCATCCCGCGGTCGTTCAGTTACTGCTACCGCGCACACCGCTGCCGCTTCGGCCGATCAAAGACTCGCCGATTCTCGGCGTGCAGCGACTACTCCAACGGGCCTAGACTCTCCAACGCCATCGTGGCAGCGGCCGTGCGGTTATCCACGCCGAGTTTTTGGTAAACACTTTCGAGGTGTTTTTTGACTGTCGTAAGTTTTACCGCCGTGATGATTCCGATCTCCGGGTTGGTTTTCCCCTGCGCCACCCAGAATAACACTTCGGCTTCGCGCGGAGTGAGACCCAAGGATTCGAGTTGAGTAGGGTCAGCCTGTTCGAGCGGGCGGGAGTTGCGGGCTCCGGCATTTTTCGCTCGCTGCAGTCGCGCGTGCACCGCCGCGATGAGTTGATCGGGATCCACGGGTTTCACGAGGTAATCGTCGGCGCCCAAATTCATGCCGACGCGCAGATCTTCCATGTCGCCGTTGGCGGTGAGGAAAATGAAGGGGATGCCCATCGTGTGAGGATCGCCGCGCAACGCATCGAGCGCCGCGTGGCCATTCATTCCGGGCATATTGACATCGCATACAATCAGGTCCGGTGGTTCCGCCCGCGCCATCTCCAGCCCGATCTTACCGTTGCCTGCTTCGGCGGTTTCGAAGGCCTCCGCCCGCAACAACGCCGCGCACTGACGGCGGAGACGGGGATCATCATCGATGACGAGAACACGGGGCATGCGCTCTTCGATAACAAAGCAACGCTCCGGGTCAATCGACCGTATTAGCCGATCGGCCCATGACCGGTCGGCCCATACCCAAGATCACGACTTTGAGGCAGACTGTGGGAGTTAATTCAAAACCAAGACGCCGCTCCCGCCGGCACCATATCCAAAACCACTATCATGAAATTCACCAAAACCCTCCTCCTCGCCGTTGCCCTCTCCGCCACGAAGATCGCCAACGCCGGTCTCATCCGCGCCAAAACGACCGCGCCGACTCGCGCCATCTATCAGGCTCAAGTTGTTACCCCAACACCGATCTACGCCCAACCTTTGGTTCCCACCATCGATCCGATCGTTGCCCAACCCGTGCCCTACGAGCAGCCGCTTCACCTCAAACTCGGCCTTCAACTCGTCGACGAGATCAACGCGACGCACTCCCTCGGAATCTTCGAGGATACCGAAGGTGTCCAAGTGAACAACTATGGCGGCAGCTGGGAAGATGGGCTTGCCCCATAAAAACGGACACGGGGATGGGGTTAGTTTCTATTGTTGGATGGATTCAAAGTCCTTGGGGCTCAGGTAGCCAAGACTGGAGTGGAGTCGCCGCCGGTTAT
>JABIRI010000041.1 GCA_018667915.1 Opitutaceae bacterium | reverse complement strand
ACCCGTTCCCATTCCGCGATAGTAGGCAATCGACCACCGCGCGTCGCGGCAAAGTCCCGGGCAGCGAACCAGGAGACCTGCACCACCGGAGCGTCAAGCGGAGCCGACGGACCCGGATCCAAATCACCCCGCCAATGGGCAAGGTATTGCTCGTCAGCAAAGAGCGGGGCGATCCGGGATCGTCGCCACTGCGGGTGCTCATGGAGAAAGGCGAGAAACTCGCCGTTGGTGACCGGATGCACATCGATTTTAAACGCAGGCACCTGCCGGACTTCCGGCTCCTCGCGGGAGCGAATCAGCGGGGCAAACTCCCCAACCGGAATGGTCACCGTATCAGCGGCGCCAGCCCACCCGGACAACAGTCCGAGCAGGATCCAGCTTCGCATGATGCGGTGACCGATATTCATCGTGATCAGTCTTGAGCCCGAACGGCTTTCACCTGTTCCATCGTGACGGGTTCAGCAGAGTTACCCCAGCTGTTCATCACGAAGGTCAGCACGTCGGCGACCTGCTCGTCCGGCAGAGGCTGAGGAGGCATAATGCTGTTGTATTGTTTGCCGTTCACGGTGACGGGACCGGTCATGCCACGAACAACTGTGTTGATGACGAGATCCAAGTCGCCTTCGAGGAAGTCGGACTCGGCGAGCGGGGGGAATACCCCAGCAACGCCCTCACCATTCGCGCCGTGACAGGCGAAACACGTAGAGAGGAAGATCTTGTGACCCCGCTCCATTTGGATTTGTCCCTCGATCTTCGCGATCTGCGGATTGGAGGCGATTGCCTCGGCTTTGGCCGCCACGAGTTCGGCCTCGCGACGGCTGGATTCGCTACCGGCGGCGGATTGTTCACCAAGATAGACTTCATCCACCTCCTTGCCGGAGTAGATGATGCGGTTGGCGTCGCCTTTCACCTTCAGCATTCCGAGTGCACCTTTGTTGAAGGCGCGGAAGAGCGAGTGATCCACCAGGATATAAGTGCCCGGCACATCGACCCTAAATTCGACCATCGCCGCACCGCCAGCAGGCACGAGCGTGGTCTGCACGTTGGATTGATCCGGGAGTGTGCCCGCTTCTTGATAAACCGTATCGAAAATTTCGCCGATTACGTGGAATGATGAAATGAGGTTGGGACCGCCGTTGCCGACAAACAAACGGACGGTTTCGTCGACATTCGCAGTGATAGCCTTATCTCCCACCATCGCACCGACGCTGCCGTTGAGCACCACGTAGTCCGGACGTTCATCGAGGGCCTTTTGCATTTCGAACGTCTGCAATCCCGGCTCACCGTAGCGACCAGAGGTGTAGAACTCTCCCTGCATCACGTAGTATTCTTTGTCGACGGGAGGCAGGCTTTCCGGTGGCTCGACCAAGATCAAACCATACATGCCGCTGGCGACGTGAACCGGCACCGGAGCGGTCGCACAGTGATACACGTAGAGGCCAGGATTGAGGGCCTCGAAGGAAAAGACCGAGGAATGGCCCGGCGCCGTAAACGACGAGGCTGCACCGCCACCGGGACCGGTGACTGCATGAAGATCGATGTTGTGCGGAAGCTTAGAGCTGGGGTGATTCGAGAGGTGAAACTCAACCAAATCCCCTTGGCGCACGCGAATGAACAGACCGGGCACTTCGCCACCGAACGTCCAGAAGGTGTAATCGACCCCATCGGCGAGCGGTTTGACGATCTCTCGCACTTCGAGATCCACCACCACCCGAGCGGCGTGATCACGGGTGATGGCAGGAGGCACCATGGGGGCGGCGGTGAGCACGGCCTGTTCGGTTGGGAGTGATGCGGCATACGTGGCTTTTTGGGCCTCAGTGACGCCGCCGCTACCGGGTGAGCCAATATCTTCGCCCCCACCAGCGGCACCGGCGGTAAAGGCAATGGCACCGCTACAAAGGAGTGGTGCGAGGATTCTGAACCAGGGTTTTACGGATGTCATAATGAAGGAGGGGACGGGATTCGCAGTGGGATACGCCCAACCGGGCGGGTTTAGTAGTCAGCCCTATTTCTAGAGTATCTCGCCCCTTCTGACCGCGCATGCCTTGGCCAGAGGTGCGCACTTTTTGGGAATTAAAGATATTTATTTTGGAATTTGATCAGTATCACCTGCTCTTCTTCCAATCAGGCCCTACTTCCGATCAAATCGAACCACCCAAAGTAACCAGAATAGTTGATCAACCCCGTCTCAAAGGGATTTTTTAAGCTTCTCAAATTAATATCACTTAAAGATCTCTTGATAAGCTCATTACGAACGTAAGTAACCATTATGGTTACTTACGAGTAGTATTCACCCTCTGCAATTCTGGCGAAAAACCAACAAGTTCACCCGCTAATCTCACCGCTCCATAGCACTTCGATTCCTGAAATTTACAGCTTAAGATATTCTTTAGTATGCGAATACGAAACTAAGTAACCATTATGGTTACTTTCTTCCGGAAAATGGACTTCGGCAGTTTGGGCTTTTGCGGTAATTTCCGACGTATTTTCCTGTAGACTAACTTTTTATGAAGATCGCGAGGTTGGTGCCATCCAGGTAAGCCCGCCAATTCTCGGCCCACTCCGCCAACGAATCGTGCATGGGGCAGTTCTCCCCGTGGCCACACCAGTTCGGTCCGAACGGACACATGATGCCCGCGTCCGTGCGCTCAAACTCCGCGATGATGTCATGCAGGGAGATGTCCTTGGGCTTTTTATTAAGCCAGTATCCGCCACCTGGTCCGCGCGTGCCATCCACCAAGCCGAGGGACGAGAGCGTCGTGAGAACCTTCGCCACAATCGGTTGGGGCAGTTCTCGAATCTCCGCAATTTGGGCCGAGTTTAATTTGGTCTTACCTTTATCGTAACGCTCCGCCAATAGGCTCATAGCAGCGACGGCAACCTGGGCGACTTTTCCGAAACGGACACTCATACTTGAACTGAAGCCCGCTTTGGGTTCCGAGGCGAACGGAAATCAAGATCATAATGTATTTTAATACCTATTCTGGATTTTATTATCTTTTTTTCTACATTATTATGACTTACACTCCGTTTTGCCATGAAAGCATACGTTTCTCGATCCGGGAGGATTGTTCTCACGCTCTTAATTTGCACCGCGACAGCCACCGCGGAGTTTTCCGAAAACAGAAAATTCAGTTTGAAACTGACCCCGCGTTTGGAATCGGCCCAACAGTCTGGGCGCCGCAGCTCCGATGCCTTCACCCTCGGCACCAACATCGGCTACACCCATGCTATGAGCGAGGAGTTCAAAATTTCCATCGAAGTAGAGGATACCCGCGCGTTGGACGAAGACTCCTACAATCCCGCTGGACTCAACCCCCGCTCCACCAATCGCGCGGTCATTGCCGACCCCGAAGGCACTGAAATTAACCAAGCGTGGGTCAGCTACGCCGTCGACGGTGTTAATGTAAAACTCGGCCGCCAAGCCATCGTGCTCGATAACGCCCGGTTTATTGGCAATGTCGGTTGGCGTCAAAACATGCAGACGTTCGACGCGCTCCAAGCATCCGTAGCGAACGAGACCATCAAGTTCACCTACGCCTACCTGGATCAGATCAATCGTATTCTCGGCGACGATCATCCCGCCGGCCAATGGGACTCCGAATCGCACGTCGCCAATCTGAATTGGAAGCTGACCGATCAAATTAGCCTGACGGGATATTCCTACCTCCTTTCTTTCAAGAACGCTGCCGCCAATAGCACCGTGACCCACGGTCTCTTTCTCTCCGGCTCACGCTCGATTTCAGATTCCGAGCAATTGACTTACCGTGCCGAATTCGCCCTTCAGCGCGAACACGACAACAGTCCTCTGAACTACGAAGCGCCCTACTCCCTGCTTGAATTCGGACTCAATAACAAAATAGGCGCGGTCACGTTTGGTCGCGAGATATTGGGCTCCGACAATGGCACCGCCTTCAAAACTCCCCTCGCCACCGGACACGCCTTTAACGGTTGGGCCGACCTCTTCCTCGCCACTCCACCCACCGGTCTCGAGGACCGCTACATCAAAGTCACCGCGGCACTTCCTCAAGCGCTCAAAGGCGCCGTCGCGTTCCATCACTTCAGCAGCGATGAAGGCAATCAGAGCTGGGGCACCGAATGGGATTTCTCCCTCGCCCGGGCATTTGGTCCGAAACTCAGTGTGCTCGCCAAGGCCGGTAACTTCACCAGTTCTTCATCCCGACCCGACGTCACCAAATTCTGGCTACAAGCAGTTTACTCCTACTGAGACGCACCGGGGGCGCTGCCACCGCACAATTCTTTTCGTCGTCTGAAATTTCAGTCGCAAGCGCAACCCGTTCTGTTTGATCCGGTTCGAAAGCCTGCGGCATTGGAGATGAAATTTCGTCCCTAAAATCAACGAAATAAATAGCGTTTCACGCTTGTTGCCAAAGGTTTATGAGGTTCCCTTGGGGATGTATCCCTTACCCCATGGATGAAATAACACTCCGTTTGATCACGGGCGGGCGCACATCTGCCCGCCGCTTTGTATTAACCTTCGCCGCCCTATCTCTCGGTCTGGCAGCGACCGCGTTTTCTGCGACGACATCCGTCCACCCGCAGCGCAACCTGTTGTCGGGTGCACCGGAGCTTCATCAACTCGGCGAAGACCTTCCGGGCATTCAAGCCGCGTTGCTCCCTCACGGGGATTGGGAACCCTTTCCACGGGCAGGAGATCGCAGCGCCTGGGCTGGGCTGGATGCGGCCACGCGAGCCGACCTCATTAGCAAGGGGGAAGCGTTACTTGATTCGCCCTGGGAGGTGCTCCCCGCGACGACCTATCTCGAATACATGCGCAACGGTGACCGGCGGTCCTATCAAGTGCCGTGGGCTGACCGTCGCAACCGGTTGATTACGTTGGTGCTCGCCGAATGCGCCGAGGGCAAGGGTCGGTTCATCGATCAAGTCACCAACGGACTGTGGGTTTTGTTCGAAGAAACCTCATGGGTTTACCCGGCCCATATTTTCATGCAGCGCGCCGGCGCGGATCTTCCCGACGCTACCGAACCCATCGTCGATCTCGGGGTTGGCGAAACGGCAGCACTGGTGGCGTGGATCGACTATCTGCTCGGGCCGCAACTCGACGACGTTTCCAAAATGACCCGCAAGCGTCTGAGCCACGAGGTGCAGCAACGCATCCTCAAACCTTGCCTCGATCGCGCCGACTTTTGGTGGATGGCGTGGGACACTCAAGGTCACCCCATCAACAACTGGAATCCGTGGATCGTGGCCAACTGGTTATCCTCCGCACTCCTCATCGAAAAAGATCCCGAGCTGCGCGCCCGCCACGTCGAAAAAGCGCAACGCGTGCTCGACCAATTCCTCAACAGCTACCCGGCCGACGGCGGGTGCGACGAAGGCCCCTCCTACTGGGGGCGCGCCGGCGCGAGCACATTTGAAGCCTTGGACTGGATGTATGGCGCTAGTGACGGGAAGATTTCGGTGTTCGATGAACCCCTGATTGCAGGAATGGGCCGCTACATTCTGACCGCTCATGTCGGCCACGAATGGTATATGAATTTCGCCGATGCTAACGCCCGCACTGCGGTCGATGGCCCGCTCGTCTACCGCTACGGCCAAGCTATCGGCGACGAGGAGATGGCCGCGTTTGGCGTTTGGCTTTGGCAACGCCGTCAGCCTCCTCCGGTAGGAAGACTCCAATCAATCGGTCGCATCGTTCCTGAACTCTTCCTCGCCGCCGAAATGGCTGAACAAACCGCCGCCGACCCACTCCCTCGCGATGGTTGGTTGCCCGACCTCCAACTCATGACTGCCCGCGACCAAGCCGGCACCACCGACGGTCTCTACGTCACGGCCAAGGGCGGCCACAACGACGAGTCGCACAACCACAACGATGTCGGCTCATTCATCGCCTACCTCGACGGTTCGCCACTCATCATCGATGTCGGCCCCGAATACTACACCGCCAAGACCTTCAGCGCCCAACGCTACGAGATTTGGACCATGCGCTCGGCCTGGCACAACGTGCCCCTCGTCAACGGCCACGAACAATCTCCCGGCCGCGAGTTCGCCGCCACAAATGTGCACTACCAAGCAAGTGATGAATCCGCTTGGTTGAAACTTAATCTCGAAAACACCTATCCAGATGCTGCCGGGATCAACTCCTGGACCCGCACGATTACGCTGCGCCGAAACAACGATCTCGAAGTCCGAGACTTTTACGACCTCGAGCACTCGGACATCATTGCTACCCATCTCGTCACCAACCGACCCATCGAGATCATCAAAGGAAAATCCGGAGAAACCGTCGCCGTCAGCCTCGGCCAATTCCCCGGCACGACCCAAGGCCGCGGCGCCCTCATCTACCCCCAATCCGGAATATCCAATGTTCGTATTACGAACATTGAGGTCACCGACGCCCGACTCCTTGCCATATGGGGCCCCCAGGTGAGCCGGATCGAGTTTGTTACAGAATCACCTGAACTGCGCGGCACGACGAGCATCCGCATCGTCCCAGCGGTTCCAGAAATCCTCATCGCCAATGAAACGCCGTAAATTTCTTCGCCAATCCGCCACCGCCGCCGCGGCGTGGAGTCTCCTCCCGCAACTCCGCGCCGCGTCATCTGCCGGCGCTCCTCCCGCGCATCCGCGCCTGTTCCTCGCCGCTAAGAGCTCACCCGGATTGCAGTCCGTTGACGACTTTCGCAACGCCATCAAAGCCGGCGGATTCCTCGCCGAAGCGTGGAGCGAACTCATCGCCCAAGCCGACGCGGAGGCCAAACTTCCGGACCTGCAAGTCGACTCCATTGTGCCCGATCGTCCGATGTCCATGGTGCGTGACAAGAACCCCGACTACTACATCTGCTATCACGCGGGAGCGCGAATGAATCGCTTCGCCCTCGCCCATCTCGTCACGGGCAAAGCGGTATACCTCAACGCGGCCAAAAGCCAACTCAACGCGTTCCTTGACCCCGACCAATGGCCGGACTGGATCGACCAAGCCCACGTCCGTTTCGGCCATCCCGCCGACCTGCGCACCGGCATGCTTTCCCAAGACTGCGCCATCGCCTACGATTGGCTCTACGACTCCCTCACCGAAAGCGAGCGTGCCGAAATTCGCGCCGGCATCGATCGTCGCGGTATCCAACCTTTCCTTACATCGGTAGAGCAAAATGCGTGGTGGATGGAGGACCTCAATAATTGGGTTACCGTCATCGCCGGCGGCGCAGCGGTTGCTGCGATGGCGCTCCAAGAGCATCACCCCAAAGCTCAATTCATCATCGATATCGCGACCGAGCGATTCAACGCCTACCTCGAGACCTACGGACCCGACGGCGAGTTCAACGAGTCCGTCGCCTACGCCGGAGCCAACCGTCTTCCCGTGGGGTATTTCAACGCCATGCGTTTCGCAACGGGCGGCAAAATCGATCGCCTCGGCGAATGGCCGTTTCCCGAAATGTGTCGCTGGGTGATGCACGGGACCTTGGACGACAAGAAACTCATCCCCTTCGGCGACTCGTGGCCAGAGCGCGATGTCATGACCGGCTACGTCGCGGCCGTGGCCGCGGCCAATCAGGATCCCGTCTTACAGGATTTCTTTCTGCGAACTCGTTCCGATAAGCACTCCCACCCGATGAACCTGCTCTTCTTCGATGCTCGGGTGAAACCCTTGCCACCGACCGGCCGCGAGCCGCTCGCCATCGCGTTCAAGGCACACGGAGGCATGATTGTGAGCCGCACCTCGTGGGATAAACCGAAGACCAATTGTATCGTTTTCGCCAAAAGTGGTCGGGAAGAGCAGCACGAGCACAACGACGTCGGCGTGGTCGGATTTAACACGTTAGGCGAACGCCTGGTCGTCGATCTCGGTTCCCCTTCAGGCTACCCGGAAGACTTCTTCGAAGGCGCGACCCGTTGGAAATATTACAACGCCTCCGTGAAGGGTCACAATACCCTCTGCTTCGGCGACCGCGAACAACGCTTCCCCATCCGTCAACGCGGTGAACCCATCCACTCCAAAGAAATTTCCGGTAAGCTGAAGCACTGGTGGCACGAGCCCGGCCAAGGCACCGCGTGGAGCATGGAACTCGCACCCGCCTACAGCGGCGTGAAGCACTTCAAGCGCACAGTCCTCCACATGTGGCCCGGCTACATCCTCGTGCTCGACGACGCCGAGGTAGAAAAGAAAGAGTCCATCTCTCTGCGTTGGCATACCATCAACCAGGCCGAACCCGACGCCGAGGGTTCGTTCGTTGTGAGCAAAGGCGCTGCCGCCGCGGTCGGCCGGATCATCAATCTCGCAGATGGTGATCTGCAGATCGAGCGCCACCAGCACGGTTACGCGGCGCCCTACAATCGTGACCGCACCGGCACACTCTTGGACGTGCGCAACGAGAGTTTCATTGAAGCCAAGACGAACGCCAAACGTTGCCGCTTTCTCACCCTATTTGCCACCGGCGCCGCAACAGACTTTAGTGGAGCCCAGCGCTGGAACCAAACCCCCACCGGCTGGACATTCTACGGACCAAACGGACCGGTCACCGCGCGGGTTGACGGATCCATCGTCTCCTTAACCGCCCCTCAAACCGGACAGTCCGTGTCACTCGATCTAGCTTAACCTGCACCACACATGATTCGTCGACTCTCTTTCCTATCGCTCTTTGCGATGGTCGTCCTCGGCTCTCACGCTGAGCCTGAAAACCGCATCCTCTACCACGACCCCGCGGTCTACTCCGCGTGGCCTGCCATCGCCCGGGCCGACAATGGCGACCTCGTGCTCAGCTTTATCCGCACCGAACAGCACATGAGCCCCAACGGCGCCGTCACGGTGATGCGTTCCACTGACGACGGTCAGACCTGGAGTGAGCCTTTCGATGCCGTCGACACGGCACTCGACGACCGCGAAGGTGGACTCACCGTCGCGGTCGACGGCGAACTGTTGCTGCATGTGCGTTCCGTATTTTGGAAAGCCGAAACCTACGATGCACTTGGGCCCGAAGCCTACCCACGACCCATGCTCGAGCGTTGGATGGAAGAAGTCGAACAACCCAATTATCTCGCCGCCGCTGAACTCGACGGAAGCCATCTCTACTCCTCCAATGATCACGGAAAGTCTTGGGACCACGCAGGCTGGGGACCTGACAGTATCCACGGTGGCATTACACTGCAGGATGGCTCACTGTTCGTCACCGCCTACCGCGAAGAAGGAGATTCCATCCGCATCTACCGCGCCACGGATTCACGCAGTGAATGGAAACATCTGCGCACGGTCGATTCACCCTCGGCACCTAACCTACGATTCGGCGAGCCCCACGTCGCGCAGATGCCGGACGGTCGCATTGTTATCATGATGCGCGCCACCGCCCGTCCCTACGACGATCGCAAGAAGAACCTGTTCATGTGGCAGATCTATTCCGACGACAACGGGACCACTTGGTCCGATCCGATCCCGACTCCCATGATGGGTTTCCCACCGCATCTACTCGTATTGTCCGACGGTCGTCTCCTCTGCTCCTACGGTCGGCGCGCCGCGCCCTTCGGTCAACGCGCCATGATCAGCGAGGACGGGATCACCTGGAATCACGCTTCCGAAATCACCCTACGCGAAGATGCACCCAATCATGACCTGGGCTACCCGGTTTCCATCGAAACCAAACCCCGCGAGATCCTGACCTTCTACTACCAAAAACCAGACTGGAACCCGAAGAATAAACACGACCACACCTCCGCCATCTACCAGACGCGCTGGAACCTGTCCGACTTCGAGTAAGGAGTCATCGCGCTGGCACGGGTGATAGCCAAAAAAGGCTCAGAAGTCACCAAATGCTATAGGCTGAGCCAGAGCCTGTTCTGTGCTTTTAGTGCCTTCTGTGGTGGATATCATTCTTCACCTCATTTGCGTGGAGGTCCTCCTTGCCATAGGTTTGGCCGTTATGTCCCTTACCGACCTCGCGCTTGATCTTTCGAAAGACGTTCCCCGCAGTCCGCGGGAAACGTTTGCCGGCTACGTCCATGCCGGGCGAATGCTCGACAAGTGCCGCGCGGTCGCCGCCGGCACCAATCACGACTACCACTACAACTGTCCTCTCGATCGCTTCTTTTTTGATTTCACCGGAATCGATCACGAGGAGTTTCAGGATTTCGTCGCCACCGGAGCTGACGATAAAGCCGTCGCCGATTGGATCACCGAAAACTCTCGAGTTAAGAACCGTGAAGACGTGGTGAAGTGGAATAACAAGATGCGCGACATGCGCATCAGCGAGATGCCCCTCCCCCTCCAGATGTTCCTCGAAGACTATATTCCGCAATACATCCCTGCCGGGAAGGTCGTGCGCGTCTGGTTCGACATCTACGATATCGAAGAAGGCCGGATGTAGCGCGCTCCGCGCGCAAAGTAACAAGTTCCAAGTATCAAGAGACGGAACCATCACGCCGATGGTGCTCACCGGGGTCACGTCGTAGACGCATTGCGCAAGCAATTTAGTCACGACCTGATCCCCTTCCACCGCGCTCCCGCTCCAACCTGCCTCGGCCGTCCCCACCCATGCCTTCTCCAACCACTTCTTCCCTTTTTGAGCGCGTCGGCGGCGACGAGGCGCTTCGCCCCCTGCTGCAGCACTTCTATTCTGACGTGCGGCAACATCAGATCATTGGACCCATCTTCCTCCGGGAGGTCGACGACTGGCCGAGTCATTTGGAAAAGATCCTTGGTTTTTGGACCACCATCACCGGCGGGGAACCCAAATACTCCGGGCCACTCATCCAAACTCATACCAAGCTCGATCTAAAACCGGAGCATTTCGAAATCTGGCTGGACCTATGGAGACGCCAATGCCGGATCCGGCTTTCCCCCAACGACGCTGAGGCTCTCATTCGCATTGCTGAAACCATGGCTCGACGCATTCAAGCTGGACCGCTCATGCCCACCACTGAACCGTGAAGTCTGCGACCGACGGTTCCTTTCTGCGGTTGCCGACGCTTGTTCGACTGACCTAGTTTTACTCCGTGCAACTGCGCCGCTTCTTCATTTCTCCGGGCCACAACTATTTTGGCCGTCACGGCAAACCTGCGGGGGAACACCCCACGAGCGAAGTCGATGAGATCGAGTGTGTCACCGGAAGCGGAATCCGCGGAGATCGCTTCTTCGATTACAAAGAGGACTACAAAGGTCAGATAACATTCTTCGCCGAGGAGGTATTTACCCAGCTGTGCGAAACATTGAACTTGGGCGAACGCAGCCCCGCGAACCTGCGCCGCAACATTCTTACGTCCGGTATCGATCTGAACACGCTCATCGGCCAAGAATTCGAAATCCAAGGCGTCCGCTTCCTCGGCACCCGTGAGTGCACCCCCTGCTACTGGATGGACCAAGCCTACGCCCCCGGAACCGAAGCCTTCTTAAAAGGCCGCGGCGGCCTCCGCGCCAAGATCCTAACCAGCGGCACCCTCAGTTTAGCCCCAAAACTGATAACCGCAGATTTCTCGAGTTGAGCTACCCAGAAGAAGTCGGGCGTAGAGCCCGACAGCACTCTGCCTCTCCGTTTCGTGTTTTCAGTGCTTTTTGTGGTCAAACTGCTTCCAGTTAATTGTTTCCGTATTTTCAATGTGCTCTGTGAATCCCAAACTCACCGTGCATCTCTGCACTCATTCACGCTTCAATTTGACTTTCTTGGATTTATATTTCTGTTATTCCGCAAATAAGGAATTAAAGATGACCGAAGACTCTGAAACCTCATTACGCGACGCCGCCCAACTCATGAATGTGTTGGCGGATCCTGCGCGGCTGCGGATTCTCAATCTACTTCGGGCCAAGTCAGAATTGTGCAGCTGCGAGATTGGTCCCATCACCGGATATATTCCGTCCAAAATCTCGCGGCACCTTTCGGTCCTTAAGCAGGCAGGCCTCTTACACGAACGCCGAGATGGCACTTTCATCCACTACCGACTCGTCCAATCTTCAGATCCCGTCATCGAGCGCCTCCTGGGCATCGTGGACATCCTCGCCCGGACTGAACCCTGCCTGCAACAGGACCGAGCCCTCCCGCATTCCGAAGCGATCCCCAATATCCTCCCTCTCTCCATTTTATGAACACCACCCTTCCCTTCCTCTCCGCGCTGCGCGCCCACCCAGACGCCGGCATTCATATTGTGCTTCCAGATGATGACATCGTGCCGCCACATTTTCATGTGACCGAAATCGGTCGCGTGCACAAAGACTTCATTGACTGCGGTGGCACCGCCCGTTCCACGACACACTGCCAGCTTCAACTCCTCGTCGCCAGCGATGTAGATCATCGTCTCACCGCTGGTAAACTGGCTAAGATCTTCGAGCTGTCCGACCCCGTTCTCCGGGGTGATGATTTGCCCATCGTGATCGAGCATGAAGACTGCCGCACCATCGCGTTCCCGCTCGAATCATTCGAGGCAAACGACGCGCAGATCAGTATCCGTTTGGCACTCCCTCATCCCGCATGTCTCGCCGGCGACGCCTGCGGTCTGAGCCCAGAAGAAGCGGGCGTAGCGGGTGGGTCCTGCGCACCCGGTTCCGGTTGCTGCTAAGGGATCACAATCACGTCGTCATCGGTGAATCGCTCTCGGTCTGGTCCGGCGGACTGGATCTCCATGCGATCACCTGACTGTTGATGAAAAAACAACCGCGTGCCCCAGCGGTCACATAGTTCTCCGCGTTCATTGATGGCCGGATGATCCGAGGGAATGATGGCAAACTTCCATTGGTTTTGCCCACTTAAGGCAGCAGTGATTTCTTGATTGTCCCCGACCGGATTACCTAAACCCGACGCATTGGTGCGCCACGCGGCTAGCACTTCCTGGAGAATCAAAAGGTCTCCGCGAGCAGTGCCTTCAGCGGCATTCAGTCCTGCTCCCACCCGACCAACGATGGGATCAATTCCCTCCACCACAAACGAACGCTCGGCGATCACCGGTGGTTCTACTGGCACTCGCGGTGCCGACATTTCTGGAGCAATTGCAAACGGCTCGGGCGAGGCGTCCTCAGGTTGCCACCAGAAGAAAAAAGCTACCGCCAACACGGCGAGTAAAACGGCTGCAATTCGAGCAGCCATGATCAAGACATGAATCTAAGGTCGGGCGTCGCGAATCGCCCGATGTTGGGCAATACGAGCGGCATATCCGTATCGCTGACGCCGAACCAGCGAGCCAATGTCGCGTTGTATTCGTCCACGCTGACAGTCGGAATCCAGCGGCCGTTTTTAGTGTCATCCGGGCCTCCGACCGCGAGGTCAGGCACTCGACCATAGAAGTCTCCGCCCTTCACCGCTCCACCCATAATCAAGTGGTGACTGCCCCAGCCGTGATCGGAGCCGTCACCATTGGCGACCATGGTGCGACCGAAGTCCGACGCCGTAAACGTGGTGACATCGTTGGCTACGTTGAGCGATTCGGTAGCCTCGTAGAATGCTTTCATGGCGTCAGCCAGTTCGGTCAACAGTTCGGCGTGCGCTCCGATTTGACTGTCGTGGAGATCCCAGCCACCGAGTCGGGCAAAGAAGACCTGGCGGCGCAGTCCAAGCTGATCCCGCACCGAAATCAGCTGAGCAATCATCCGCAACTGTTGCCCAAGCTCCGTATCCGGAAACTCGACCGTCAACGGCGCAGCTTCGGCCAAAATAGAACCTAGTAATTCACTGTTCTGAAGCGCGCGATCCGTGGAATGACCGAAGGCGCTGCGAAACAGACTTTCATCCTCCGCCTTCATGACATCGCGCATCGCTCCGAGCCGAACTTTCGTGGCCGCGTCTTCCGGATTGTCGTTCCACCACAGTTCGAGCGGCCCTTCCTTGCGCACCGCAAACTGCACCACTTCACGACCGACCTGAAACGAGTTCTGCCCGTTAAGGGTGATGGTCATCGAGATCTGGTTGTTCTCGTTGAACGCGTTGGTGAGGTCGGCCAACCGTCCTCCCCAACCTGTCTTGAAGGCTTGATCGGGAATACTGCTCTGCCACTGCACGGATTGATCGCTATGAGAAAACAGCTGTGGCGGCAGCGGCACGGAACGGCTCTGGTATTGGGCCTTGCTCGTAGGCACGACGAGGGTGCCCACATTGGCGAGCATGGCCAATTTCCCGCCCACAAAAAGATCTCGAACACTCGCGAGCGCCGGATGAAATCCCCAACTGCGACCATCGGTAGAGGCGGGAGTCACTCCCAACAAATCCTCCTTGCTCAGGGCCAGAGATCCCCGGGCCTGCGCGTAGGCATTGAAGCCCGACGTGTCGGTGGGAACGAGTAGGTTGTTGGTATCGTTGCCGCCATTCAGATACAGGCAAACCAACGCGCGGTAGTCCGGTTGCATCGCGCCGGTCGGACTCGCCATGAGGTTCGGACTCGCCGCCGCCCCCATCAGGCGCATCTGCGACAACGCGGACAAAACTCCGGTGGAACCCACCGCCGCGCAGCACTGGCCAATGAACCGTCGTCGGGTGAAAGAAGAGTTGAAGGGAGGCATGGGGAAAATCAGTTCTGCACCGCGGCGGCGGGGCTGGTGACCACGAGATAAATCAAAGAGCTGATGCGTTGTTGCGGACTCATCCAGCTCGGCAGATCCGCTTCAGCCTGAAGGAAGCGGGCTTTGGCCCCCTCCAACATTGAACCGGAGCAGAGCAGCAAATTCAGTTCTTCCAGGACGACCGCCGGCGTTTCCATCAAGGGGACCAGATGCGCGATATCCAGTATCACCTGGTCCAGAGAATCACTGGGCGTCGCACTGAAATTGGAGAAGGCATAAACCGACAATCGATTGGGCACACTCATCGCGGTAGAGTCGGTGTGGATCTGCAATTCCGGCGCGAATAAACCCGCAGCCGCCAAGTCACCTACCGCCACATAATCCGGGGTGAAGAAGTTGAAGACCGATGGGGCGCGTAAAGGGCCCTGCGCCAGATCCGTCTGGGACCAGAAGTAGCGAATCTGCCCCGTAGGAGGCTCACCCTTAAAGGCCCGCCACAGCCCGATCATGCGAATCATCGGTTCCTTGATTTTACCAAAATTGGGTGAAGCTGCGAGCGTCAGATTGCGTGCTTCGGGGTCGAGTAAGATGGCCTTCACCACCGCCTCGAGGTCCCCGCGTTCGCCGGAACCGTTGTTCGCAAACACTTGAGACACGCGATGGATATAACCGGGCGTCGGATTGCTTGTCACGAGTCGCTGGATCAGACGACGCACGATAAACGGCCCCGTGTTGGCGTGCTCGAATAACGTATCCAACGTATCCGTCAGATCCTTCAAAGCACCTTGCCCCGCTGGCAGCACCCGGCCCGTCACGATCGTCTTGGCCCCATCATCGTGAAACTGGGGATAGTTCATCATCGGATTGATGTAATCCGCATCGGCCCACCGGAATCTCCAATCCGCCAATGCCTCCTCGTGATAAAATGCCCATCCGGTAAACACGCGCGCGGTTTCGGTGATCGTATCTTGATCGTAAGTCGGAATCGGCAATCCGTTGCCATCCAGGCGAAGCGAACCGTCCGGGTGTAGTTCCACCAAACCAATGGAAAACAACTGCATGATTTCCCGCGCAAAATTCTCGTCCGGAACCGCTCCTGTCTCGGGGTCGGCCTTCGCGTTGCGCAAGAGACTCAGATACACGCCCATAATAGGATGCAGTGTCATGTCCTCCAATAAATCGCGGAAGTTCCCTAATGCATGCCGGCCCAACATGTCGTGATAATGAGCCGCGCCTTCCTGCCAGTTGTAGATCGAGCCGTTCACTTCCGACACCACTAGGATCTCGCTTAGGGCTAACGCCACCCGTTGCCGCAGCTGATCTTCACCCACCCGCGAGAGTTTCCAAAATGCACCGTGACGATGGGCCGCATCGGGCCGGCCGGCAAAATTCGGGTCACCCCAACGTTCCAATTCCGCCACCGTTTCGGCGCGATGACTCGAGGCCGGCAACGCGATTTGGGCGTCGATCCACTCTAGATAAGTCTGCGACATCAGTCCGTTGATCGCCTCCGTGGTCGGTCCAAAAGTCGTCTGAGTTAGAAACCGAGCAGCTTCGGCTTCTGTCGCGGGGGCGGCTGGAGCCAACTGAGAAATAGCCGGCGGGGCTTCGAAAACATGGGATCCCGCATATCGTGCCGCCGTGCCCACCAACTCACCGGTCGGGAACGTGGTAGTGCCCACGCTCACGTGGATCCTCCCCTCCTGCAGGGCTTGCAGGATGTCCGCCTCACTCAATGTTCCCACGGGTTGGATATCCCAGCGCACGTTGGTGGATTCGCCGTTGGGGAGGGCAAAAAGAAACTCCCCTCCCTCGCCCGGCGCACCCATTCGAATATAGGCGGCAGTTTGAGGAGAACTGAGATTCGCGATGTGAGAACTGATCAATACCGAGCTCTCATCGGAGGCGAGTTGCAGGGTCACGGTGCCATACGCATTGGAGGTCGGCGTAGTCGGTAGAAGATTGGCCAGATAAAGCGTGCCCGCGCTGTAGAACAGACGCACTTCGGCGGTCGGCTCTAGCCCGACTTCGTATCCGTCGCCCGACTCCACGGAAACCAATACGTTTTTATTAAACGTGCGCACGCTCGTATTGGCATACGGCACGATGTCGACATTCACCGCCGACACTCCCGCCGGCAGGGTTACGGTGCCGGGCGCAAAAACATAGTCCGTCCCCATCGCCGCCGTGCCACCGTAAGCCAGATTGACTTGGAGCTCTTCGTCACTCGAACCGACGCGTAACACCCTGATCTGGCCGGGAGCTGATCCCGGCGCCGTGCTGGCCGAACCGACCGTCGCGGCTAGACTCACGGTCGCACCTTCGGTCGGCGTCAAATCATAGACCTCCACCAACGTCGTCCCTGCCGTGCCGTTCGCGCCGTTGACCATCACCGTGTAAGCGCCGCTAGGGAGTTCCATCAACAACGCGGCGTCCTTGCTTCCTTCCGGTAGGGCAAACGCCCCCGCTTCGCTGAATGATTCTGCCAACGAACCCGCACCATCGAAGTCCGACCAGTTGTCGTTGGTCGCAATCTGCACGGCATCCGACTGTCGGACCAAGGCGATGGCGGGATCACCCAATGGCGTCGGCACACCGAAGTCCCCCAGAGTCGGGCCCACCGCCCGCAGCAATAGCCGGCGGGCTTCAGAACCCGGCGCGATCACCAGACCTGAAATCACCAAAGAGTCATTGGCCTGCACATTGGCTCGGGTGGACAAATTACTCAAACGCGCCACTCCGGCCAAATCATAGATCTCGATCAACGCATTGCCCCACGTGCCATCTTGGGCCGAGCGGGCGACGGCCGTATAGGCACCGGGTGCTAGTTTCGCCACAAGCGCCGCATCGGCGCTTCCCGGACCGAGCGCGAAGGCACCCACCTCTGCAAACTTCTCAGCCAGCACTTCCGGCCACCCGACATTACTCGCTATCATCCGTCCATTCGCGTCCACAATCTGCAGCACCGGATCTTGCACCGGGTTCTGCACCCCATACCCACCCAACGCCGGACCAATCGCCCGCACCAAAACTTCTTTCTCCGGTCCGGGTTCGATCACAAACCCGGCAATCATCACGTCCGCCCCCGAACCCACTAAGGCCCGCGAAGACAGGTTAAGCAACCGCTCACCATCAGGCGCCCCCCACGAAACAGACGCGGGCAGCAAAAGACCCGCCACGATAACGCGGAGCACCGCTCGCTTGAATGAATCTAAATGGGGCATGAGTCCTCCAATAGACCCCATGAATCAGCAAACCTCAAAAACTTTCTTTTCTCCCGTTAAGCTCCCCCGGCCACATAGCCTGATATTTCACAGAAGGTAACGAAGGTAACAAAGAGGCCACGCCCCCAAAGCGGAACGAATCACGCGCCCCTCCTGCCTCACCGCTTTGTTCTCTTGTTACCTTCTGTAAAACGCTCAACCGCGAAACAACGCATCCACGGATTTTCCGTGGCCGTCAGGGGTTACGTAAAACGGGCGTCGCTCGATGTCGTAGCCATGATCTGGCGGGATCCCCATTGCACGGTAAATCGACGCGTGCAGATCGGTGATCGTCATGGGGTCGGCAATGGTTTTGCAGGGACGTTCATCAGCGGTGACACCATGCACGTGACCTTGTTTCACGCCGCCGCCAAACAGCAACACACTACCGGCTGCCGTGAAGTGACGATGCATGCCGTAGAACTTCGGATCGTTGATGACATCCGGCACCTCGACTTGATTGGTAATCCTCTTTTCGGGTTTACCCTCCATCATCATGTCGCGACTGAACTCACTCGCCACCACCACCAAAGTCCGGTCGAGCAAGCCGCGCTCTTCCAAGTCCCGCACGAGCTGGGCAATCGGCGCATCAATCATGCGTTTCATCCCGACCAAACGGCTGTGGCCATTTTCATGGGTATCCCAGTTGAAGAACGGAATATACTCTGTGGTCACTTCGATGAAGCGGGCACCCGACTCGCACAACCGACGAGCAAGCAGACATCCCAATCCGAATCGACCAATCATGCTTTCTTCATACTTGCCGCCCATACGATCACGCGGGGCATCGAATCGCGTGCCTGATTCGTAGTCGGGGTAATACTTCCGCGTATTCGCCTCGGGTTCGAGCGAGAGATCAAACGCCTTGGCCGACGGGGAATTCAACAGCCGGTGCGCGTTGTCCATCGCCCGCATCAACGACTCCTTTTGGTAATCACCTCCGGCTTCGTCGATCGGACTCTCCGCCAACAGTTGCCGATATAGTTTTTCGCGGTTGGTGAATCGACCGGGGCTCATGCCTTCCGGCGGACGCACCGCGGCAGCCGCATCCTCGGGGAACGCGACATTGAACGGTCCATATTCACTGCCCAGGAATCCCGCCGAGGTGAACGCCTTCAACTCCTCACCCTCGCCGAGGTTGAAACGCTGGCCGATATTGATGAAGGCCGGCATCGCTGGATCGGCCGCACCGCGCGTGCGCGCAAGCCACGCTCCAATGTGCGGAGCCGCCACCGTCTGCGGAGGCACGTAACCCGTGTGCCAATTGAACTGATGGCGGGAGTGCAAAATGAAGCCAAGATCCGACGCCTGCATGCCGCGGATCAATGTCCCGCGGTCCATCACACTTGCGAGGTTTTCGAGCCCCTCCGAAAACCGCACCCCATCGACCGCCGTCGGAATCGACGGGAATGTGCTCAATACTTCGTTCGAGTTGAGCCCATCGCTATACGGCGTGTAGCGCTTGGGATCGAACGTCTCGGTGTGGGCCATGCCACCCGCCATCCAGAGCACAATCACGCGATCGGCCGTGGGCGCGATTTCTCGCATCGCCGCATCCGCCGCCCACGAACGCGGCGCTCCTGCCGCCAACGCAGCCAAAGTGGCGGTGGAGGCTTTCTTCAAAAAGTCGCGCCGGGAATCGAGTTGAGGTTTCGCCCGATGAAGGGCGCGTTCGGCAAGAAATCGATGGAGATTCATAACGGCAAAAGAATCAGTAGATGAGTTGAAATTCAGGCAGCGCAGTCAGCGCCCAAAGGAGATCCTGCACGCCCGCTGAGTTTGCGGGAAAGCCCACGATCTGCGAAGCGAGGGTCAACTCGGCTTCTCGCGGTAAACGGCTGAGAGTATACTGGTAAAGGTGCTGCACGAGCTCCTCTCCCGCGACGTTAGAATCCGCGAGGATTTGATCGGAGGCATCCCGCAGGAGCCGCGCTAAGGTTTCTCCATTGGTCAGTTCGAGCGCCTGCAAGGTTGTCGCCTCTTCCTGTCGCACCGTAATTGTCTGCTCCCGATTGGGTCGACCCAGCGCAACCATCAACGGATCCGCCGCCACCAGCGACGCCCGTTCGACGGGCAATTCGTCAGCCGGAGCCGCGGCCAATTCCAAAAAGTGAGCGCCGATGCGCCATGGGGCGAGTTCCACGCCGCCCATTTCCGCAACGAGGCGTGGCTCTTTTTGTCCCGATTTCGCAACCCACTGCCGATCTGAGACCAAGTCATGCACGCCTCCCTCGCTCCGAATTTTTGCATAGAGAATCAACCCAGCCGAATTGTAGGTTTCAGGGGGCGTTGGCGGCAGTTCCGTTTGACCAGGGCGCAATCGGATCGGAGTTCCGTCCGGATAGAAATTAGTTCCTACAATTCGCACCTGATTGATTCCAACCTGCAGTTGCGAAGCGATGGAATAGGTCAGCACTCCGGTATTTGATCGCTTGGACACGCTCGCCACTCGCTCGCCATTAATCGTCACGGTGAAACCGTTATCCGCCGCAATCGTCAACACGGCTTCAATCGGCTCGTCATCGAGAAACAACGTCCGCTCAAAACGCACATTCTCCGGCTTGGCGCCATTCATCGCATCAGCCGTGGTCCAAATCCATTGGGGCTGTAGCGGCAATTCCGTTGCCAGCCCCTCGGCCAAAGCCGCATGTCGGTTCACTTTGGAGGTATTGCGCGGATACGGTAAATCCGCCACCGCCCGAATGGCATCCGAAAATTGCTCGGCACTTAAACGGCGCACTTCCGGTCCCCGGAAAACGTAGCTACCCTCCTCGCCGGTCGTGAGATTCACCGGCAGTTGATACGCGCGCGAAGTCAGGATCTTTTCCAGCGTGTGTTTCAGATCAAAATCGTGCGCGACGAAGTCTTCCGCCAACCAGTCCATCAACGCTGGTGACCAGGCGGGGCGATCCATCTCGTCGATGGGTTCGACCAACCCTCGCCCAAAGAAACGATGCCAAAACCGATTCACGATCGTGCGCGGCAATCGACCATTGTGCCGGCCCGTAATGATGTCGGCCAATTGACGGCGACGCATTTCCGCGCTCGCCGTCGCATCAAGCTCTCCAATTTCTTCGTAGAGAAATTTCACCCGGCTCATATCACCGGTCGGCTTATCGCACTCCGCGATCTCCAGCGGTCCATCCGCGTAGATACTCGCCATGCCGTAGGAGTCTTCTAGCGTGTAGTCGTCGATGAAGCTGTCGTGGCAGGAGGCACATTTGAGATTCACTCCGAGAAACACATGCGCGACGCCCTGCGCCGCCTGCATCGGCGGCAACATGCTCGCGTTCACGGCTCCTCGCCAAGAGATACCGTTGGTGAAGCCTTCGGCCGCCATGCCCGGATCTACCAACTCCGCCACAAATTTGTCGTAGGGCATGTTGTTAGCCAACGCACTGTAGAGCCAGTCGGTGATGGGTTTGCGTCCCCCATCGATGTAGCCGACTCCCTTGTAATCGTTCCGCAAAAGGTCGTTCCAAAAGGTCAACCAATGTTCGGCGTAGGCCTGCCGATCTCCGAGAAGATCACGCACCAGATGAATCCGTTTGTCCTCTGAATCGTCCGCCAAAAAGCGTCCCAATGCCTCCGGCGGCGGCAACAACCCTACCGTGTCCAGCCAAACCCTACGGGCATACGTGCGGTCATCTACCAAGCCGGGCCACGCCACGCCGTTGGCGGTGAAATCGGCGTCGACGAAACCATCGATCGGATTGGTGAAGTCTGCCGGCACCTCGATGTCCTCCAACTCCATGGGATGCAGGTTCGAACGCTCGATCTCGAAGAAATTGATCTCATCCGGCCATACCATGCCTTGATCAATCCAAGCGCGGAAAATCGCGACCTGTTCACGGGTGAGCTCTTTGCCCTTTTCCGGCATCACGATGTCCGGCTTGAGTCCGGAGATCATAGCCACGACCAGACTCTCTGCACTGCGGCCTACCTCCGCCGCGGTGCCATTGTCGCCACCGTAGATAAAATCGTCGCGGGTCTCCAGACTGAACACGCCTTTGGATTTCCCGTGGGCATGACACTGCGTGCAGCTCTGCTCAAAGATCGGCTGAATATCACGGGCAAAATCAACGGTGAAGTCGGCTGGCTCCGGTAACTGCGCCTGCTGCTCAGGGGAAAGAGGCGTATAGTCTTTTGCGCACAGGGGTAGAGCCAAGGCGAACAATCCAAGTTTCAGGCCGTTGCCCACGCGCGTTAATGAACAGGGGTAATCCATCGGAAGTTTTAAACTGCAACGATGCAGCCCACTATCACGAATATAAAAAAGCCAAGAGATGCGTTATCTGATGTATACATGTTGACGCTGTCGGGCATAAAGCCCGACCCACGTTGTAAACCGTCCTACTGGCTGGGTCGGGCTTTACGCCCGACAGCTCCATCCACGCCCCGAAGAGGGCAACCGTCAGTCCGTGTTCGGCAGCGTGATCGCGCGTATCCGCCAACCGGTGGAGAAGAACATCTGGTCGCCTACAATCGGGCCCACAATATCGATCGAGTTGGGCGACAACGAAGTCATCCAAACGCCAAGTCGCGGCACGGGCTCATCAACCTGCCAGATACGTTCGACGTCGGTCGTGCCGGGCGTAATCCGAAAAATCGTATAGGCCGTGGCGCCGTAGACGTCACCATTCGGGGCTACCCGCAGGGAGTGGTGCCCATGCCAGGAGATCGCACCAAACTCCTCCGGCAACCACGCGATCGAAACCAACTCGCGTTTTGCGGGATCGATCAGCGCCAATCGCGGCGCGATCGGCGGCGCTCCGGCCGTGAGCAAGTGATCCCCGCGTCCGATCAGCGCATAGACCAAACCATCACCCGCTGGTGCGAGCGACGTCACATCGGCCATGTCCTCCACTCCGAGATCACCCCACCACGCGAGTTCGTCTTTTTTCGGATCCCACAATGCCCAGCCCGCGTCATGACGCTGCACTTCGGCACCGGTGCCGACTTCAATACTGAGCCCCACCAAAACCTGTTCGATGTCATCCAACCACAACAACGAGGTCGGAGACATATCCGGCACGATCGCTCGATGAGAATTGGATTCACCCGTCTCCGGATCATACCACGCCAAGGTGCCGCCAATCAGGCCGTAATCGGGTCCCGATCCCATCCATAATTTTCCGTCCGCCGATGAGATCAGAGCGTTCGGGCGATACCCCACGTCATCAAATCGACCGAGGTCGCGTGGGTTGTCAGACGCCTCCGTTCCAAATCGAATCGGTCGGCTCGGATCATACACAGAAAGCCGCGCCTGCGGATAGGACGCGAGGTAAACCTTATCGCCTACCGTGGTCGCCGAATACGCCTGCCCCCGCGCGATACTGTGCTGCCCTAAGTCCTCCGAGATCGTGCCATCGAGCGAAGAGCGGTAAAGGTGATTCGGCAGGTAACTGGAACCATAAAGCATACCATCCGGTCCTTCTTCGATGACATGGACGTTGGAACCGCCCCCAACCCAGTCCATGTTCAGACGGCGGGACGAAATCTTCGGATCTACATTGGTCACCAACAGATCGCGCGGCGTGCCCGAACGATCATTGACCAACTTAGCCTGCCATCCGCCCGGCATCGTGAATGTCGCCTGATACATATGTTCCCCCGCCGCATGAATTCCCGGCATCGGATCGGGGAGATGTTTGACCGGCATCAACGTCAGATCCCGCAACATGAAATCGCCCGTGTGACTCGAAACATACAAGCGACGATCCACACCTTTGAAGAAACGAATGAACTGAGATTTATCCGTCGAATCCGTGATCTCAATACCCACTTCCCGGTGATCGCCCGTAACCGGATCCACCAATACCATGTGCGGGCGCACGACCCGAACCAGAGCAGCGATGGTGTAATCATCTCCGACCAACGGATAGAGGTAGTTCTCGTCGTCGTGCATACGACCGAAGTGGGTGAAGTCTCCCGTCGCGGGATCGTATTTGATCAACCGCGATTCGGGTGCGGTGCCGATCCACAACGTGCCATCCGGCGCCTCATTAATTCCGGTGGGAAACGTCGACCCCTCGCCGAGCGAACCCAAGTCCTCCACCCCGCGCTCCGGATGCTCGGGATCGAATCGGTGCAGGTGGGCATCCCATGCCGAACCGATATAAAGAATGCCCGTTTGCAGGCTGCGAAACGTCGCCGTGGGAAACGTGGAATTCTTGCGATCGCTCACGGAAAACTGGCTGCAATGCCCCGTCTCCAAATCGACATCCAATACGATCAATCCGCCATTGTTCTGCCCCATGGTCACCAACAGGGATGCTTCGCCTGCGGCAGTCGCCCCGGCGTGTAAACGGACCCAATTCACACCCTTCACCGGCACCCCGATGTCGCGCGCCACCGGCATCTCGTCGGCCATCACGACACCGCCAATTAACCCGCCTATCCAGACCGCCAACAAACGTCGAAATGATTTCATCCGCCGACCCTAAGCGGAGTGGTTGGGTTACGCAAACTGGACCACCTAAACGGTTAGTCTGGATGGGTTGATGTAGTGCTTGAGGGTGTAGAGTAAGTCAAGGGACGGGCGGAAGGAGGCCGGAGGCCGACTGGAGCCCTT
>JABIRI010000042.1 GCA_018667915.1 Opitutaceae bacterium | reverse complement strand
GCCGCATGGTGCAGCGGGGTGTAGCCGGAATCGTTTTTGCACAACAGATTCTCGGGACTCCGGATCTCAGCAGGAATATCGTTCAGTCGGCCGTAGCGCGCGGCAGCATGAAGGAGGGTATTGCCGGCGGGGTTGGGCTCCATGAACTGCGCACGGTCAAGAGACTGTAATTTCTCTTGAGTCAGGGTGCCGTTGCGGAGGGCCGCGTGAAGAGCTTTTGTATCCATGCCGCTGATGGGAAAAAGGTTCGATAATATGGCAGGCACTGGCGAACAAAAAATATCCCTAAACATCGCCCCGATTGGGTTTGCCAAAGCCGGTTAAAATTCCACCCTGCAACGAGATGAGTTCACCCGAAGATGAAGCGCCCGAAACACCCGCCCCTCGCGATGCTATCCTACTGGTGGATGATGAGGCCTCTTTATTGGATGTATTTGTTTCCGCGTTGAATCCTCACTTCGAATGCGTGACCGCAAATTCTTCGCGAGAGGCGGAGTTTGAGCTACGGAAACGGGACTTTAAGGTCGTTATCTGCGATCATCTCATGCCGGGCGGAAATGGAATGAGCTTTTTGGTGCGGGCGCGCGAAGAATATCCCTACATGCAACGCATTCTCGTAACCGGTTACATGAAACCGGAGATGCTGCTGCGCAGTGTGAATGAAGCCGCGCTTTTCCGTTACTTACTCAAGCCGGTATCCTTGGTAGAATTGGTAAAAGTGACCCAAGAGGCGGTGCTGCTCCACGATCAATCGGTAGGTTGAGCGGACATACCCGGCAGTGAACGAGGCAGGATTAGTCGCCATCTTACGTTCCTGTATAGGTGTGGCGGGTGCGCTCGCGATATCAGGCATTATTTTTTACGACTACGAGAGTTTCTCGCGTAAGTAAGGAGCGGTGGGGGATCGCTCCTTTTTGAGCAGTGAGGCAAGGTTACCTTGATGCATGAGTTGACCGCCGCGAGGTCCGCCTTCGGGGCCAAGTTCTACGACGTAGTCGGCTTCCGCGATCAAATCGAGATGATGTTCAATCACCACCACCGTGTGTCCTTGATCGACCATGGTGTGGAGCAAGTGGATGAGTTTCTCGCAGTCGCTCAGGTGCAATCCGATGGTAGGTTCTTCGAATAAATAGAGATTTTGGGGCAGGGCACCGCGTTTGCGGTCGGTGTAAGACGCCAAGCCCCGGGACAGTTCCGCGATGAGTTTGAGCCGTTGCGCTTCGCCGCCGGAAAGGGTGGGCGAACTTTGGCCGAGAGAAAGATAGCCGAGTCCGCAGTCGACCATGAGTTGGCAGATTTCGCCCAAACGACTGTGGAACGAGAAAAACTCGGCCGCCTCGTCGAACGTGAGCTGCAGCACTTGACCGATGGTCTTTCCGTTCCAGATGATGTCGTTGAGCTCGGGAGCGTAGCGCGAACCGTTGCAATCTTCACAGCCGAGGTAGGTGTCGGGCATGAACGCCATTTCCAGTTTGATTCGCCCGCCACCTTTGCAGGTTTCGCAGCGCCCGCCCGCGGTATTGAACGAGAAGCGACTGGCGGTGTATCCGCGCATGCGGGCTTCCGGTAGCGTGGCAAAGAACTGCCGGATCAGATCGAAAATCCCCAAGTATGTTGCCGGCGTTGATCGCGGGGTTTTACCGATGGGAGATTGATCGACTTCGATCACCGTGCGGAAAGGAAGATTGCCCCGCAGCTCGCCGAAAGGTGGCGCATCGACTGCTTCCTCCGAGGAGGGAAATGCTCCGGCCCGGAGGAGGCCTTTACCGGTGATCTTCGATTTGGGTGATTCAATGGCCGCTGAAATCGCAGGATGAACCACGTTGCGAAAGAGCGTGGATTTGCCGGCGCCGCTCGGGCCGATCGCCATGATCAAGCGCCCCAAGGGCAACTTGAGGTCGAAGCCCCTCAGGTTTCTAAACCGAATATCGGTAATTTCTAGCCACTCGTTTTTCGCTGTCTTTCCGCGATTGGTGGGTTGCGCGGGAAGCGGGCGGTAAGATCCCTTGAGCGGATGGGCGATGCCGCGCTCCAGAAACTGACCGGTGAGCGAATCCGGGTTGTTCTGAATTTCTTGAGGCGTGCCCATCGCGAGTAATTCGCCACCGTGCGAACCTGCACCCGGTCCCAGGTCGATGATACGATCGGCGTGGAGCATGAGCTCGTCATCGTGTTCCACCACAAGCAGGGAGTTTCCTTTGTCGCGCAGGGATTCAAGCGTTTCGATCAGACGATCATTGTCCCGGGCGTGAAGCCCGATGCTGGGTTCATCCAATACATAGAGGACCCCCGCGAGATTCGTGCCTAGCTGGGCAGCCAACCGGATGCGTTGCGCCTCGCCGCCCGAAAGCGTCGCGGTGGGACGATCGAGGGAAAGGTAACCGAGCCCCACGTGATCTAGGAACTTAAGGCGTTCCTCGATTTGAGGCAGGATATCCCGCAGGATGATCTCGTCGCGTGGGGTCGTTTTCAGGTTGTGCAGATGCTCCAACAACTCTGAAGCGGTGGCGCTTAGGAGGTGGGGAAGCGAGAGCGGGGTGAGCTTGCCTTTGCGGTGCAACTTTACCGCTCGAACCGTGCGATTGAGGCGTTCGCCGAGGCAGTCAGGACATCTCTTTGATTCGGAATCCTCGAGGGAAGATAAATCCGCCGCAATATCGGCAATCTCGGGGGAGAGATCTTCGTCCTTATCGACCTTGAGCATCCAACCAAAGACGCGTCCGTGCCCGCGACAGGTGGGGCACCAGCCCCGCGGCGAGTTGTGAGAGAAGTGCTTTGGGTCCAGCTCGGGAAACGATTCACCAGATTCGAGATCGGTGCGGGTCGTCGAAAACCAGGAAAGGATCTTTCCCTGCGGGGTGAGGAGGAAACAACTCCCGCGTCCGAGGCGCAGTGCGGTGGTGAGGGCGGCCGGATGATCACGGTCGGTTTTAAGATCCGCCACTACGACCTCGACGTCATGTTCCCGATAACGATCGAGTTTGGTGAACGCGTTGGCGGGGTAAACCTGTCCGTCGCTGCGCATGAGTGCGTAGCCCTGTTTGGCGATCCACTTCGCAATCGGTTCGTGGTGCCCCTTGCGTCCGCGAATTAAAGGCGCGCAAAGGTAGAGGTGCTTCGATTTTCGACCCGCGGAGGATCGGACAACCTTGGCGAGAAGTTCCTGCAGTTGAGGAGCGCTGAGAGGCTTCACCGGAGTATCCGTAACCGGGTGATGTTGGATACCGATTCGCGCGTAAAGCAGGCGCAGGTATTGGGCGACCTCGGTGATCGTCGCGACGGTTGACTTGCGGGAGCCGCGCGTGACCCGTTGCTCTATGGCGACCGTTGGTGGAATGCCACTCAGGCTGTCGATGTCGGGACGAGGGAGTTGTTCCACGAACTGGCGGGCATACGCCGACATGGATTCCATGAAGCGGCGTTGTCCCTCGGCGAAGACGATATCGAATGCCAACGTAGATTTACCCGAACCCGAAACTCCCGTAACCACGGCGAGTTCCTTCGCCGGCAGCAAAAGACTGATGTCCTTTAAATTGTTTTCCCGCGCTCCCGATATTCGTAAATCCGCCCCAAATTGGCCGAATTTCACTTCATCTTCAGCAACACGATGTGGAGCCCTGTCACTTAACATATGACAGTTTCCGGGGGAGAGGGCGTTCTTAAGGTAGGGGGTGGTGGCGGTGGATTTTCCGGTCGGGAGTTCGGCTATTTTTTCGGGCGGGCCTTGAGCGATGATTTGGCCGCCGGAAGCTCCGGCTTCGGGACCGATTTCGATCAACCAGTCGGCTGACTTGAGCACGTCGAGGTTGTGCTCGATGACTACGATGCTGTGTCCGTGATCGACGAGGGTCTGCAGGACTTCGAGGAGCCGTTTCACGTCATGCCGATGAAGGCCGGTGGTGGGCTCGTCCAGAAGCAGAAGCGCCGGCGTTGATTCGGCGGTATTCAGCGCGCTCAAATATTTCACTAACTTTAGGCGTTGGGCTTCGCCGCCAGAGAGGGTGTTGAGGGGTTGTCCGAGAGTGAGGTATCCCAGGCCAACGGTGGCGAGCGTTTGGAGACGGGAATGGATTTTTGGAATTTCGGCAAAGAGCGGGAGCGCCTCAGTGATACTCGTGGTGAGGAGATCGGCCACGGACTTGCCTTGCCAGGTTATGGCGAGAATCTCGGGCTTAAAGCGCCGGCTCTCACAGATAGGGCACGGCACATAAACGTCGGAAAGAAACTGCATTTCGACGCGTTCGTAACCGAGCCCTTGGCAATGATCGCAACGTCCGTCGCCGGCATTGAATGAAAAACTGGAAGGCGTGAAGCCAGCCTCTACTGCTCCCCGTTCTTTCGAGTAGAGCGTGCGAATGCCGTCCCAAGCTTCACAAAATAACGCGGGGTTGGAGCGAGGCGTGCGCGACAGTGGACTTTGGTCGACCAATACGATATCGCCGACGTCTTCGGTGCCTTCGATCGATTTGATGACGGCGGCGTCTTCGGTTACCTGATACCGGTGGTTGAGAAGACCTTGATGAATTCCATGATCGAGCAGGGTGGACTTTCCGGATCCTGAAACTCCGCTCAGGCACACCAAGCGCTGGAGCGGAATATCAACATTCACCTTCTGCAGATTGTGTTTGGTGACGCCGCGAAACTTTAGTCGCGAGGTTTTGCGGGTTACGGGACGGCGTTTGGCGGGCGCGTCGATACTTGCCCGTCCGGAGAGATAGCGGCCGGTAATGCTGGTCTTCGATTTCAGCATGCCCTGCAGTTCGCCTTGGTAAACCACTTCACCGCCGGCTTGACCGGGTTCGGGGCCAATCTCGATTAAGTGGTCTGCCGCGGCGATCATGGCTTCGTCATGTTCGACCACTACGACGGTATTACCCGCGTCGGTGAGATCCCGAACGATGGCGATGAGGCGATCGATATCGCGGGGGTGGAGGCCGACACTTGGCTCGTCCAGCACGAACAACGTATCGACGAGGCCAGTGCCGAGGCAGGATGTTAGGTTTACCCGCTGAACCTCACCGCCGGAGAGGGTCTTGGAAGTGCGATCAAGCGTAAGGTAACCTAGGCCGACTTGCTGCAAGTAACGCAGACGCGTGACCATGGATTGGAAGGCGATGTCGGATTGGTGTTCGTCGCTTTCAGGTGGATGGGCGACGATCAGTTCGAGCAAATCTTCGACCGGTTTTGTGTAGAGATCCGGAAGCGTCAGTCCCTGCCATTGCCAGCAAAGACTCTCGGGTTGTAGGCGAGTGGCATTGCACTCGGGGCAGGGATTGTAGGCCCGAAAACGAGAGAGGAACACCCGCACGTGCATTTTGTAGGTGTTCTTCTCGAGCCAACTGAAAAACCCCTTCAACCCATACCATGCTTTGGGGAATTCTTTGCTGCCGGCAACGTAGCCGGGGGAACCGTTGATGACAAAATCTCGTTGTTCGTCGGTGAGTTCGGCGAATGGAATATCGGTGGGGATTTTGAGTTTTTTGGTGAATACCAAGAGGTCATTCTTGGATTCACCGTAGACTTGGCCTTCCCAACATTTGATGGCGCCTTCGTCGATGGATTTGGTGTGGTCCGGAATCGCCAAACGATAGTCGATTTCGATCACGCGTCCGAATCCACGGCAGTGCGGACACGCGCCCAAAGGAGAGTTGAAAGAGAACAGCGCCGGTGAGGCCGCGCGAAAAGTGCGACCGGTTGCAGGAGAATGTAGTCCGCGCGAATAGTGGCCGATGGCTTCGAACGTGCCGGAAATTTCCCTTTCGGTAAATAGATGCATCTGGCCTTGGCCGAAATGCAGCGCGGTTTCGGTGGCTTCGAGAAAGCGGCTTTTGCCGGCGGGGTTGAGCGTGACGCGGTCTTGCGCGACGAAGAGTCGATCCGTTTTGGCCAAAGGTTTCAGGTCGGCCTCGAGCGCATCCACGCGGTGGGCGGTGAAGGCCTTCGATTTTTTGGATTTTGGCACCAACACACGCACGTAGGCTTGAGTGCGCAGGCTTTTGAGAATCTCGGACCAACTGATCTTCTCCGGCCGTTTGACCTCGAACGCGATGACCGCCTTGGCCCCGGAATTGGCCCGAAGGACTTTACTCCAAATCGTGGCGGGAGTGTCATCTTCGACGGGTTGGCCCGTTTCGGGGTCGTAGCAGCGCGCCACTTGGCTGAACCAAACTTTGGCGTAGTCAGTGAGCTCCGTCATTGTCCCGACCGTGGAACGCGAGGTTTTGACTGTGTTGGTCTGCTGGATGGCGATCGAGGGCCGGATGTTCTCGATTTTATCAACCGCGGGCTTGTCCAGCAGGTCGAGAAACTGACGCGTGTAGGCGCTGAACGTCTCGACGTAGCGGCGTTGTCCCTCCGCGTGCAGCGTGTCGAATACGAGCGAGCTTTTACCGGCACCGCTCAGGCCGGTGACGACGATGTAGCGTCCCAACGGAACATCGAGATCGAAGCCCTTCAGGTTGTTCTGACGAACACCGCGAAGGCGGATGGATTGGGCGGCGGATTGTCGGACAGGAGAGACCACCTCTCCACGAAGTTCAGAGTCGGCCAAAACTCAACCTCAGCTGGAAGGACAATTGGCCAAAGTCGACCGAGCGGCCCTTAAGGCGGCGGCGATATCGGTCGGAGGATCGCGATCGGTTACGATGGTGTGGGACTCTTGAAAGCCCGTCGCGAGCAGCGGGGCCTTGCGACCGAACTTGGAGTGATCGATCGCGAAGATACTCCGATCGGCGGCGGAAACCATTTTGCGCTGCACGGCCGCGATCAGTTCGTTGTGCGCCCAGAGGCCCTTGTCGGTGATGCCGGAGGCGCCGAGGATGGCGATGTCGGCGTGGATGCGGTCGAGGGTTTCCTCACAGTGCGGGCCGACGAGGACACCGATGCGGTTGTGAATTGTGCCGCCGGTGACGATGGTTTCGACGGTGCCGACATCACTGAGCAGCCCCGCCACCGGGAGAGAGTTGGTCACCACGCGAAGGCGTTTGCCAATGAGCAAGCGAGCGACGGCGTAAGCGGAAGTGCCTCCGTCGATGATTATCGTCATGCCGGGGGTGACTTGTTCGGCGATGAACCGGGCCATCACGAACTTCTCATCGGCTTGGGTTTGGTCGCGGGAAATAAAATCGTATTCGCGCGCCAACTCATCGGGGTCGAGGACGGATGCGCCGCCATGATGACGGCGGCACACTCCTTGGGCTTCCAAATCGTCCAAGGCCCGACGGGCCGTGGAGGTGGATATGTCGAATTTGGATGCGAGCGTGTGCAGATCCGCGTATCGGTTTTCGCGGATATATTTTTCGATCAGTTGCAGCCGGCGGCGGTGTGTCATGCGGTAGGAGGCAGTGAGGACAATTTTTTGAACAAGTCCAGATGGGCTTTGATCTGGGCGTCCGCCGAGAAGTGAGCGAGGGCGTGGGCACGACCGCGCTCGCCCAAAGATTGGAGCTGATCGCGGTCCTGGCAGACGTTTCTCACCGTATCTGCGAATTGTTCGGGATCGTCCTGAGGGAGGAGATGCCCTGATTCGCCATCGATAAAGGTTTCGTCGATTCCGCGAGCAGTGCAGGCCACCGCGGGAAGACCGTGAGCTTGAGCCTCGATCAGAAAGTTGGACAGCGATTCCCGTTTGGAAGCGTGCACGGCGAGGTCGGCCGCGCGGTAGAAAGGGCGAGGGTCGGGATGCCAGCCGAGAAACTTGATGCGATCGCCGAGATTGAGTTCGTCGGCCCGTTCGCGGCAGGACTCGAGCGCGGAACCTTCACCGGCGAGCCAAAGTTGGGCGGGGAAGCCGGCCGGAAGTCGTGCGGCCATTTCAATGAGCGCGATCTGATTTTTCTCCGGCCGGAACATGGCCACGCAGAGGAGGATGAAGTCGGTGGGCGCGGCGCCGTGTTGCTCGCGGAGTTGCTCGCGATCGGCGGGATTAGGCGCTGCGTCGGTAGGACCGAAAACAAGTGCGTTCGCCACGACCGAAATCCGATCGGTGGCGATCTGGTGTTGTTGCACCAAATGTTCCTGGGCCGCGCGGCTGTTCGCGATGATGTGGCGGGTGAGGGTGAGTGATCGGCGGAATGCCCAAGGGAGTTGCTTGCCGGTGCGCAGGGTGGAAATAACCGCAGCTTGCGGCAGTGCTTTTTGGAGGGATCCGCCGTAGCAGTTGGCCATGCGGCCCATGCAGAGCACGATGTCGGGCGCGAGCGCCTTGGCGCGGCGAATGAGGCCGGGAGCCCACCAGTCTAGTTTGGTGTCACGACTTTGCAGCGAACGAATTTTAAGCCGATCGATCGCTTGAGCGGGCTGCAGCGCCCCTCCGGGACGAAACGTGACGAGCGTAGTCTCGTGGCCCGCGCGTGCGAAAGCAGAAGCGAGGAGCACGGATTGGCGCTCAGTGCCACCGCTGCGCAGGAAGTCTTGCACGACGAGTATTTTCATTGCCGGGAACCGTGGCGGGGAAGGAGAGTCAGCACTAGAGATGAATCATCCGATGATACAGTTGCTCGTGCGGTGGAGTGTTTTGGCGCTGGGAGTCACGTTGGCCACCAAACTGGTGCCCGGCATCCAGTGCAACGATGCATCGACCCTCGTGATCGTGGTGGTGCTGCTCAGTTTTCTGAATGCGGTGCTCAAACCGCTGTTGGTGCTCTTCACGCTGCCATTCATCCTGTTCACGCTGGGACTGGGAATCGTATTGATCAACGCGTTCCTGTTTTTGTTGGTCTCGCGGGTGGTGGATGGATTCTACGTGGTTTCGTTCGGATCGGCATTTTTTGGCGCGATCATCGTAAGCGTTACGAATATGATTCTCACCAATATGTTACGTAAGAAGGGGCCGCCTCCCGGGGGTGGCAAGGGACGGGGCGGAAAAGGTCCGGGCTCCCGGCGTAGTCCCGACGTGATTGACGTTTAAAACGGGTGGGCTAGGCGAGTCCGCGATTCAATTTGACCGAGGTTGGTGGTGGGGCGACCTTATCGGGTAACTATATCAACACATGGCTGAATCTCAGGAATACGATCTCATTGTCATCGGCGGTGGTCCAGCGGGTTACGCTGGAGCAATCCGCGCCGGTCAACTCGGTAAAAAAGTCGCTTGCGTGGAAATGGAAAACGCGGGTGGCACTTGTCTCAATTGGGGATGCATCCCAACCAAGGCTCTGCTTAAGAGCGCCGAGCTTTATGCGAAGATGAAAAAGGCCGACGAGTTCGGTTTTGAGGTGGGGGAAATCAAATTTGATTTCGCGAAGGTGATGGAACGCTCCCGGGGAGTGGCGGGG
>JABIRI010000043.1 GCA_018667915.1 Opitutaceae bacterium | reverse complement strand
GCGTAGTGCTAAACGTGATTCGCCAACACCATGGCACCTCGTTGATCCGTTACTTTTTTTACCAAGCCGTCGGTGCCACCAAATCTTCACTGGATTCCCGTTCACCCTTTGATCCTAGTAAGTCGACGCCACCTCTGCCTGGACTTGAACCCGTTCCCGTCAGCGAAACCACCTATCGCTATGACGGCCCTCGACCGCAGTTCAAGGAGTCGGCCATTATTCTGCTCGCCGATAGCTGTGAGGCCGCGTCGCGATCGCTAAAAAAGATCACCCCTCAAAGTCTCAGCGAATTGATCGATAAAGTGGTGGGCGATCATATCGCCGACGGTCAACTCGACGAATCGCCCCTGACGTTTGCGGAGATCACGAAGATTAAGAGTAGTTTCAGCTTCACCTTGCTCAACATGCTCCATTCGCGCGTCGCCTATCCCGGAGAAGACAAAGAGAAGAATAAGGAAAAAGCCTCCCGCCCTCCGATCGCTGCGGCCGTCGCGCCCTCGGAATAGGACAACCCCTTCGTCACGGAATTCAGTATTCCCGTCGCCGCGGTTTTGGGCCTTACTTTCTTACGTGACCCGCGAGATCAACATCAGCAATCAACACCCGCGCCTCCGGATTGACCGCAAGGGGATTCGGGATGCGGTGCGCCTGTTGGACGCGAGCGCCAAACGGTTCCTCGATGGGCCACTGCCTGGCGAACTCTCGATCGTATTCTTAACCGATTCTGCGATCTCCCGCTTACATGCTGATTTCCTCGACGATGTCACTACGACCGACGTCATCACCTTCGAGGGCGAACCCGCCTTTGGCACGGCTGGCGAGATCTGTGTTTCCGCCGACACCGCTCAAACCTACGCGGCCAAACACGGTCACGATTTCAGCACCGAGCTCACCCTCTATATCGTCCACGGCTGGCTCCACCTCGCCGGCTACGATGACTTGGAGCCGACGAAGAAACGCCGCATGCGCGCCGCGGAAAAGCGCGCATTAGATTGTCTCACCGCAGCCGACGCTCTGCCGGAGTTTAATTGGACCTAATAACCTGACATATAAGGACTTTAAGACGTGCCATTTATCTGCATTAGGAATTCAGTTTAAAGTATGAAGACGCGAATCCTTGGAATTATAGCGAGTTTGGTTCTCCTGCCGGTAGTTTCCTCTGCCCAGGCGACCGTCACTCCTGCAGAGGTGGTCGCGAGCGCCGCTTCCGGTTCAGCTGGGAATGGGACGACTTCGGTGCTCGTGGTCATGGTTCCTGTGAATCCAGTCGTTGAGATTGAATTCCCCTCGACCGCTCCTTTGGGCGTCTCACTCACCACCGAGATCGAACTCGATGAGCCCGATCCACTCGCCCTCACCGTCGCGATGCCACCACTCGCGATCAATCCGGGAACGACGCTCACCCTGCGTCCCGCTTCCTCGCGCTGGAACGAGATCAGCAATGTGCAGTGGTTCAAAAACGGTGAACCCATTGCCATCGCGACGAACGCCTTGAGACTGTCCAATATAACCTCGGCCGATACGGGCAGCTACCGCGCCACATTGACGGGCGACGGAAATGAAACCGGAACTGTATTCGCCCATGTGCTGGTGCAGCCGGGACTCAACCATCCCCTCACGAATGTATCTACGCGCGGCACCATTGGACCGGAAAACCCACAGGTAATTGTCGGGTTCTCAATTCCTCAGAAAATCGCCTCAGAACATCGACCAAAGACTCTCCTTATCCGCGCCGTTGGGGACACGCTGCAAGACTTCGGCGTGTCCCATCCACTACCCGATCCCGAAGTTCATATTTTCGACGCTGAAGGAAACGACCTGACCCCGGCCGGGATCTTTCCCGCCGTCGTTTATGACGATGGCACCACACCGCGTTCCCGCTACTACGAACGCGTGGCCACCGCCGCTCAGGTCGCAGGAGCGTTCCCTGTGCCCGTTCCCGGCCCGGAGTCTCCCCCGATCAGTGAATTCTCGGAACTCGTCAGCCTCGCCGCAGGTCCCTACACCGTCGTCGTTACGTCCGCCGGCGGCCAATCCGGCGAAGTGCTGGTGGAAGTCTACGATACAGAACCGTAAAGCTGAACGCTCGCCGCGAGTCCGTATTGCGATTTAGATCACCCGGATTCCCGACTCAATCGCCATGAGGACCCACCCGTTACTCGTTTCATTGCGGAGCACCTCCAACATACTCCGCACTTTCTCGGTTATTCTGGGCTTGAGTATTCTCCCTTCAACCCACGCGGACGTCGTTGGAATCGTGGCTGGCCCAAGAGTTCTTCCGCCCGATCAAATCATTGAATTCGGGGGCACGGCTCTTCTCGGACATTCACTTTCGCCTGAGTGGAACGTGGTGAAGATCGAGTCAGGCACCAATCTCACTTTAAGACTGAGTGAGTTTTTTACCGAAGCATCGAATATCATTTGGAGCCGTGACGGCGAACAGATCGGGAATTCGGACACGGGCAGGTCGTTATCGCTGACTGATTTCACCGCCGAACAAGACGGTTATTACGAAGTCAAATTCGGTCATGCAAATTCGGCGAATGTTTCGGTCGGTGTCACGATTTTGGCCACCCCGCTGGCCCGGGCTCCACTGCTCAATCTCTCCGTCCGCGGTCAAATTTCTCCCGATGCTCCTTCTCTGGTCGCCGGATTCGTGATCGATGAAGAGGGACTCTCCATCAGCGGAAGGCGCTGGGTATTGATCAGAGTGATCGGTCCTAGTTTGGCGGATTTTGACGTCAGTAACCCGTTGGCCGATCCCATCATGTTTTTGGTAAACCCAGACACTGGGGTATCCCCGTCAATTGCCTTCCCCACAGTCGTGTATCCAGATGGTTCAACCCCGGAATCCCGCTACTACAAGTGGATCGAACGCATCTCCGCAGCAGTTGGCGCTTTTCCGATACCACTGCCCGAATCGGGCGTTCCTCCCCCCGCGGAAGAG
The DNA here is from genome assembly GCA_018667915.1 of Opitutaceae bacterium. Classification (GTDB taxonomy): domain Bacteria; phylum Verrucomicrobiota; class Verrucomicrobiia; order Opitutales; family Opitutaceae; genus Actomonas. Next base: position 8,511 of record JABIRI010000043.1, on the reverse strand, counting down.
GCGTTGCTAATCGGTCTTTCTCCCGGAGCTTACACCGTCACGGCAATGTCGGATTCAAACGCATCCGGCGAAGCGATGATAGAAATATACGAGGTGAGCGAAGAGATTGCAGCGGCGACTTCCGAATCGCCTCCAAGTTTCGAACCCGTTGATCCGGGCTCCTGATCGCTAAACCTTCCACTTGCGCCACGGCTAATCGCCCGCAAGTTGAGGGAGATTCATGCCGACGCCGACCAAGTTCACCTCCTTTCGTAACGCATTCCTTTCGGGCCTGGTGCTGCTCGCGCCGCTGGCGGTGACTTGGGTCGTCTTCACTTGGTTGGTCGATCGCGTCGGAGGTCAGTTTAAGCCCCTGTTCTTTTTCGCAGTCCCAGAGATTATTCGAGACAACCCCAATCTCACCCTCGTTTGGGACATTTTGGCGACAGTCCTCGTGGTTCTCTTGATCGCGGTGCTCGGTTTTTTATCCCGTTGGGTGCTGACCCGCTACTTCACTCAACTCACCGAGCGCTTCATCAACAACATCCCCGGTATCGGAGCGGTGTATCGCACGGTAAAGCAGATCGTTGATACCTTCAGCGCGCAGAAACGCAACGTCTTCGAAAAAGTGGTCATGGTCGAATACCCCGCACCCGGTTCATTCGTGCTCGGCTTCCTCACCAATCGCGCCAACGGCGAGGTTCAGGGTCGCACCGACCACGAAATGTGGACCGTTTTCGTGCCTACCACGCCCAACCCAACCTCTGGGTTTCTCATTTTCTATCGCAAGGATAAGGTGATCGAAATGGACATGGCGGTCAGCGAAGCCATGAAACTCATCATCTCGGGAGGGTCGGTTGTTCCGCCATGGCCGGCGCCGCCAGCGGCTACGCTTCCCGAGGGCGATTCAAAACCGGTCGAAGCTTAATCCCGTGGCCGGGCCCACGCTCCAGACCGAGGCGTTTATCCTCCACCGGACCGCGCCCAAGGAAGTTTTCCAACCCTTCACGGCATTTTCCGCCGAACACGGAAATCTGCGGATCCTCCAACGTATCCCCCGCAAGCCCACCCCGACGCACGCTCCCCTGGATTTGTTCGATCGTGTCGCCTTGATTCTCGATGCCGGTTCCGCTGGCACTTGGTTCGTTAAAGAAGTGCGCGTGCTGGAGCGGTTCGCCGCCATCGGAGGAACCTACCACCGGCTCCAACACGCCGTGAACTTCGCGGCCCTCATTGCCCGCAACCCGGTGCACGAGGAAAGCCGTGATTCCGTTTTCGCGCTGCTACAGACGGCATTCTCGGCTTTCGCATCGAGTGATCGCCCGGACATCGTTGGGTTCAAAAGCTTCTACTGTTTCGCTCGCGATGAGGGTTATCCGATCAAGGAACATTGGTTCCCCACCTTATTGCGCGACGATCGCAGCGCGGTGGCTCAGCTCCTCAACCAACCCGTGGCCGAGCAGTCTCTCGCCCCCGACGGCGTGGCTCGCCTCTACCAAAAATTGGAAGACTACTTGCGTGGGCACACCGATATTCTGGTGGATTGATCGCCGTCTCTCTCCTCTCCAATTTCGCCATGCACTACGACCTCGCTGCCCGCACCGCCCGACTGAGTGTCGGCGAACTGGCGGATTTTGTGATCGGTCCCCGCGACAGCGGCGACGGTTCAACCGGCATCTGGCGCGCCCAACTGGGATCCCACTGGCACCGGGAAATGCAGCAGCAAACGACATCGGAAAATACGTCCGCCAAATTTGAAGTGCCGATCGAGGGCGCAGTATTTCACCGCGGTTGGAATATCACCATCACCGGCCGCATTGACCAATGGGTGCCCGATGGCGAAACCGTCGTGCTGCGTGAAATCAAAACCCTCACCCGCGCCGTGCCTGTGCCGGAACCCGAGCTGCGCGCCGAATACCCGTCTTACTTCGCCCAGCTCGCCACCTACCTGTCCCTGCGTCGCCTCGCGGCCCCCGAAATTCCGCTACGCGGTGAGCTGGTGTTTGTGGAGACAGGCACCGGACTCTCGCAAACGATCACGTTTACGCGCGAAGACGAAGCATTGTTTGAGACCCGGCTCGAACGATTCGCTCATTTTCTAAACCTGAATTTACAAGCACGGGAGCGCCGCCAGAATCTCACGTTTTCCCCGGCCTTCACCGACCTGCGCCCCGGGCAGGAAGACACGCAAGCAAACCTTACCCGCGCCCTGACGGACAAATCCATCGTGGCCTTCGAAGCCCCCACGGGCTTCGGCAAAACCGGGGTCATGCTCGAAGCTGCGTTGACCGCGCTAAAATCGGCTCAGTGCGACCGTGTGGTCTACGTGACCAGCAAGTCCACCGGCCAACTCCAAGTCGTCTCCACCCTCGACCGCATGACGTCCCCCGCCTCGTCCAACGGTCGAATACTAAGTAACAGTTCGACTGAGGCCTACGAGGGCGTGCGGATGGGGTTAGGGGTTTGGCATGTGCGCAACAAGCGGGAACATTGCGTGAATCACACGTTTCATTGCGTGCGCGACGAATGCGGCTATATTCAGGACTTAGAAGCGCGCTGGGCTCAGAGTGGGCTGGATCGTTTCCATCTCTTTACGGGCGAGTCGCGCGAGCTTCCGGCCCTACGGCAAGCCGGTAAGAATACTCATATCTGTCCCTACGAGATCACCCGCACGGCGCTCGCATTTCAGGATGTGTGGGTGGGCGACTACAACTACATCTTCGCACCGCGTAACCGCTCACTCTTCGAGAACCAACCGGGGTGGAATCCCGCCCGCACCATGCTCATCGTCGACGAGGCGCACAATTTGCCGTCACGTGTCGCCGATGCCCACTCGCATCAACTCGACGGAAACGCGTTGCGTGCGGTCCTGGCTGAATTCGACCACCAACGCGTATCCAGTGATTTACTACGCGCTTGGGAAAACCTGACGTTGCTCGTCGCCAGCATGCGCGTGACTGATGCGATGGATATCGCAGCCGAGGATGATCTGACCGAAGTTCTGGCGCGCGTCACTGAACTCCTATCCCTCACTCCGCTGGACTACGCGGCCCTCGGGCCCGAGTTGGCTGACACGATTTGGCGACCGGCGGAACTCTCAGCTTGGCTGGCGGACACGACCCTTACGCGGCTGATTTGGACGCCTCGCGATGGAGAGGTGCATTTCGCCTGTCTCGATGCCGCTCCGGTGATCGGGGCCACGCTGCGGACGTTCGGGCAGGTGATTTTGGCGAGTGCCACGGTCGGCCCGGATCAGGCGGTCACGACGTCGTTGGGACTCGAGCCCGCGGAACTCGGCCGGGTCGATGCGATCACCCCGTGGCGGGACGGTGCCTACGATGTGGCGGTGGATCTACGGGTGGATACCCGTTACCAACAACGCTCGAAACACTACGGCACCACGGCAGCGACGATCGCTCAACTTTGCGCGGCAGCCGATCGCGGGGTCGCGGTATTTTTTCCCAGCTATCGTTACGCCCAATCCATCAGCGATGCCATGGACCAAGCCGAACCCGGCATTCGTGTGGCGCTCCAACCCCGGTTGCAGGACCTCGCGGCTCAGACGCAATGGGTAGAGCAGTCCATCGCGCTTTCGGATGTGATGTTTCTCGTGCTCGGCAGTAGTTTCGCCGAAGGCATCGACTTATTGGGCGGGCGCATCTCGCACGCGATGGTCGTAGGCCCGGCGTTGCCTGAGGTAAACGCACGCCAACGCGCCTGGCTGGCGGAACTGGAGCGGGCACCCGAGACCCGGGACCGGGCGTTCGATCTGGTTTACCGGGTGCCCGGTCTGCAGAAGGTGAACCAGGGGCTTGGTCGGCTGGTGCGGGCGCCGGGTCACCAGACACGGGTGCTGTTGCACTGTCAGCGGTTTGTCGACCCCGCCTACGCCACTCTACTCTCCAAGGACTATCAATTTGGCGCGCATATCCCCGATGACGGTGCGCTGGCCGAGTGGTTGACGGGCTGAGGCGGCCGACGGGCTACGCAAGTGTGCGTATGGAGGGAATCCCTCATATGCAATAAGGTGGCGATGGCCCAATTCCGGGCAACGACCCACGTATTGTCATGTTTACACTCACTCGACCCACCCTACTGCGCGCCGCGACCACCTTGGTCGGAGCGCTTTTGCTAGCTACCGGAGTCCAAGCGCAAGCCGATCTGGCCGGCCGCTATGTCGGCTCCATGAACACCCTTGTTTCTGCCGGTCCCCTTAATTTGGAATCCGGCTTTGGCGTCTATATCGCCGACGTCACCGCGGCAGGTGCGATTACTCTCAACCAAGGTGCGCTGACGGGCACGGTTACCGCCGGAGGCGCAGTTTCCTTCACGGGCGGCACCCAACTCACCAACTTGGCCATCACCAGCGCAACGATCGCGAATGGCGCGCTCAGCTCTGACTACGGTGGATTGGTGGGCAACGGCACCACCAAATACAAAATCAACGCCAGCACCGGCTTCACCGCTGCAGCCGGCGGTTCCGGTGGCGGGGGTGGAAGCGGAGGCGGTGGGGGTTCCGGCGGCGGAAGCTCCGGTGATCTGCTCGCCTACTACTCTTTTGATGATCCGCAAAATCTCCTGAAAGACGATTCCGGTCGTGGCGTCGATCTTAGCGCCGTAGGCGGATCCGTTTCCGCAATTACCGCCGGAGCGCAAAATGGAGCGCTTAAGACCGATAGCGTTCGCATGCGGGCCATTGTAAACCAGAGCTTCAGTTCCGAAGCCGTTTCGATCTCCTACTTTGTGCGCGTTCGCGGCCGAGGCACCTTCAACCCTCGCATGGTTGCCGTCGTGGTGCCGGGCCAATCCTGTCACTACTATGGCACCTTCCTCGACGGTTCCCGCACCAACAACCCCCGCCGTTTCGCGAGCTACTACACCAGCCCCACCGGCGGCAGTATCGATAAGTCAGCCGAAACCGCGACGCTCGAAACATCGGAAAGCGGAGCATGGCGCCATGTCACCATGACCCACAGCGGCAGTGCATTGCGTCTCTATCTCGATGGCCAACAGGTCTTCGAAGACACCGCTGCGACGCCCCTCAAACAATTCACCAGCGCGATGCTGGCGATTGCCGGTGCGGACAATGGCCTCGATCTCTTCGAGGGGGATTTTGATGAAATTCGCATCTACAACCGCGCATTGACTACCGCCGAGATCACCACCCTTTCGTCCGGTGGTGCCGTTGGCGAAGCCGGAGATGACACCGGATCCACCGGTTCCATTTCGGCCGACGTAATCGCCGCTCCCAGTAACTTGGTTGGATTCCGCAACCGCGTAGGCCAATCGCTCCAGTTCTCCGTAACGGGTGCAACCGGCGGCTCCGTTTGGGGCTCCGGCATCTACACCGACGATAGCTCGGTGGCCCACGCCGCGGTCCACGCCGGCGTTGTCGCTCCCGGCCAAACCGCCGAGGTCACCATCAATATCGTCGAAGGACAATCATCCTACTCGGGTTCGACCGCCAACGGCGTTACTTCTCAAAGTTGGGGAAGTTGGGGTGGATCATATTCCTTCGCCGACGCGTCCAATGTCTCCATTGGTCAGGTCGCCACGGCCGCACCTGCGGTTGATTCGAATTTCGTCATCGGCAACTTCAGCTCCGCCCTCGGCCAACGTCTGGTGCTCCCCATCCAAATCGATGGAATCGGACCTTTCGCCTACCAGTGGTTCTTGAACGGTGTCGCGATCAATGGCGCCACGTCGAACCCCTACGTGGTTCCTCAAGTCACGAACGCGACGTCCGGCACCTACACGGTCAACGTGACCAACATCATCGGCACCACCACCTTTACCGCGGGCACGGTCACGGTAAACGGCGCGGGCGCTCCGGCATTCACGCTGCAGCCCTTCGACAAAGTCGTGGCTCCGGGCGGAACCTTTGCTCTCGCCGCTTCCGCGGTTGGCGCGAACATCACCTATCAATGGTATCTCAACGGCGTCATCCTCTCCGGCGAAACCGGTTCGATCCTGCTGCGCAACAACGCCAACTCTGCTGACGCCGGCCAATACACGGTGCGGGTCACCAACAGCAGCGGCACGATTACGTCACAAGCCGCCACGGTTTCGCTGAGCCAAACGGCCTCGACCTTACGTAACATCTCGGTGCGCACCAATGCCGCTCCCGGCCAGGTGATCACCCCCGGCTTCGTGATTCGCGGCAGTGGTTCCAAGCAGGTCCTCATCCGCGCGGTGGACCCAGGTCTGCTGAACTACGGCCTCACCGGGGTCATGCCCAATCCAAAAGTCACCGTCTTTGACAGCAATCAAAACGTGGTCGCGACCAACGACGATTGGGACTCCTCGATCGCCGGTGCATTCACCGCCGTTGGTGCCTTCGGCATCGACACCGGTAGCCGTGATGCCGCCCTGCTGGTGAGCCTGCCCGCCACTGCATCCTACACCGCCCAGGTAACCGGATCCGATGGCCAAGGCGGTTTTGTAATCCTCGAAGTTTATGACGCCGATGCCAATCCGACCTCGAAACTCGTCAACGTCTCGGTGCGCAGCAGCGCCGCCGAAGGTGCAGACGCCTTGATTATGGGTATGAGTCTCCAAGGCACCGGCAAACGCACCCTACTCGTCCGCGGCATCGGTCCGACGCTGGCCACCTACGGGGTGCCCAACACCATCGGCGATCCGCAGCTCACGATCTTTGATTCCGATCAACGGTCCGTCCTCTCCAACGGCGACTGGAGCAACGCCGACTTCGTCTTCGAATTGCTCTCCGCCACTAACTTCGTCGGGGCCTTCGAGCTCGGCGCGGGTTCCGGAGACGCCGCCACCTTGTCGCTGCTCGATCCGGGCAACTACACCATTCAGATCACGCCATCCGACGCCAATAACGGCGAGGCACTCGCCGAGATCTACGAAGTTCCCTGACCCTCAGGGTCGAGTATGTCAGTGGATCAACCGTCCCGCCTTTACCGGCGGGGCGGTTTTTGTTTTTAACCCCTGAGGCAAACCCGTCGAGGCAAACGAGGTTTTAGAATCTTGCCCAGGATCGTCCCCAAAACACACTCGCCCTCGCATGAGCTCTCCGTCCCCCCGCATCATCGGTCTCGATCTACTGAGATGTGGTGCGATCTTCGGGGTGCTCGTCGCTCACGGGCTGATCTTCCTTTACCCGCATGTGCCGCCCATTCCGATTGGCAATTGGACGTTCCTACTCGGTTACCTCGGACACCTCGGATACTACGGCGTGGAGTTGTTTTTCGTGCTCAGCGGATTCCTGATCGGCCGCATCCTTTGGCGCACCAGCGAACGGCTGGCCCAACCTACCGAGCTGTTGCGTTTCTGGTCCCGACGTTGGTTCCGCACCCTACCCGCATACCTACTGTTCCTGCTGATCAACTTGGCCGTGATCCTGTGGGTGTTTCCTCAAACGGTCCCGTGGGACCAGTTCTGGGGCTATCTTGTCTTCATTCAGAATTTCGCCAGTTACGGGGTCTTCTTCTTCCCGGAGTCGTGGAGCCTCGCCGTCGAGGAGTGGTTCTACCTGCTGTTTCCCGCGGCGATGTGGTTGCTCTTGAAAGCGAAGCTCCCTCGAGACGTCGTATTTCTCGGTGCCGGTGCGATCTTCTACATTTTCTCCACCTGGGTGCGGTGGCGGTTCAGCAGCGATCCGGCGATTTCATGGACGGTGGAGCCCCGCGTGGTCACAATCGCCCGTTTTGACGCGATGATGGTAGGTATCTTCGCCGCTTGGATCTCGCTACGGCATCCGGAGCTTTTTCGGCAAGTGCGGTGGCCCGTTGCCATCGTCGGATTGATCGGACTGCTCTACGCCTACACCACCCTGTTTGCACCCGACGAAGCCCAAACCCGGCTATTTTCGGAAACCCTTCGATTCAATCTGGTCTCCTTCGGCTTCGCCTGCCTGTTGCCGCTAGGTCTACACGCCAAATCGACGGGATCCGAAGCACTGGACGCGGGGATTCGTGCGTTGGCCTGCTGGTCCTACTCCATGTATCTCAGCCACATGCTCGTGCTCCGATTCTTGATGGAGCGATGGATGCCTGACTTTAATGCCAATCCGGTTGCCGGTTCCGTCGCCTTTTTGCTCTTTATCGTGATTACCATCGGCCTAAGCGCCTTGGTCTACCGGGGATTCGAAAAACCCTGCACCGCTCTGCGGGACCGCTTTGCATTTAGCAGCGATTAATTGCGGTTTTGGGGCGTCAAAAGCACTTACCGCTTGAGCCCTTCGCACCGCCTCTTCAAAACCGGAACTTGTGCCTGCGCCGCTGACTCTCGACGCCCCTCGCCTCCACGCTGCCATCGCGGAGATCGCTTCCGCCATTCAAGCACGCCACGGAGACCGATCTAACCTCTGTTTCATCGGAATCGCCAATGGTGGCCTGGAACTTGCCCGTCGTATTTCCGCGGCGGTGGACCCCACTGTTCCGACCGGTGACCTCGATACTTCGTTTTATCGGGATGACATTGGGCGCAATCCGATCCCCAAGGAGTCTCGCCCCACCATCATTCCGTTCGATGTAACCGGGAAGACCGTCATTCTAATCGACGACG
>JABIRI010000246.1 GCA_018667915.1 Opitutaceae bacterium | reverse complement strand
GCGGCCGCCGATCTTGACGCGGAATGGGGCGCCTTTCACCCCGGCATTCGCGGGAACATCACCTCCAATAGTGATGGTTCGCCGGTGTCCACCGATCCGTTCTCCGGCGCCCGCCCCCCAGCTTCCGTCGTAGAGACCGATTCCGTGAGCTTGGGTCTCGGCGGACGCACCCCCATCGGCACGACCTACAGTATCAGCGGTTTTTCGCAAAACCGACGCGGCACCTTCAACGGATTCTCCGACAACTACTACAGTTTCGGCGGCCTCGAAGTCACCCAACCTCTGCTCAAAGATTTCGGGTTTGAAGCCAATCTGGCCGGTGTGCGGCTGGCGGCTGCCTCCCATGATTCTGCCCGCTGGCGTTATCGGGCATCGGTGATGAATACCGTCACGCGCGTCATCAACGCCTACCTCGAATTGGACTTCGCTAACAAGCGACTCAAGACCGCCGAAACCTCCCGTGGCCTCGCGCAGAGCCTGCTCGACGAGAACATCAAACGTGCTCGCGCCGGCGACCTTTCCCAGGCCGATGTCATTTCCGCCCGTTCTCGCGTGGCCGCTCGCGAAGAAGCCATTCTCATCGCCGAACGCGGGGTCAAGGTCGCCGAGAATGAATTGAAGCGCCTCATCTCGGACGACACCAGTGTCGCGCTACTCTCTCGTCAGCTCGTCATCGCCGAGCCTCCGGCATTTCCCAGCCACACACCGAACCCAGCCACGGAATTCGAACCTGCCCTCGAGCGCCGCCCCGACTATCAGCAGGCGCTCATCGACGTGGAACGCACCGATATCACGCGACGCCTCCGCAAGAACCAACTCCTGCCCCAACTGGATCTCGTCGGGTCGCTCGGCTACAACGGCCTCGATACGAACTCGGGCACGAGTTGGGATTCGGTGCGCAAGCGTGATAGCCGCTCTTACAGTCTAGGTGCGGTTGTCTCCATCCCCCTCACTTTCGCGACCGAACGAGGTCGCTACCGCTCTGCCCGCCTCGCCCAACAGCAAGCCGAGCTGGCTCTTTCGGGAATCGAACAGGACATCGTCGTCGATATGGGCAACGCGGCGTCTCAAATCGAAACCGCTAAGAAACGGGTCGATGTGAGCGAGCATTCCTACCAACTCGCGGTGCAGAATCTTGATGCGGAGTTGAAAAAACTTCGGGCCGGAACCGGCAATACGTTTTTTGTGCTCACGCAACAGGAGGTTTTGGCCAATACCCAGATCGCGGTGGACCGGGCGCAGACGGACCTGCAGAGGTCTCTCGCCGAATACGACCGGCAAATGGGCATCACCCTCGAGCGTCACGGCATTAGCATCGAAGGGGATGAAGAGGCTTCATTTTGACGCGGGGATGGGCTTCGGCCAAGAGCTTCTCAGGCCGTTAGTGATTTTTCCGCTTTAGTTTTGCCGATTGGTCCGCCAAGTATCACCGCCATGGGACAACAAACCAACAAGATCCAAAAACGTAAACGCCGTGAGGCCTATTTGAAGCGCAAGAAGGAAGCTACGGCCAAAACCAAGAAATAGGCCCCGTCCTTAGATTTTCATTATTTTCAACCGTCACCGCAATGTGACGGTTTTTTAATATTCCGCCCACTTCCGGTATGCAGCGCTGGTTTACACGAACTTCCGCCCTCCGAACCGCGGTCGTCGTGGCGCTACTACTTCTGATGGGATGCGGCGGACCGGCGGACCCGTTGGACAAGGTGCTCGATGCGGCTAAGCCTCGAGAATACAACCGCTGGTGGGCAAATCACCGCCCTTCCTTCTCTTCCGAAATCGAAGAGCGCTATCTCACTGCCATACAGACATTAAAGCTAGAGATGAGTATCTGGCCCGGCGGGCAATCGACCGCCGACCGAGAAGCCGACCTCAACCAAGAGTTGGATAGAGCAACTATACGTCAAGTCATTGCTTACGTGGAATTTGTGAAAATTAATCGCTCAATGATCGAAAACTACCTGGACGCCCAAATGCTCGACCTCAATCGGGACCAGTTGGACAATGTTCGCCCCGGCTCCGATCTGAGCATCTCTTTCTCAATTGAGGACCAAATTCGCCATCTCACCGAGCGGATGACGGCTCGTAAGCGTAAAATGGACGAATTGACCGCAAAAATGCAGGCTCTACTGCCTGATATCCACTTAGACCCCTGGCAATCACGACCACGAAATCGAGAAGACCTGCCACTCCAACTCGTGCGAGAACGATTCATGGCCCCCAGCGCGCTTAAAAAACCTGATCTTGAGTAAAAATCGGGGCTCTCACGTGAATTAAATATGCCGGAGATCGCTTAATGTTGATCTAGGATTTCAGACGCCTGCGAAAATTTCACCGTTACAGAGGTAGAAAAGCCGCCCAACGTTACAAGGTCCTGCTGAACTGTTCAGTCATTTTCCGAAAATTCATTCTCGAGAAAGACGCTCTAGAATCGTCAACTCCGCCCTGAACTAGGCGATGACCCCTAGTCTGACTCAACACCAGCGCCCCTCAAAATAACCTACCCCCTCAGTTTTTTGATCTCCCGAACGGAGAGATTGTCTACAATATACACGTGACTCGTCACCCTGACGCCGTCATCCAAAACCCCTTCGTGAAGTTCTTAATTCACCAGCACCAAACCCTACCTACTATGACCTATAGGATAAAATACACAATCGCCGGGATGTTAGCGACAGCTACCCTCGGCTTTGCTCAGGTTTCGGAAGGAACCAGCAATCCGGACGACGAAGAAGTCTTCGAGCTCAGTCCGTTTACCGTCGAAGACGTTCAAGATGGCGGTTACGCCGCCACCTCAACCCTCGCCGGTTCTCGTATCCGATCCGACATCCGTGACCTCGGATCGTCGATCTCAATTACAACCAAAGACTTCTTAACTGATACAGGTGCAACCGACGGTGAGTCGCTGCTTTCCTTGATCGGTAATGTGGAAGTTGGCGGTGTTCTCGGTAACTTCTCCGACGGTGATGGTTCGAACAACACCAATGGCGTTCGCAACAATCCTCAAACCGGCCAACGCGTTCGCGGTCTCAGCAGCGCGTCCACCACTCGGGATTACTTCCAAACCTCGATCCCCTTCGATTCCTACAATACTTCCCGTGTTGAGGTGAATCGCGGTCCGAACTCGATTCTCTTCGGTCTCGGTTCGCCTGGAGGTATCATCAACAACACCACCAACATTGCCCGTATCGGACAACGTTTTGGTGAAGTTGGGTTCCGCGTGAGTCACCGAGGTGGTCACCGTGCGACCTTCGACTTCAATGAAACCATCATTGAGGATCGTTTGGCCATTCGGGTGAACTACTTGAACGAAGAAGTTGTCTTCAAGCAGAAGCCTGCCTTCGAGACTGACGAACGTTACTACGTTAATTTCGATCTCACCCTCCGCAAGGACAACAAAGATAGCTGGTTCGGTAAGACCTCCATCAAGGGTTCCTTCGAAAAAGGTGAAATCGAGCGCAATCCGCCCGACACCATTCCTCCTACCGATGCATTCTCCTCCTGGTGGAACGGACTTGGTAGCCAAGAAGATGTGAATCGCGCGCTTTCCGTGCCAGGAACCCTCTTGTCCAACATTTCCAACCAAGCGCTGACCTCCGCTCAAGTTTTGGGTGCCATCAACGCCGGTATTGTATCTGTGCCTGCCGGTCTAACCGCTCAGGAATACGCCGATATTGAGGGCCAATTGATTCCTCAAACGACAGTCAATCGGATCGACCGCTCGGGACTGGGTGACGTGCTCTCATTTGTTCCTTACTTCCTCTTCCCGGCCATCAACTTCAACAGCCCTGCTGCTGGAACTGCACCCGGTTGGAATGACCCTGCCCTCTCCGGCATCCAAGGCATCATGGGCCGCTGGCGTCCCAACGGTTTCGCCACCCAAGATTTCCGTGCGACCAACGCAGCTACTGCTGGACCTGGTTACAGCGCTGGATCGTTGACCAATCGTGACATCTTCGATTATCACAACAATCTGTTCCAGGGTGACACCAATCGCGTTTACACCGATTTTGATGTTTCTCAATTCTACCTCGAACAAGGTTTCTTTGATGGCAAGATGGGCTTGGAGCTCGCTTGGAATCAACAGAGCCGCACCCAAGATAGCTTCAACGCCTTCTCGAGTGGTAACAGCAAGCAGATTTACATCGATATCACCCAACAGCACTCCCCTGCTGACTCCGATTTCGATGGCGTAGCTGACCGTTTGGCCAATGAAAACTTGGGTCGTCCCTTTGTGCGTTGGAATGATAACACTCGCACCGTGCAACACACTGAACAGGACACCTTCCGTGCTACGCTCTACGGTCAACTCGATTTCGAGGACTTAAACGACGGTTGGTTCGGCAAGATGATGGGCACCCACACCCTCACTGGTCTTTACGAAGACCGTGAAAACAAGAGCCGCTCCAAAGGCAATCGTGGTGCGTGGTGGGCAGACCAAGGCAAGTATCCTGGCAGCCCTCACATCTCCAACGGTGATAACAATAACTTCCGCCGTATCGTAAAGAGTCAGGTTTATCTCGGACCAGACACTAGTGGTCTCTCCAGCCCCGATCAGATTCGCTTGGATTTGGATGGTGGTATCCAAACCCGATTCCCTGCCATTGGTGACAAGTATGGCATCTGGTATTTTGATAATGCCGGCAACATCGACACCGACCGCACCAACGAATGGCGGATTATCGAAAACGTTTCGAATCTGAGCATCAGCAAAACCACCCTCGAGTCGCAGGCCTTCAGTCTTCAAAGCAAGTTCTTCGGCGGCAATCTCGTGGGTATGTATGCTTCGCGTGAGGATGAACTCTCCACTTGGCGTCGTATTCAAGAGACTGCTCCAAGTGGTCCTAGCGGTTCAACCGCGCTACGTTTGAACGATCCCGGTGAGAACGAAACGGACGGTAACTTCAATCCTGCTCTGCAGCAATTGGAGGCCACTCCCTTCGCCGTCGATAAAGACGATACGACGACTTGGAGTGTGGTAGGTCACTATCCGGAAAACTGGCTCGGTGAACTCCCTTGGAATCTCAACCTCAGTGGTCACTACTACGAGGCCGAGAGTTTCCAGCCCGCCGGTGGTCAGGTTAACATCCTTAATCAACCGCTCGCGAGCCCATTGGGCACCACTAAGGAATGGGGCTTCTCGGTCGAAATCGGCAATCGCCTCGCGATCCGTTTCAATGACTTCGAAACGGTTAACGCCAACTCCCGCACCAACCTCGGTGGCCAACTCGGTCAAATCGTAGGTCGGATGGACTTCTACCTCAACCGTATCGTTGACTCGGAAGACAGTGGATTGCCGCTCTTCCCAAGCGCAGCTGACGCCCTGCTCACCACCACCACAAACCCAAGCAATCGCCAACGCCTCACCGGCACCGATGCTGATTTGATCGGGGTGAATTCGTATGACGAATACTACGCCAAACTTCTCCAGATCCTCCCTCCCGAGGTTCAGGCGATTTATAACTACCGGGTCGTTAAGTCCGGTAATCAGATCGAAGAATACAACGATCCTCTTGATGGTTCGCTCCAATCCACTCGTGACTTTGTGGCTACCGGTAAGGAAATCGACATCGTCGGTAAGGTGACCAATAACCTCAGCCTCTCGCTCAACGTAGCGCAGCAGTCCACGGTTACTTCCAACACCGGTCCGGTCGCAATTCCTCTCGCTCTCGAGATTGCCCAACGCATCAAGGACCTCGGTCTGCACGATATCCGCGACAGCCCATTCCAGGTTGAGACGGGCGCCATCGGTGCTTCCCGTTACGAAGCGGTTCTCCGCGTTCTTCGCGCTGAAAAGGCTCTCGATGGCACTGCTACTCCTGAGCAACGCGAATGGCGCACCAATCTAACAGCCCGTTACGACTTCCTCGAAGGTCGTCTCGATGGTCTGTCCATTGGTGGTTCCCTCCGTTACCAAAGTGCAATCGCCGCCGGTTACCCAACCATCTTGGATGAGTTCGGCGCCGCGATTCCTGACGTAGCGAATCCTCGCCTCGGACCTAAGGAAATGAATGGTGACATGTTCCTCCGTTACCGTCGCAAGCTCAGCGACAAGGTTGACTGGACCATTCAAATCAATGCGCGTAATCTCTACCGCAAGAATGGTAACGACGACATCCCCGTCACCATCAATCCTGACGGACAAGTGGCTCTCGTTCGTATCCCGAACGAACGCCAGTTCTTCATCTCGAATACGTTCAAGTTCTAAGAACCTGATCTAGTTCAAAATAGTTTCAGAGCCCGCTCAATTCGAGCGGGCTCTTTTTTGTGTCCGAATAAGACAGGTGAGTTGGAACCGCCTTGCCTCAGACGCGCCCCCAACTTCGCCGTATCCTATCCCCATCGCATTCACTCTTGGAATGATCCTCCAGAACTACTACCAAACCATTGGTGCTACGTATCCTCCCAGTTCTATTCCTTTGCCTGGTCACCGCTGCACCAGCGGGACTGCGAGCTGCCGCAGAAATACCTCTCGGCTCTCCACGCGGGCAATCTCTCGCCGCGACGCATTGTGCGACGTGTCACCAGTTACCCGAGCCTACTGAACTCACCCGCGAAAGTTGGGAGTTCTGCCTGACCTACATGGGCTATTTTCTCGGTATCGAAGATGACACCCAGTCCTTCCACCCCGAAGAACAAGCGATACTAGCCGCGCGCAAAGACTTCATCGCAACCGCGGGGATGCAACCTGCCTCTCCGCTCATCTCTGGCGCCGATTGGGAGGACCTCCAGCGCTACTACCTCGAAAATGCGCCCGCCACACCGCGCGATCAAATCGATCATCCTGCGCCCGATTCACTGGCTTCGCTATTCCACGAAAAACCCCACCGCTACCAACAACCACGAGCCCTGACCTCGATGGTCCTGATCGACGAAGAGCGCCGGCAAATACTCGTGCATGACGGTCTCACCGAGAAACTAACAATCCTCGACCGCGATGGAGACCTGATAGGTCAGCACGACGCGCCCGGTGTCGTGCTCGTGGAAGCAGAGTTTAAGGCCAATGAGATCCTACTGCTCAATATCGGTGACTTATTTGCCTCCCGCATCGGCGAAGGATTCGGGGAAATGCAGCGCGCCCGCGTCGTAGGGGGGCTGTTCTATGGGCTCGAAGTTCTCCTCACCGGACTGCATCGCCCCTCGGATTTTGTGCGCCACGATATCGATTCCGATGGCCTACCCGACGCACTCATCAGCAACTTTGGCGACTACACCGGAAACCTGAGCCTCTATCTTGGCGTTTCAGACACGACATCATACGAATCTACTCCCATCAAACTCCTCGAACAGCCGGGTATCGTGCAAACTCAAGTCCACGACTTTACCGGTGATGGAAAACCCGACATCGCCGTCCTCGCTAGCCACGCCCGCGAAGGACTCAGCATTCTGGTGAATCAAGGTGACGCCCAATTCGAACCGCACCCGATCACCATGCAATCGGCCACCTTTGGTTATACCGGTCTCGAACTGCGCGACTTTGATCAAGATGGGCGGATGGATATTCTCACGCTAAACGGCGACAACGGCGACTCCGACCCCTACAATACCTTAAAACCCGATCACGGTATCCGGATCTACCTCAATCGCGGTGAACTGAACTTCGAGTTGGCTTATTTTTACCCCATGCACGGGGTATTCGGAGCCGAGATTGAAGATTTCGACAACGATGGAGACCTCG